>DATJSR010000140.1:0-5571 GCA_035504015.1 Steroidobacteraceae bacterium
AATGTGGCGGGACTGAAGGCGCTGTGGCGCACCGGCATGGGGTCGGGCACCGGCCCGGGCAACTCCGGGCAGACGCAGATTCTCGAGTACGCAGGAACGCTCTACGCATCGAACGGCGCGGACGATGTGTTCGCCCTCGACGTGCAGAGCGGGCGCATCCTCTGGACCTATCACGGCAATCCCGATTCCAAAGCCGGTACCCCGATCGGGCGCTCGAACCGCGGTGTCGCGATGGGCGCTGGACGCATCTACGTCGGCCAGCTCGATGCGAAGCTGGTCGCGCTCGATCAGCGCACGGGCAAGGTGCTGTGGGTGAGCGGTGAGGACTGGCACAAGGGCTTCTCCATCACGGCGGCTCCTCTTTATTACGACGGCATGGTCATCACCGGCTTCAGCGGCGGGGAGATGGGGGTTCGCGGGCGGATCAAGGCCTACGACGCCAAAACCGGCGCTCTGCGCTGGACTTTTTATACCGTCCCGGGCCCGGGGCAGATCGGCCACGAGAGCTGGCCGCAGGACAGCGATGCGTGGCAGCGCGGCGGCGCGGCGGTGTGGCAGACCCCTGCCGTCGATCCGCAGCTCGGTCTGCTGTATTTCTCGACGGGCAACCCCGGCCCGAACCTCTGGGGTGCCGTGCGTCCGGGTGACAATCTGTTCACCGTTTCGATCGTCGCGATCGAGGCAAAGACGGGCAAGTACCGCTGGCATTTCCAGCAGGTGCACCACGATATCTGGGACTACGACTCGCCCAACCCGGTGGTGCTGTTCGATGCGCCCGTCGGCGGACGCATGCGCAAGGGGCTGGTGGAGGTATCAAAGACCGGCTGGGCATACATCCTCGATCGCCAAACAGGCAAGCCGCTGATCGGGATCGAAGAGCGTCCCGTGCCTCAGGAGCCGCGGCAGGCGACGGCGGCGACGCAGCCGTATCCGCTGGGCGATGCCATCGTTCCCCAGCAGATCGACATCGCTCCGGAGGGAGCACCCGTCGATGCCGCCGGCGAGCTACCCAATCACGGCCGTATCTTCACTCCGTACTGGACGCGGATGATCATGGTGAAGCCGGCGACCATGGGCGGGGCGAACTGGCCACCGAGCTCCTACGACCCGAGCTCGCACCTGCTGTACGTTTGCGCGAGCGATCGCATCAGCAGCTTCATTGCGCGCGAGCACCTCGAGACACCCGGCGACAACAAGGTGTACATGGGTGGCACCTTCGGTCAGGCACAGGCCAACGATGCGGGGATCTTTGCAGCGCTCGATGTCACCTCGAACCGCCTCGCCTGGCGGCAGCAGTGGCGCGAGATCTGCTACAGCGGCTCGATCGTGACGGCCGGCGGCTTGCTCTTCGTGGGGCGCAGCGATGGGCGGCTCACCGCGCTCGATAGTCGCAACGGCGCCAAACTGTGGGAGTTCATGACCGATGCGGGCGTGAACACCACCGCCACCACCTTCGAGGAGCAGGGCAAGCAGTACGTTGTGGTGCACGCCGGCGGTGGGGTCTTTGCCAACGGCAAGCGTGGCGATGGGATCTGGATGTTCTCCCTCGATGGCAAGATACCCTCGCTCGGCAACGCCCACGCCATCGGCGGCGGGGGCGCGATGGCAGCGGCCTTCGGTCGGGCGGCGGCTGCGGCGCCGGTGCCCCTGCCCACGCGCCCCCCCGATCCTCTCAACGGCGCGCGCATCTACCGCGCCGCCTGCGTGCCGTGTCACGGGGAATCCGGCCGGGGCGGGCAGGGCGGTGGGCCGCAGCTCGTCAATGGACTCACGCGCAGTGCCATCCTCGAGACCGCGAGCGCCGGCCACAACAACATGCCCGCATTCGCGCAGGTCTACTCCGCAGATGAGCTCAACGATGTGGCGGAGTACATCAGCAGCGTGCTCGCCAAGCGCCCGCCGCCCTAGAGCGCCGCCCTAGAGCGCCGCCCTGGAGCGCCGCCCCGGTCAGCTCATTTGTCCGCCGGGTGGCTCGCGGCAAGCTGCAGCACGTAGTCGGTGAGCGCCTGCAGCTCCTCGGGCTTGAAGGAGGCGCCGAAGGCCGGCATGTCGTTGCGGCCGTAGCCGACCACCGTGGTCACCGTCTGTCGCGTCAGAGCGCTCGTGAGCCGCGCGCCACCATGCGAGCCGCCTTGTCCGCTTTCTCCGTGACAGACCACGCAAGTCGTTTGATAGATCTCCTTGCCGTGGGCCACGTTCTGCGCGTGCTGCTCGGGTGACTCGGCTGCGGTCGGTGCGGGTCCCATGCGTTGCGGCCCCGGATCCGCCGAGCCGCGCGGCATCGAGGGCAGCGTGCCGTCGAGGCAGAAGAGCCACAGGCCGTCGCTATGCTTGCTGCCGGCGAGCGTGGTGCCCCCGGCGAGCACCAGCACGTACTCCTTGCCCGCGTGCTCGAAGACGCTCGCGGGCGCATTGACGCCACCGTCGGTTTGAAATTCCCACAGCTTGTGGCCGTTGCGCTCATCGAGTGCCGTGAGCCGCCCGTCGTTGCGGCCCACGAACACCAGACCGCCTGCGGTCGCCACCGAGCCGCTGTAGCAGCTGTCCACCCATTGCTGGCGCCACACCAGGCGGTTGGTGGTGACATCGAGCGCGGCGAACACGCCGCGCCGGGGCGCGGCAAAGCGCTGCACGACGCTACCGGAGTAGAGCGCGCCGGGCTCGACCGGGTAGTTGGGATCCCCGCCCACCGCGCCCCAGAGCGAGTCCTGGGCGCAGATGAACATCCTGTGAAGCGATGGATCGTAGGAGCTCGGGGGCCAGTTGACCGCAGCGAGCGGTTTCCACACCGCCGGGTGCTGCGAGAAGGGGGTGAAGATGCGACCGTGATTGATGAGATCGAAGCCCTCCGGGGCCATGTCGATCTCCTGAGGCACGAGCGCATCGCCGACCGGAAAGGGCTGCGTGGGGGAGGTGCGCTGCCGCGGCTCCTGCATCACCGGGCGCTCGACGATGCCGATGAGCGGTTTGCCGGTCACCCGATCGAGAATGTAGACCCAGCCGGTCTTTGCAGCCTGCGCCAGCGCCTTGCGCATCTGCCCACCGTAGGGGGCATCGAACAGCACCACCGGGTTGGCCGAGTCGTAGTCCCAGATGTCGTGGTGCACCTGCTGGAAATGCCAGCGGTACTTGCCCGTCTTGGCCTCGATCGCAACGATCGAGACACTGAAGAGATTGTCGCCGGCACGGATGTTGCCGTTGAGCACCGGCCCGGGATTGGCGGTCGAGAAATAGAGCAGCCCGAGCTGCGGATCGAGCGCAGGCGTCTGCCAGATTGCCGCTCCCCCGTGCTTCCATACATCGCTGTTCGCAGGCCAGCTCTCATGCCCGCGCTCGCCCGGCCCTGGCACGGTGTAGAAGGTCCAGCGCAACGCTCCGGTGGCGGCATCGTAGGCCTTGATGCGCCCCCGTGTACCCATGTCGCTGCCGGCAAAGCCGCTGATCACGAGCCCGTCGTAATAGAGTGGGGCGCTCGCGATCACATAGCCCTGTCGAGGGTCCTCAGCCTGCACCGACCAGAGCACCTTGCCGGTGTACTGATCGAGCGCGATCAGGCGCGCATCGAGCTCGCCGACGAAAACCTTGCCCTCACCGATCGCGACACCGCGGCCGGGCCAAGCGCAGCAGGGACGGGCGACCTTGGGATCCACGTGAGCGGTGAATTCCCAGCGCACCCTGCCGCTGTCCACATCGATGGCAAAGACATCGCCCTCGCCGGTGCTCACATAGATCGTGTCCTGGTACACCAGCGGCTGTGCCTGGTTGCCGTCGCGCGGATTCAGCCCCGAGCCATTGAGGGAGGCGCGCCAGCGCGCCTTGAGCCGCGCGACGTTGTCGCGGTCGATGAGCTCGAGCGGGGAGTAGCGCTGATTCGAGAGGCTACCGCCGTTGGTGAGCCAACCGTCACGCGGATAAGCAGCGAGCTGCTGCGCGCTGAAAGCGGGGATCGCGGTGTTGGCGGGCGAGGCACGGCAGCGAGCGGCGGGCAGCAGTCCCAGGGCGAGCGCCGCGACTGCCGGTATGCAGAGCCGTGCACCTCGACTCATACGCGGCCACGTTGATTTGGCAACCGCGTAGGCCGCGTCGCCGATCGCTGTCACCGCGACGCTCCGGCGCGGCACTTGTTGCGAAAACAACACGCTATCACCCTTGTTGCACCGGCGGAATCGAGGCAGACTGTAACAAAACGACGGCTTGCTCTCATCAGGGGGGGATCATGCGCGTGGCACGCCCACGCAACCCGCACAGGGTTGCAACACTGGTTCGTCGATCAATCGTCACAGTCACTCTGTGCAGCGTACTTGCGTGCGTCGCCAGCCTGTGGTGCGGAGCGGCCCTGGCGCAGCAAGCGCAGCCCCCGAGCGCGCAGCAGACCACCCCTGCGCCGGCTGCGCAGGGCGCCTCCGACGCCGACAACGGGCTGGAGGAGATCGTGGTCACCGCCCGCTATCGCCAGGAGAATCTGCAACAGACTCCGCTGTCGATCACCGCCATCACGGCCACGGATCTGCAGGAGCAGGCGCTCGAGAACCTCAACGACCTCGGCAACGAGATCCCGAACGCTTACTTCCGCCAGCCCGTGAGCAACTTCGGTCCGACCGAGACTATCGGGCTGCGCGGGTTCACACAGACCGACTTCGACTACTCCTTCCAGCCGACGGTCGGTGTGTACGTCGATGACGTGTACCAGGGATCGCTCACCGGCTCCTCGCTCGATACGGCCGACCTCAACCGTGTGGAGGTCGCGAATGGGCCGCAGGGCACGCTATTTGGCATGAACTCGCTCGGCGGGGCCATCCGCCTGATCACCAATAAGCCTCAAGACAACGACTCGGGCTCGGTGCAGGTCACCTATGGCGAGAAACATCGCACCGAGTTCGTGGGCATCGGCAATGCATCGCTCATTCCCGAGAAGCTCTTCGTGCGTGTGGTAGCGACCGATCGGAGCGAGGATTCGGTCGGCCACTATCTCGATTTCACCTGCGAGATGAAGGCCCAGGGCCAGCCGGTCTCGGTGTATGGGACACTCCCCGAGTCGGTCTCGCCGTTGCAGGGAACGGGCTGCGCACTCGGAGGCCTCGGAGGCTTCGATCACAAGCAGCTCCGTGGGATGCTCCGCTATCTGCCGATGTCGGGTGTGGAGGTCAACGTCAACGCCTTCTACTACAAGCAGGCGGACGAGCCGCCGCTGCAGACCCTGCTGACACCCTATGGTGGACCCTTCGACCTTGCCAATAACTGCTACAGCCAGGGCTGCACACTCGGTCCCTTTCACCTCCCTGGCGTCATCTACACGCTCTACGGCATGAACTACGCCGGTGTTTGCAATGGCCAGCCCTGCAATCCACATTTCGTATCGCCGAGCCCGTGGGACAACTATGCCAGCTTCGGCGACATCGTCACGGGGCAGTCCTATAACCCGCAGCAGACGCTCGAGGAATACGGCACCTCCGCCACCCTCGATTGGGACATCACGGACGCACTGCATTTCAAGTACATCTGGGCCTACCGTACCTACACCACCAACTGGATCAACGACTCCGACCTCACGCCCTTCGGACTCACGCAGAC
>DATJSR010000141.1:0-8464 GCA_035504015.1 Steroidobacteraceae bacterium
GCGCAGCTCCGCCGCACTGCTGGGAAGCGAGGTGCTCAAGGTATCAGTCCAGGTCGAGGTCGGGGCCCAGGGCCAAACGGATATGATCCGATGAAAAGCCCCGATACTGCAAAAAACGCGCTTGCCGGGCCCGCAGGCCCCTGGCATCGGGCACTGAAGGCCCGAAACGGCGCGCGCGGACGCTGCGGGCGAGTGCCGCCCAGTCGGCGACACCCGCGAGCGCCGCCTCGATGAGCTCGGGCGGCACGCCGAGCGCCCGCAGCTCGGCCTCGATGCGAACCGGTCCCTGTCCGCGCGCTGCACGGCCCGTGGCATAGCTCTCGGCAAAGCGCGCGTCGTCCAGCACCCGCTCGGCGCGCAGCTGCGCGAGCGCCTCCTCGATCAGCTGCGTGGGGAAGCCCCGCGACTCGAGCCGGGCGTGCAGCTCGGCGCTCGAGAAATCGCGGCGGGCGAGCAAAGCCACCGCGGCGCGGCGCGCGTCGGCTGTGGTGCGAGCCGGCGCTGGCAAGCAGAATGTGCCCGAGTGCTGCCTCAGGCCGTATTGGCTTGATCGCCGTTGCGTGCCTGGCGCACCGGCAGCAGCTTGGCACGCAGCTGCTCCTCGATCTCGCGGGCGACCTCGGGGTGCTGCTGCAGATGCAGCCGGGCATTGTCCTTGCCCTGACCGATGCGCTCGCCCTTGTAGCTATACCACGCGCCGGACTTCTCGATGATGCCCTGCTGAGAGCCGAGCTCGATGATCTCTCCCTCGCGCGAGATCCCCTGTCCGTACATGATCTCGAACTCGGCCTCGCGAAAGGGAGGAGACACCTTGTTCTTGACCACTTTGACGCGGGTCATGTTACCGACGACTTCCTCGCCATTCTTGATGGCGCCGATGCGGCGGATGTCGAGCCGCACCGAGGAGTAGAACTTCAAGGCGTTGCCACCGGTGGTGGTCTCGGGATTGCCGAACATGACGCCGATCTTCATGCGGATCTGGTTGATGAAGATGACGATGGTGTTCGAGCGCTTGATGTTGCCGGTGAGCTTGCGCAGCGCCTGCGACATGAGCCGCGCGTGCAGGCCCACCTGCATCTCGCCCATCTCACCCTCGATCTCGGCTTTGGGCGTGAGCGCCGCCACGGAATCGATGACCACCAGGTCCACCGCACCCGAGCGTACGAGCATGTCCGTGATCTCGAGGGCCTGCTCCCCCGTATCCGGTTGCGACACCAACAGGTCGGCGACGTTGACCCCGAGCTTCTCGGCATAGGCAGGATCGAGGGCATGCTCGGCGTCCACGAAGGCTGCGGTGCCGCCGCGGCGCTGCACTTCCGAGACGACCTGCAGCGTGAGGGTGGTCTTGCCGGAGGCCTCGGGACCGAAGATCTCGACGACGCGACCGCGCGGCAGACCGCCGACCCCGAGCGCGATGTCGAGGCCGAGCGAGCCCGTCGGGACAGCCTCCACGTCCC
The DNA here is from genome assembly GCA_035504015.1 of Steroidobacteraceae bacterium. Lineage (GTDB taxonomy): Bacteria > Pseudomonadota > Gammaproteobacteria > Steroidobacterales > Steroidobacteraceae > JASHUC01. The sequence goes on from DATJSR010000141.1 coordinate 1,458, forward strand.
AGCTTGCCGGCGCATCGCCAAGACGCATCACCGAGCCCTTGCCGAATTGCTTCTCGATCTGTCCGAGCGCCGCGTTCAAGGCCTTCTTGCGGTTCTCATCCATTTCAAATGTCCTCGCGATCCCCATGCGAAGATTATCCCATAAAGGCCCGTACGCCGGGGCGCCTGAAGCTGTGCATACGCGTGATTTTTCCGCGCGCGCGCCTCACGCGCTCAGTGTCCAGCTGCTGCGAATACTGTATAGGGAGCCCTCGGGCCGCGTCTCACTCTCGACGAGCGCGAGACACTCGAGCGGCCAGATGACCGCGTGGAATGGCTGCTCGGCCGGCGCGCGCCGAACATGACGCGCCAGCGTCACATGCGCGCGGAAGGGCTTGAGATCCGGCGTGAAACCGGCGCGCAGCAGCGCGTGCCGCAGCGCCGCGGCGAGTGACCGGGCAGCCGGTGGGGCGGTCGCGGTTGCGCACAGAACCTGGGCGCGTCGCCAGTGCTCGAGCCGCTCGAATCCGAGCCGCACACCCGGCGGCTGGCCGCCGGCACTCGCCAACGCATAGGCCTCGAGAGCCTCGCTGGCAGCGCTCTGGGCTGCCTCGAGCCGCTCGGGTGCAACGACGCCGAGAAACGCAAGCGTCACGTGCAATTGCTCGCTTGGGACGGCACGTGCTCCCTCGAGATCGACGAGCGTCGCGCGCGCGGCGCTCGCAAGGGCGGCCTGTAGGGCAGCCGAGGGCCACAGCGCGAAGAACAGCCTCACGGCGCATGCCGCAGCTGCCGCGCGAGCAGTCGCAGCGCGCAGGCGACGGACTTGCGGCGCACCGCCTCGCGGTCCCCGCGAAAGCGTCTATGCGCGGTCCCGACGATGGGCTGGCCGCGGCGCACGTCGAGACCGAACCAGACCGTTCCGACGGGCTTGCCGGGAACGGCCCCATCGGGCCCGGCGATACCGCTCACCGCGATGGCGATATCCGCACCTGCCCGGCGCCGCGCACCGCGCGCCATGGCCTGAACGGTCTGCGCGCTCACCGCGCCATAGCGGGCGAGCGTGCGCGCGGGCACGCCGAGCTCGCGCATCTTGGCGCCATTCGAGTAGGTGACGTAGCCGCTTTCGAACCACCGCGAGCTGCCGGCCACGTCGGTGATGGCTTTGGCCACCCAGCCGGCCGTGCAGGACTCGGCCGCGGCCAGCCGCCACTGCGCACTCTCGAGCGCACGTCCAAGACGTTGCGCCAGACGCAGCAGCGCGGCGTCGCTGGGCGCCGCGGCGCTCGTTCCCCTGCCTACCATGCGGGCAAGTCTAGCCTCGGGGTTGCCCCTGGCTGCTGAAAGTCGGTGGGGGCACCTGTCCGTCGGGAGGATACGCCGGCAGGAGCGGGGGTGGTGGCGGCAACCCGCCGGGATTTTTCGCGAGCTCCTTCAGCAGGTAATCGACCGCGGCCTCGAGTTGTGCGTCGTGGCCTGCGAGGAGCTGAGCGGGGTCGGTGTCCACCTCGATATCGGGATCGACCCCGTGATTTTCGACCACCCATTCGGAATGCAGCCCGTAGATGCTGTCCTCGGGCACGGTGATATAGCCGCCGTCGAGCAGCTGCCACTCGCCGCGAATGCCTCGCACACCCCCCCAGGTGCGCGTCCCGATCAGCGGTCCGAGGCCGTACTTGCGGAAGTTGTACGGAAAGAGATCTCCATCGGAGGCTGACAAGTGGTTGAGCAGACACACCTTGGGGCCGGCGATCAATTGCTGGGGCAGAGTGGTCGGAGTTCGCTCGCGATTGGTGTCCATGCCGACCAGTATTCGCCGCAATCGCTCGAGCACGATCTGGTCGATGAAACCGCCACCGTTCCAGCGATCATCGACGATGAGCGCACGCTTGTTGAGCTGCGGGAAGAATTGCCGCACGAACTGCTCCATCCCGAGCCTCTCCATGTCGGCCATGTACACATAGGCGATACGGCCGCCGGAGAGCCGATCGACGGTCTGGCGGTTCTGATCGATCCACGCCCTCTGCCGTATCGAGAGCTCGTTGGTGATCGGCTCCACGGTCACCTCGCGGCGTTGTCCCGCCGCGCTCGGTGCCACCGTGAGCGTGAGCGGTTGCGCGCCCAGCCCTGCGAACAGACTGTCCGGATCCACGGGTGCCCGCAGCTCATGGCCGTTGACAGCGAGCAGATAATCGCCCACATGCACGTCGAGGCCGGGCTCGGTGAGGGGGCTGCGAAACTCGGGGCGGGTGTTGTCACCGGGGTAGATCTTGGCGAAGCGATACAGTCCGGTGGCGCCGTCGAGCGCGAAATCCACCCCGAGCAGCGGTGTCGGTGCAGGCGGTGTCAGGTCGTCCTCGTCGCCGCCCCCCGCATAGGTGTGCGAGTTGCCGAGCTCGCCTTGAACCTCTCCGATGAGATAGGTGAGATCCTCGCGCGAGCCGAGGAGCGGCAGCAGCTTGGCGTAGGCCTCGCGAACGGCCGGCCAGTCGACGCCGTTCATGCGTGAATTGACGAACAGGTCGCGCTCGAGTCGCCAGGCATTGTGAAACATCTCCGCCCACTCCTCGGTCGGCACGATGCGCATCAGCATGTGCGAAAGATCGAGCGCAATGGGCTTGGGCGCAGGGCCATCCGCCTGCACCTTGGCATCGATGATCTCGTAGTGATCGCCGGGGCCGACTTTCTTGTAGAGCACCTTCGTGCCATCGGCCGAGAGGCTGTAGGTGCTCAGGTCCTCGGCGATGATGCCATCCTTGCGCTCGCTAAGGTCGTACAGGTGGAGGGCCGACTTCTCACCGGGCAGCGGACCCTCGATCATCTGCGGCGGGGCTGTTTGATAGGTGAGCTTGTCCCCCCGCGCCCCGAGCGTTGCAATGTCCGCCGCAGGGATCGGCAGCGGTACTGCACGTCCCATGAGACCGTCGAAGTCGATCTGAATCGGCGCCGAGGCGCCTGGCTTCCAGGGCGTGGGCTTGGGCTTCTCGGGCTCGACCGCGCCCTCATCCGAGCGCGGTGCGAACGGGGAGCGCTCGCTCTTGCGCAAGGTTGCCACGTAGATACCGTCCATCTCGAGCATTGCCGCATCGAATTCCACTTCGCTCAAGGTGGGATTCTCGTGGCGCGAGGAGACGAAGTAGAGGTACTTCCCGTCCGGAGAGAACACGGGGTCGAAATCGTTGCCGAGCACATCCGAGACGAGCTGCGCCTTGGCGGACTCGAGCGAGTAGATCCAGATGCCGCGTTGCTGGTTGTCGCGGGTGAGGCTGTAGGCGAGCCAGCGGCCGTCCGGAGAGAAGCTCTGATCGTGAATCTCGGTGTAGCGATCCTCGGCGACCTGGCTCGTCGCGCCGCTTGCGAGATCGAGCAGCCATAGCCGTTGGTTGCCATCGGCGAAGGCGAGGTGCTTGGCGTCGGGCGACCAGACCGGGGTGTAGAGAAATCCGCTGGTGAAGTGGGTGAGGATGCGCTGCGGTCCCCCCTCTGCGGGGCGCGTTGCGATCTGCTGCTCGCCGTCGATGTCGGTGGTGTACGCGATCGTCTTGCCGTCAGGTGACCAGCTCGGATGATCCTCGTCGGCGTTGCTCGTATCCGTGAGATCGCGCGTCGCGCCGTGCTCTGCAGGCAGGCTGAAGATGTCGCCACGCGCGGAGAAGAGCACCCGCTTGCCGTTGGGCGCCAGCGCATAGTCGGTCTGCTGTGCGGTGTCGTGCTCGCGAATGTACTTGCTCCCATCGAGGAAGCGCACTCCGGTGCGCACGCCATCGTCGGGCACGACGACCTCGAGTCTGTGCAGCTGCTCGGAGGGCAGATCCAGAATCCAGAGAGAGCCACCCTGCTGAAAGACGATGCCCGCACCGCGCTCCCGATCCGCACTCAGGCTCGGGAAGTCGATGTCGTAGTCGGTGAAGTGGGTAATCTCGCTGAACTGCTTGCTGTCGAGATCATAGGCCCAGATGTTCTCCCGCCGCACGGCGTCCCGGTCGGAGAGAAAGTAGATCTTGCGCCTGTACCACATGGGTGCAGTGTCGGTACCCTTCCAGGTGGTGATGCGCTCGAGCGTGCGGGTGGGGAAGCTGTAGGTGTAGACATCCTGCGCCATGCCACCGTCGTAGCGCTTCCAGGTGCGGAAGTTGCGAAAGATACGGTTGTAAGCAATCGCCTGGCCGTCGGGGCTGTAGCTGGCGAGGCCGCCGCTGTCGAGCGGCAGTGGGGTCGCCAATCCTCCTGTCACGGGAACCTCAAATAACTGCGGCTCGCTCGAATGCTGCGACCTGCGCCGCGACAGGAATACGATGTCCTTCGAGTCCGGCGTCCAGGTGACGACCATGTTGTCCGGTCCCCAGCGGTCGGGCGCCCTGTCGACCACGTCCGAGTGAAAGGTCAGACGGCGCGCCTCGCCGCCGCCTGCGGGCATGACATAGACATCCCGATTGCCCTGGTAGCTCGCGGTGAACGCAAGCCAGCGACCATCGGCCGAGAAGCGCGGCATCAGGTCGTAACCCGCATCGGCCGTCAGGCGTCGGGCGACACCGCCCGTGCGCGCAACGGCCCACAGGTTGCCATGCGCCTCGAACGCGACCGTATCGCCATAGAGGGCTGGGAATCGCATCAGGGTGTGCTCGGCGCCCGAGGCCATCTGCGCACCGGCAGACAGCCACAAGGCTGCGCTCACGATACTGATGCGCCGCATGCCGCAGTGACGCATTTTCGCGCTCCTTTCCGTTTGGCGGCGCCGGGAGGCAGTACAGCCCGAGCTGCTAGACTTGCCGCCCCGAGCCACAACTGCAGCGCCAGTGCATGCCTCTTGGGAATGCCCCGGCGCGCCGACGCAGGCGAGACCGGCACTTGACGCCGTGCGTTTGCCCCAAGCACATGGTATGCCCAAGCTGCTCGATGCGCCGCCCCTACAACAGTCAGCCAAGAAGAAATTGAACGACAAAGCCTCAGAGCATACCCCCGTGATGCAGCAGTACCTGCGCGTCAAGGCGCAGTACCCCGAGACGCTGCTTTTCTACCGCATGGGCGACTTCTACGAGCTCTTCTTCGAGGATGCGCGCCGCGCCGCGTCGCTGCTCGACATCACGCTCACCGCACGCGGGCAGTCCGCCGGACAGCCGATCCCGATGGCGGGCGTGCCGGTACACGCGGTCGAGAGCTATCTCGCGCGGCTGGTGCGTCAGGGCGAGTGCGTGGCGATCTGCGAGCAGCTCGGGGATGCCGCAAAGTCCAAGGGCCCCATCGAGCGCGAGGTGGTGCGCGTCGTCACACCCGGGACGGTGACGGAGGATGCACTGCTCGATGCGCGCCGCGAGACTCTGCTCGCAGCGCTGGTGCGCGATGCGGAGCATTTCGGTCTTGCCTGGCTCGATCTCGCCGCCGGTCGCTTCACGCTACTGCAGTCGCGCGGCGATGCGGCGCTCGCCGCAGAGCTCGAGCGACTGCATCCGGCGGAGCTGCTGCTGCCCGAGGATGCAACGCACGTCCCCGCGCTGCTGGCGGCCGCCGCGAGCACGCGCACGCGGCCGCCGTGGCACTTCGAGCTCGCGAGCGCCTCGCGACTGCTCACCGATCAGCTCGGTACGCTCGACCTCAAGGGCTTCGGCGTGGACGAGCTGCCGCTCGCCCTGCGTGCGGCGGGCGCACTGCTGCAGTACGTGCGCGACACACAGAAGTCCGCCGTGCCACATATCCGCGGGCTCACGGTGGAGGAGCGCTCGGATGCGCTCATTCTCGATGCGGCGACCCGGCGCAATCTCGAGCTCGATACGAGCCTCTCGGGCAACCCCGAGGCGACGCTCTTCGCGCTGCTCGATCGCTGCGCCACGGCGATGGGATCGCGCGAGCTGCGTCGCTGGTTGAACCGCCCGCTGCGGGATGCGCTGACGCTGCGCACCCGCTATCAGGCACTCGGCGCGCTCATCGACCGGCAGCGCCATGAGGGCCTGCAGGAGAGGCTACGCCAGGTCGGCGATCTCGAGCGGGTGCTCGCGCGCGTGGCGCTGCGCTCGGCGCGCCCGCGCGATCTCACGGGGCTGCGCGCCGCGCTCGGGGTGCTGCCGGCGCTGCGCACGAGCCTTGGAAGCATCGACTCCCCGCTCCTGCAGCAGCTGCTCGCTCAGATCCAGGAGCACGCGGAAGTGCTCGCGCTGCTGCAGCGGGCCATTGCGCTCGAGCCGAGCACGCTGCTACGCGAGGGCGATGTGATCGCCAGCGGCTACGACGGCGAGCTCGACGAGCTGCGACGTATCGCATCCCACACCGATGAGTTCCTGCTGCAGCTCGAGCGGCGCGAGCGTGAGCGCTCGGGGATCGCGGGCCTGAAGCTCGGGTTCAATCGCGTGCAGGGCTTCTTCATCGAGGTCTCCCGGCGCGATGCCGAGCGCGTGCCGCGCGACTACCTGCGCCGCCAGACGGTGAAGTCCGCCGAGCGCTTCATTACCCCGGAGCTCAAGGGTTTCGAGGACCGGGTGCTGAGTGCACGCGAGCGGGCCCTGCAACGCGAGCGCCAGCTCTACGAGGAGCTGCTGAGCAAGCTCATCGAGCAGCTCGCGGGGCTTTCGGCGACGGCCGCGGCGCTGGCACAGGTCGATGCGCTCGCAAGTCTCGCCGAGCGGGCGGCGCTCTCACAGTGGAGCGAGCCCACGCTGGTCGAGCAGGAGGGGCTCGAGATCGAGGGTGGGCGCCATCCCGTGGTCGAGCGCTTCCTCGCGGGCTCCTTCGTCCCCAACGATCTGCGGCTCACCGGCTCACGGCGCATGCTCATCATTACCGGACCCAACATGGGCGGTAAGTCGACCTACATGCGCCAGACCGCGCTCATCGTCATCCTGGCGCACGTCGGCAGCTATGTGCCGGCCGAGCGCGCCGTCATCGGCCCCTTCGATCGCATCTTCACGCGCATCGGCGCCGCCGACGATCTCGCCGGCGGGCGCTCCACTTTCATGGTCGAGATGACCGAGGCGGCGAGCATCCTGCACAACGCCTCGGCGCGCAGCCTCATCCTCATGGATGAGATCGGCCGCGGC
>DATJSR010000142.1:0-9740 GCA_035504015.1 Steroidobacteraceae bacterium
GAAGCTGGGGGATTTCACGGGCGCGGTCGCCGACTACACGCGCAGCCTCGCGCTCGCACCCTCGGTGACGGTCTATCTCGATCGCGGGGATGCCTACCTGCATCTGCAGCGCGAGGATGACGCGCGCGCCGATTTCGACGCCGCGCTGCAGAGGGAGCCGCAAAACGTGCTGGCGCTGCTCGGTAGAGCGAATGCGGACTATGCCGGCAAGCGCCTAGAGGCGAGTCTCAGTGATTACACGCAGGTCATCGAGGCCGATCCGAGCAACGCCCTCGCGTACTTCAAGCGCGGCAACGTCCATCTCGATAAGGGCGAGCTCGTCGCGGCGTACGAGGATTATTCCGCCAGCCTGAAGCTCGAACCGAACGAGTCTGTGGTCCTGTTCAACCGCGCCCTGGCTGCCCAGCGTCTGCGGCGCTTCGCTGAGGCTGCGAAAGACCGCAAGCGGGCGCAGGAGCTCAGTGCGAGCCAGCGCACTGCGGCCACAGGCCCCCTGGCGCCCGAGAGCACCTCCACTCCTACTCAGGTTTCGATGGCACCGACCGAGGTGACGTTCGCCGCGCCGCGTACAGCGGCGGCGCCAACCTCGGGCGCCGCGGCGTCTGCCACCTCTGCGCAGATCGGCTCCACGCCGCCGCAGCAGATCACGATCAACGGCTATCGGCGCACCGTAGTCAACGGCCAGGAGCGCTTCTGTCGGAGCGAGAAAATGCTCGGTTCGCACATCCAGATGAAGGAGGTGTGCCTCACGCGGGCGCAGGTGCAAGCCGAGCAGGAGAGCACGCAACGTTTTATCGAGAATGTGCAGCGTACGGGCGGCGTCACCGGCACGAATCCGGCGATCATCGGGGGGGCGGTAGGGCACTGAAAGCCGACGGGCCACCAGCGCAAGACAGCGCCGCCCCGCAGCCACACCGGATATGTACATCCTGCGAGCAACCACGCATCGACGCATGCCCTGGCGCAATGGCTGCGGCAGCACGATGGAGCTACTGATCGCTCCCGAAGGGGCAAGCCTCGAGCGCTTCGACGTGCGGCTCAGCATCGCGCAGCTCGATGCGCCCGCACCCTTCTCCGCTTTTCCCGGCATCGAGCGCTGGCTGCTGATGCTCGAGGGCAGCGTGCGACTCGAGATCGGGGACGCTCCGGGGCTGCGGCTCGGTCCGGAGCAGGAGGCGATTGAATTTGCGGGCGAGCAGCGGGTGAGCGCCACGCCACTCGAGAGCCCGGCCAAGGATCTCAATCTGATGATCCGCCGCGCCCGCTATCGCGGGCTGTTGCGGCGCCTCAGCATCGCGGCCGGCGCGGCATGGCAGCCGTCAGCCACCGTGAGCGCACTGCTCTGCCGCCGGGGAAGCCTGGCAATCGATGTGGCAGAGAAGGGCGCGGATGCCGACGAGGGCCCGTGGCGGCTAGACCACGAGGATGTCCTGCTCGTCGAAGGGCCGCGCCGCGGCGCGCTGCTGCTGAAGGCACGGCCGGACACGCAGCTCTACCTTGCCGAGGTGTTTGAGCGGTAACGGGGAGCAGATTCGCGGCATCGCCGCGCGAGCCATGCCGTGCAGACGGGCGTGCCAGCGCAGTACCTGGTGAATTCGGCGCGTCAGCGAGGCTGAGGCCTGCGCTTCGCAGCCTTGGTGGACGCTCTCGCGAGGCGTCGCCGGCGTTTCGGGATGTTACCGATGCGCGGGTCGCGCGCCACGATCAGGCGGCAGGCGCGCAGCGCCGCCTCCTCGAAGTCCGCGGCATCGGCCGGCAGCACCTGCCAGTTCGTCACCTCGTGCCCGAGCAGCCCGATCGAGCGCATGCGCGGGAAGTCGTGCCGCAGACTCTCGTGATGCTGCGCCGTGGTCGCGAGCCACACGCCGTTGTCGGCGGGGTAGTCAGCGCGCTCGCGCAGAATCAGCACGATCTTCTCCTTCACATAGACGGCGAGGCAACCGAACATGCGCCGCGTGTCGATGTCGAGCGAGGCCAGTGCCTCGAGCACGAACTCGTGTGGTACCGAGGCACGAGGCGCAAGCGCGCTCAGCCCCTCATCGAGGGGATCGCGCGGCCGGCCCTTGCGACGTGCTGTCACGCGCACATGCTACGCTTCGAGGCATCGAGTGCACGCTCGGCCGCGATCCGGGGCCGGCCGCGCCAGGAGCCGAGGTTCATGAGCCACACGGTCGCCGAATCGGCGCTCATCACGCATCGGGGCGGGTGTCATTGCGGGCGGGTGCGTTTCGAGGTCGACGCACCGGCGGTGCTGCAAGTGGATGAGTGCGACTGCTCGATCTGCTGCAAATCGGGCTTCCTGCATCTGATCGTTCCGCGTTCACGCTTTCGCTTGCTTAGCGGCGCCGAGGCCCTCAGCAGCTACGAGTTCCACACCCGCACCGCCAAGCACCTGTTCTGCTCGGTCTGCGGCATCAAATCCTTCTATGTACCGCGCTCGTATCCGCAGGGCTACAGCGTCAATGCCCGCTGCCTTGAGCAGGCAACCATCGAGCGGCTGCTGATCGTGCCCTTCGATGGGCACGACTGGGAGGGCTCGGTCGCGCAGGGAGCAGGCGTGCCCGCCGGCGGCGCCTGAGCCGCGCGCCGAGGCCGCACCTCGACCCCACGTGCTCGCCGCGGCTAGCGGTCCGCGAGTCCGAGGATGTCGCGGGCGGCGCGCTCGGCACTCTGCAACGCGCCTTCCACCGTGCCGGCGCCCTCCGGGTGGGTGGCCTCGCCGGCGAAGAAGAGCGTTTCTGCGAGCGGCTCGGCGAGCTGCGCCGGCGCGTCGCTGCCGCCCACGGCGATGTAGCTGTAGGCTCCTCGCGAGCTCGGGTCTGCGCTCCAGTCATGCACGTAGCCGCAGACGAATTCGCGCTCGCACGCCTCGTGCGCATCGAGCAGCCGGTCCGCGCTCGCGAGCGCGCGCTCGATGATGTCCTCGCGCCCGACCCCCGCGAGCCGGGCGGCTTGCGGACCGCCCGTCCATGCCGTGAGCAGCGGCGCGCGCAGCGGCAGCTGGCTCCAGAAGGTCGGAAAGTCCTCCCCCGGGGCATGCAGAAAGCCCGCATCGGCATAGCGGCCCTGCTGCAGCCTTTCCCAGAAGGCACTGCGAAATTGCAGCAACACCTTGACGACCGCGCCATTGGCCAATCCCTCGAGGGCGGCCCGCTTGTGCGTCAGTGCCGGCTCGAAGCGCACGGCCGCGGGATCGCTATCGGCGCACTGGAGCACCCCGAGCGGCAAGGTGACGAGCGCGCGGCGCGCGCGAATGTGAACGCCCTGCCGTGCGGAGGTGGCCGTGAGGCGAACGCCGTGAGCGTCCCAGCTGACCTGCCGTACGCGGCTGCCGAGCATCAGCCGGGTGAGCTGCGGATCGAGCGTGCGCGCGAGCTGGGTCAGCGCGGCGCCATAGCCGCCGAGGGGGCGGTATTGGCCTTGCAGGCTCTCCCCACCCCACTCCTCGGCGATGGCTCGCACGCTCGCCCGGCGTGGGTCTGCTCCATCGAATCCCTGCACCATCATGCGCGCGTAGGCGCACGCCGCGGCGAGCGCCGGATCGGCGGCCTGGCGCGCGAGAAAGTCCTCGACGGACAGATCACTGTCGAGCAGTCGCGCTCGACTCAACAGTCGCCGCACATCCTCGAAAAGGCTCTCGCGCGGGGAGAGCTGACCGTCGCGCCGCGTCCAGCGCTCGCCCGCACTGTCGAGCACGGGAATGCCCGCCTCGCGCAGCAGCGCCGCGGTCGCCGGCGCCTCACCATGGATGAACTCGGCACCGAGCTCCAGCGGGAAGGGCAGCTCCGGCCGCTGCTGCGTGAGAATGCGCCCGCCGATGCGCTCGCGCGCCTCGATCAGCAGCACGCGCCGGCCAGCGCGGGAGAGTGTCGCGGCGGCGCGCAGACCGGCTGCACCCGCTCCGATCACGGCCACGTCCCAGGTCTCTTCCACTGTGCTCATGCGTAAGATGCGTGCCGCAGATGCGAGCGCATGCGCCGTGCCTGCGGCCACCTCGGCCGGCACGCGCGGGGGGTGAGTCTAGAGGATCAGACAGGCTGCGAGGCAGCCTGGGTGAGCGAGCGCAGCAGCCGCGGGCCTTCGAAAAGAGGCCCGCAGGCGAGATCGAAGCCCGCGGCGGTCAGCCAGCGCCGCGTGGTCTCCGCCTCGACGTTCTTCGCCACGCAATGCACGCCGAGCACGCGCGCGGCCTGCAGAATGGCGACGACGCGCGCCTGCGCGAGCTTGTCGCGCAGCGCCGCAGCGATCAGTCGCGTGTCGACCTGCACCACCCGCAGTGCACGGCTGCGCAGGAATTCGAGCGCCGCGGTGTCGAAGGCGAACTCATCGAGAACGAGCGCGCAGCCGAGCTTGTCGATGGCGCGAATCAGCCGCTCGACCCCCATGCGTCGCTGCACGCACAGAGCCTCGGGGATCTCGAAGCCGATCAGATCAGGCTGCACTCCCGAGGCGCGGAAGCAGCGGGCGATCGCCTCCGGCAGCTCTTCCACCTCGAGCGCTGCCGGGGGTACGGCGATCGAGAAGTTGAACGGGTCCTGCAGATCCGCGTGCGTGGCGAGAAAGCCGAGCAGCTCCTCGAGCCCATCGAGCAGCAGGTGTGCGGCCGCCGCGCCGGTGATCGTGGTGCGCGTATGAGCGCTGCCCGCGCGATTCTCCGGCGGCAGCACGTGAAAGCGGCGCGTGCGCCCGCCGGGCCGCAGCAGCGCGAGTTCTTGCACCCACAGCTCCATCTCCGGTGCGCCGACGGAGCGCACGCCGCGGCTCGTCGGGGTGGCCGCTGGGGTGCCCGGCGCCACCGTCGTGCGCGTGGTGCTCGCCGCCTGCACGGGCGCTGGCACTGCGCCTTGAGCGGCAAGTCGCACGACCAGCGGTGCCGTGGTGACGGGTGCGCCGGGGGGTGGCAACACGCGGGGGGCGCTGACTGCGGGGGAAAGCACGGGCGGTGAGACGCCGGGGGGCAGCACCGGGGCCGTGATGCCGGCCGGGGCGAGCACCGGGGGCATCGCTGGGGCTGAGCGTGCGGCCGGGCGGGGGGATGCCGCCGGCGGAGGTGCCCAGCTGGGCTCGACCGGAGCCGCCCAGTGCGGTCCGCGGCCCGCCGCCGGCTGGGCAGGGCTCTGCGGGCCCGTCGGCGCATGCGTCTGCGGCTCTGTCTGCGAGAGCATCGAGTCGACCGTCTTCGGGCCGAGGACACCCCCGCTGGCAGCGCTCGGCGTGTCTGCCGCGGCAGCGGGAGCGGCGGACGCAGGCCAATCGAGCGAGCCGAAGCTCCTCTCGGGCATCGCCCCTGCAAAGGGCGAGCTCGCGGGTGAGGAGGCCGGTCTGCCTGGTGAGGCGCTCGCTGCCGAGCCCGAGGGTGCCGCCGGTGCTGTAGCCGGGGGACGTTTGACGGGCGGTGCCTGGCGGCGCTCCTGCTGCTCGGGCCGCCCGGGAACGGCACGGCCGGCGGGAGCCCGGCGCTCGGGCGGAGCCGGCGCCGTCATGATCGGCGCGGACCCGGGCGCGGGCGCTGTGCTTGCCGGTGGCTCGCTCGCACGCGCCTGGCGCGCGGCCGGGGCCTGCGGCGCGCTCGCGGAAAGAGCGGGGCTGTCGGGAAGGGGGATCGGTGGAGCGCTCTGGGGTGCCTCGCTCGGACGCAACAGTACGGCAATGCGCTGCAGGATCGTGCGTACCTGCGCGGTGAGGATGCGTGCCCCCAGGCCCTCGGGCTGGCAGGACTTCGCGTCCATGAGGATCATCGCAAGCCCGATGAGGTCCCCGTGCGGGGAGCGCACGGCGAGGAACACCGCGGCGCGACCATCACCGAAGTCGCATTCGCAGGCCTGCGACTGAGACTGCGCCGACATGGTGCTCAGGGCTTCCTGCACGAAGCCGTGCTCGTCCGGGCCGAGCGCGCCCTCGGACAGCCAGCGCACCTCACCGGTGTGGTCGTAAATCGAGACGGAGTGCAGCCGCAGTGGGGGCAGAGCTCCGCGCAGTTGCCAGCCCAACGACTCGGCCGTTGCGGAGTGGGCAGCCGGGTCTGCGGCCGGCGCCGGGTTGGCGATGGGCGTGGACAACTCAGAAACCCCGGAACCACGGTCGCGTGGAGCTGGCCTTGGCATGGGCCGTACGCCTCACCACGAGTACCTGCTCGTAGGGTGGCAGGACGCCGAGCGACTCACCGTGACCTTGCTCGCGTTCTGTGCGCCGCTACAGGGTTTTTTGTGCTCGGACGACGCCCCGAGGGCGGCGCACCACGCCACTCCGCACCGTACGCCGGGGGATTCTTGACTTATCGTGGCTCGCGCCGGGCACAGCCCGGCACGAGCCACACCGCCTCAGGCATTGAGGTAGTCGCGCTTGCCGATCTCCACACCGTTGTGCCGCAGAATGTCGTACGCGGTGACGAGGTGAAAGTAGAAGTTCGGCAGCGCCCAGCCGCGCAGAAACGCGAGGCCTTTCATCTCGAGCGTCTGGTTGTTGGGCAGCGGAATCTTGATGTCGCGGTCCTCGGCGCCCTCGAGCGCGTCGGCACGCACACCGCGCAGATAGTCGATCGTGCGGGCGATGCGCGTCTTGAGCTCATCGAGCGTCTGCTCGGTGTCCTCGAAGCGCGGCGGCTCCTGTCCGGCGAGGCGCGCCGTCGAGTTCTTGGCGAAGTCACAGGAGAGCTGCACCTGCTTCAGCAGCCCAAACATATCGGGCGAGAGGCGCGCCTGTGCGAGCACGGCGAAATCGAACTTCTTGGCGCTCGCGTGCTGCCCGGCCTTGTCGAGGATCTTGCGCAGGCCCTCCAGCATCGGCACGAAGGCATCGACCGTCATCGTGTGCATCGAGATTCGCATGATTTCCCCTCTGACTTGAAAGGCCGGCCAACCGCGGCTCGGCCGCGCGCATTCTACCCAAAGCCCCGCCCCCCAAGGCGCGTTGCTCGCCAAGTCGATGCGCCGCGTGCGGGCGACAGCGCGGCGCTGCTCACCATGCCGTTCCGTACATCCCACTGGCGCGCGCGAATCTCCAGTGAAACAATAGCGGTCAGCCAGGGCTATATTGCGCACGCCGTGAACCTAATCTGGATGCCCTCTCAGCTTGCGGTGCTCGCGAAGGTCGTCGACCTGAACGGCTTCTCGGCAGCGGGTCGCGCGCTCGGTGTACCGAAGGCGGCCATCAGCCGCGCCATCGCCGACCTCGAGCGCGCACTCGGGGTACGGGTGCTCGAGCGCACCACGCGGCGGCTGTCGCTCACCGCCGCCGGGCGCCTGGTGTATCCCTATGCCAAGCGCCTGGTGGAGGATACCGAGACGGCGCGCGCGCACATCTCGCGGCTGCAGGCCCCGGGGCTCGGTGCGTTGCGCGTCGCGGCGGATCCGGCCTACGGACGCGTGCTGCTCGGCCCTCTGGTGCCGCGCTTCCTCGAGAGCTTTCCCGACATTCCGCTCGAGGTGATCATGCACCCGGGTGGCATCGCCGATGGCTGCGACGTCACGGTCGGCACGCGCATCGAGGCACCCCCGAGCATGGTCCGGCGCGAGCTCGGCTCACCGCCTGCAATCCTCTGCGCGACACCGGCGTATCTGCAGCAGCACGGCGCGCCCCAGCGACCCGAAGACCTGAGCGCCCACGAGCTGCTCGCACCCGAAGGCGACGGGCCGGAGCTGCGGCTGCTGCTCACCCGCGGCGCCCAGCGCGCCGAGGTGCGCCTGGCGCCAAAGCTCGCCGTCAACGATCCGGCGGTGCTGCACGCGGCGACGGCGGCGGGGCTGGGGATCGGGCTGCTGCCCGAGTTCCTGTGCCGCCAGGGCCTCGCCACGGGTCGTCTGCAGCTCGTGCTCGAGGAATGGCGGCTACCCGCGGCCGCGACGCTGCAGGCCGTCTACGCGCAGGAGCTCCTCGCGGATCGTCGTGTGCAGCAGTTCGTCGATTTCCTCGCCGCCAATATCGTGCCCGCCCTCGCGCACCCGGCTGCCTGGGCGCGCCAAGGAGCCTGAAGCCGTGTCTACCTATCGTGCTCCCCTGGCCGAGCTGCAGTTCGTCATCAACGATTTGATCGGACTGCAATCGCTCGCCGGCTGCGGCGAGCTCGCCGACTACTCCGCCGAGGTCGCGGCGAGCGTGCTCGAGGAGGCGGCGCGCTTTGCACAGGACGTGCTCGACCCGCTCAACCGCCCGGGCGATCAGCACGGAGCGCGCTGGAGCGAGAGCGGGGTGAGCACCGCGCCCGGCTTCCGCGAGGCATACCGGCAGTTCGTGGAGGCCGGGTGGCCGCAGCTCGGCGGCAGCGCGGATTACGGCGGGCAGAGCGCCCCGCGCATGCTCACCACGGCCGTGCAGGAGATCTGGGCCTCGGCCAATCTCGCCTTCAAGCTCTGTCCCATGCTCACGCACGGCGCGGCGCACGCGCTCGAGCTCACCGGCTCGGCCGAGCAGAAGCAGCGCTATCTGCCGGCGATGACCCGCGGCGAATGGAGCGGCACCATGGTGCTGACCGAGCCGCATGCAGGCTCGGATCTCGGGCTGATCCGCACACGGGCGGTTCCCGAGGGCGATCACTACCGGCTCTTCGGGCAGAAGATCTTCATCACCTGGGGCGAGCACGACTACACGCCGAACATCATCCACATGGTGCTCGCGCGCATCGAGGGCGCCCCCGCCGGCACGCGCGGCATCTCGCTGTTCATCGTGCCGAAGGTGCTGGTGCGCGCCGACGGCACGCTCGGGGAGCGCAACGACGTGCGCTGCGTGTCGATCGAGCACAAGCTCGGGATTCATGCGAGTCCGACCTGCGTGATGGCCTTCGGCGAGCGCGCGGGCGCGGTGGGCTATCTGGTGGGGGAGGCGAACCGCGGCCTCGAATACATGTTCATCATGATGAACGGCGCGCGCCTGTCCGTGGGGCTCGAGGGCTACGCGCTCACCGAGCGTGCCTTCCAGCATGCGCTGGAATGGGCCCGCAACCGCCAGCAGGGCCGCTCGCCGAGCGGTCGCGAGGGGCCGGTGCCCATCATCGAGCATGCAGACGTGAAGCGCATGCTGCTCAGCATGAAGTCTGGCGCCGAGGCGATGCGGGCGCTCAGCAGCTACGCCGCCTGTCAGCTCGACATCGCCGAGCATCATCGCGATCCCGCGGCGCGCGCCGCCGCGCAGGCGCGCGGCGACCTGCTCATTCCGATCGTGAAGGGTTGGTCCACCGAGCTCGGCATCGAGGCCGCCTCGATCGGCATCCAGGTGCATGGGGGCATGGGTTTCATCGAGGAGACCGGCGCCGCGCAGTATCTGCGCGACGTGCGCATCACGGCGATCTACGAGGGGACCACCGGCATCCAGGCAAACGACCTCATCGGGCGCAAGATCGCTCGCGATAGCGGGCACGCGCTCACCGAGCTGTGCGATCTGGCGCAGCGCGAGCTCGAGCATCTGTCCGGCGGCGCGCCCGTGCAGCCCGTGCGTGCCGCGGCACTCGAGGCCTTGCAGCAGCTGCGCGCAGCCACCGATGCGCTGCTGTCGCTGGCGCGCGCACAGCCGGTGCAGGCGGCCGCGGTGGCGGTGCCGTTCCTGAAGCTGTGTGGGTTCACGTTGGGGGGCTGGCTGATGGCGCGCGCGGCCGCGCTCGCGGCCACGCGGCTGACGGGTCCCGACCGCGACTTCTATGCCGCCAAGCTGCGCAGCGCGCGCTTCTATGCCGAGCAGCTGCTGCCGCAGACGCTCGCGCTGGCACGCATCGTCGAGCGCGGCGGCGCGAGTGTTGCCGAAACCGAGCC
>DATJSR010000143.1:0-8201 GCA_035504015.1 Steroidobacteraceae bacterium
CCCGGTTTCCCGAACGTTGCGCAGGCTGTCCTTGGCCCCGACGCTCGAGAAACCGATGATCGGCGGCCGGTAATTGAAGGCGTTGAAGAAGCTGTAAGGCGCGAGGTTCACCGACCCATCGGCGCCGCGCGTGGACACCCAGCCGATCGGACGCGGCGCGATGATGGCGTTGAGCGGATCGTGGGCCAAGCCGTGACCGCTCGCGGGCTCGTAATAGTGCCGCTCCTCATCGCCAGACATCGCATCCCCCGACGTTGTGCTGCCCGATCCGGGCACGGGCCCAAGGCAGAGCGTTGCACGAGCCTCGCCGCGCGTCGAGGGGATCGGGAGTCCTAGCGCACGAGCTGCGCGGTGCCGGGGCGACGCGCGGGGGTGCCGTACCGCAGGGCGACATGGATCAGGGAGATGCTCATCCACACCGCCACGCTGAAATAAAGTGTCATCCAGGTCACCTCCGTCCGCCAGGTCTGCCAGCGGAACGAGACGACCCGATGCTCCGATACATCGAACAGTCCCTGCAGCAGCCCCAAGTCGTGATGGCCGCTCGCCAGCTCGGCCAGCCAGCGCGACCAGTACATGGGGACATCCACACCGAACATATAGCCCACGTAGCCGGTCCCGACCAAGCCGGCGACGATGACGAGCGGACGCAGGCTTCGCGGGCAGCGCGGCAGGGCGCACGCAAGACTGGCCACCATGAGCGCCGCCGACACGCCCCAGAGCGACTCCTCCGCCACGTGGCCAAGATTGGTGGTCGTGAGCACCGCATACCACGAGCACCCCTCGGCGATGAGGATGAGCGGTACGATGAGGCGCGAGACCACCCGGGCGAAGCCACTGCGCGTGACGGAGGCCACCTGCCCCAGCATCAGCGCCCATTGCGCAACGAAGCATAGCTCGGCAAGGGTCGCGACCGAGCGGCCGACCACGACGCTCGAGAGCCAGATGTTCACCAGACACACCCGCGGGATGTCGTACACCGGCAAGGCCGAGCGGAATGCGCAGCCGAAGACGTACACGGCGGACAGCACCAGCTGCAGGCGGCAGGCCGCATAGGTCTCGAAGGACAGTCCCTGGCGGCGGCGGCGCAGCGTCGCCGCCGTGAGCGACCAGGCCAGAATGTTGAGCGCGCCTACCCCGCACAAGGTTGCCCACCAGTCGGCCACCCCGGAGCTGAGCGGCATGCTCATGCGCACACCGCTCGCAAGGGGCTGCCTGCCATCCTATTGCCAACTGCCCGGAGTAGACTCGTCCTGCGGGGGAATGGGCGAGCGGTACCGAGAATCGAGGGCCACGTGCGCATGGGGGAGGCTGAGCAGCAGCTTCCGTGCCGGCTCACCGCAACACCCGCCGGGGGGGAGCTGATGCCGACGAAGAGGATCTGGCCTGCGAGCGCGTGCTTGGTGAGCGCCGTGCTCGCGAGCGCTGTCGCACTGGCGAGTGATGCACCTCCTGCCACGCCGGGGTCGCAGTGGCTCACCCTCAATAACCACTTGGACGGCCAGCGCTTCTCGCCCCTCAAGCAGATCACCCCGAGCACCGTCGGACAGCTCGGCGAGGTCTGCCGCGTGCAGATCGACGGTGCCACGACTTTTCACGCCGGGCTGGTGGTCGTGGACGGCGTGCTCTATACCAACACCGGCCTGGAGACTGTTGCGCTCGATGCGAGCAATTGCACGGTGCGCTGGCGCTACACGTATGCGCCGGAGGAGGAGCGCTTCTCCCCCTCCAATCGCGGACTCGCGGTGCTCAACGGGCGCGTCTTTCGCGGAACCGGCGACGGACGGCTGCTCGCGCTCGATGCCGCCACCGGCAAGCTGCTGTGGAAGGATGTGATCGGTAAGCCCGAGCTCGGTGAGGCTGCCTCCGCCGCGCCGCTTGCCTGGCAGGGTGTGGTCTACATGGGCATCTCCGGCAGCGAGCTCGGGGCGCGCGGTCGCGTCATGGCCTTCGATGCGCAAAGCGGACGCGAGCTGTGGCGCTTCGACACGGTACCGAGGGGCAGCGAGCGTGGCGCGGATACCTGGAAGCGCGCAGCCTCGGCGAAGACCGGTGGCGGGGGGGTCTGGGGCGCCATGTCGCTCGATGTCACGACCGGGGAGTTGTTCGTGCCGGTGGGAAACCCGTGGCCCGACATCGATACCGGCTATCGTCCCGGCGCCAATCTCTTCACCGACTCCATCGTCGTGCTCGATGCGCGCACGGGCGCTCTCAAGTGGTGGCACCAGACCACACCCGCCGACTGGCAGGACCGCGATCTGGTCGCCGCGCCCGTGCTCTATCGGGACGCTCGGCTGCGCGACGTGCTGGCCTTCGGCGGCAAGGACGGCTACGTGACGGCGGTCGATCGGGACACGCATGCCGTCATCTTTCGAACGCCGGTGACCACGGTCGAGGATGCCCCCCCGGCGCCGACCAAGAGCGGGGTGCGGATCTGTCCAGGCTACGCCGGCGGGGTCGAGTGGAACGGCCCGACGCTCGATCGGCTGAGCAATGCCCTCATCACCGGCTCCGTCGACGCCTGCTTCAAGGTGCGTCTCGGTACGACTCACTACTCACCCAACCAGGCGAGCTTCGGCGGCAGCGTGCAGCCCGATGGGCCCATCACCGGCTGGGTGACCGCGCTCGATGCCGACACCGGGCAGATCCGTTGGCGCTACCACGCAGACAAGCCGGTCATTGCGGGCGTGACGCCCACCGCAGGCGGCGTCACCTTCACGGGGGACATCGCGGGGAATCTGCTGATCTTCGACAGCCGCAGCGGCAGCCTGCTGCGCAAGATCCCCACCGGCGGTGCGCTCGCCGGCGGGGTCATCACGTACGAGATCGCCGGACGGCAGTATCTCGCCTTCGCCACGGGCAACGTCTCGCGCATGGCCTTCGGCGCCCTCGGCGTGCCGAGCGTCATGATCATGGCGCTCAATGCCACCCCGGCGCCCTCCCCGAGCGCCTCTGCTGCGGAGCGCGCACGTGCCGGTGGCGCCGCGGTGCAAGCGGTCGATCTTGCGCGGGGTGCACGGCTGTATGCCCAGATCTGCACCTCCTGCCACGGTCCCGACGGCAATCTCATCGCCGATCACCGGCTGGCCGACCTGAGCAAGCGGCGCGACCAGGCGTCCACCGTGCGCTACATCGAGGACCCCAAGCCGCCGATGCCCAAGCTGTACCCGGATCTGATCACCGCGCAGAACGTCGAGGACGTAGCCGCGTACGTGCAGCAGGGGCTGCCGCACTGAGACGGATCAGTGCGCAGCGCCGGGCGGACCCGCTGCCGGATCCTGCCACCAAGCACCGCCCAAAGCGACGAGCAGCCCCGCGGTGTCCTGAAACTGCTGCACCTGTGCCGTGGCATAGCTCAGGCGTGCCTGAGCGTAGGCGCGCTCTGCGTTGATGAGGTTGAGCACATTGGTGGTGCCGACCTGATAGCTCTGCTGCTGCAGCTTCAAAGACTCGGCGGCGATATCCACCGAATGACGATCCACGGTGAGCCGCTCCGCATCGTACTGCAGGGCCCAGAGATCATCGGCGACCTGCCCGAGCGCCTCGAGCACCGTGTTTCGGTAGGTGGCCGCCTGGGCCTGAAAGGCATCGCGCGCCGCGCGTACCTGGGCTCGCAGGGCGCCGCCCTCGAAGATCGGCTGGGCGAGGCTGCCGCCGACATTCCACAGTGAATCGAACTGATGGAAGAGGCCACCCGCCTGCAGCGCCTCGCGCGAGAGGCCGGCCGTGAGCGTGAGCGCGGGGAACAACTGCGCGGTCGCGACCCCGATCGCCGCGCTGCTGGCGTGCAGCTGCGCTTCGGCCGCGAGCACGTCCGGGCGCTGGCGCACCAGCTGCGAGGGCAGGCTCAGCGGCACCTCCCGCGGCAGGCTGAGCTCCTGGATGTCGAAGGCATGCGGCTGACCCTGCGCGGGGGGCCGGCCGATCAGCACATCGAGCGCATCGTAGGCCTCCGCGAGCTGCTCGCGCAGCGCGGGCAGTGTGGTGAGGTCTCCCGCGAGCTGGGCATCGGCGGTGAGCACATCGGCGCGGGTCGCCGTGCCCACCTCGAACTCGCGCTGCGTGAGCGCCAGATTCTTGCGATCGCTCTCGATCAGCTGCTGCGTGGTGTCGATCTGCAGCCGTGTGGAGGCGATGGTGAGCGCCTCCTGGATGACGTTGCCGGTGAGCGTGAGGTAGGCCGCCGCGAGCTGATAGCGCTGCACGTCGGCGAGCGCGCGCGACTCCTCGACCGCGCGGCGCACGCCGCCGAAGAGATCCACGCTGTAGCTCGCCGACGCACCGACCGTGTAGAGGTTAGAGGTGCTGCTCTGCCCCGCTGGCAGCAATGCACCGCGCGCGCTCGAGCGCTGTGCGCCCGCCGCGGCACTGGCATGGGGCAGCAGCCCCGCCTGCGCAACGATGACCGCCTCGCGCGCTTGCGCGAGGGTGGCATTGGCAGCCACGAGCGTCGGGCTGTTCGCGAGCGCCTCGCGCACGGCTTGATCGAGCGCCGCGGAGCGAAACAGCTGCCACCACAGGCCGCGGATCTCACCGGCCGCGAGCTGCTGCCGGTCCTGCGCCGCCGCCTCGATGGGTGCGGCAGGCGGGGGGTGATACTGCTCGCCGGCCGGAGGAGCCGGGGGTTGAAAGTTTGGCCCGACGGCGCACCCTGCGAGCCGTGAGCATGCCGCTGCGAGCAGGATCGCCGCTGCGCAGCGCGGCGCGTGCCTACTCGTAGCGAAGCGCATCGATGGGATTCAGGCGCGAGGCCTGGCGCGCGGGGTAGAAGCCGAAGAACACACCGACTGCGCCCGAGAACACGAACGCCATGATCATGACGTTGGCGCTCAGCAGAATCGGCCAGCCCGCAAAATGGGAGATGAGCTCCGAGGCGAGGACGCCGGCTGCGATCCCGGCGGTGCCGCCAATGAGCGCGAGCAGCATCGCCTCGATGAGGAATTGCGTGAGCACGTGCAGCCGCCGCGCGCCGGTTGCCATGCGGATACCGATCTCCCGGGTGCGCTCGGTGACGGAGACCAGCAGGATGTTCATGATCCCGATGCCCCCCACCACCAGCGAGATCGAGGCGATCGCGGCGAGCAGCAGCTCCATCGCCTTGGAGCTCGCCTCGGCCACCTCCTGCAGCTCGGTGAGATCGCGCACCACGAAATCGTCGGGCTTGCCCGGCAGGATCCGGTGCGCCCTCTCGAGCGTCTTGGTCACCTCGTCGAGCGCGGGCTTGATGAGCTGCGGGCTGCGGGCCTGCACGTAGATGGTATTGACGAAGCCCTCGAGCTTCGGTGTCACACCGAAGGGATTGGGCGGCGGTCCGATGGTGGCGAAGACGTTGTTCGACAGGGTCTGGACGGAGCTCGGCGTGGCCACGCCCAGGATGCGCTCCTGGGACGTGGTGAAGGGGATGAAGACCACATCGTCCTGATCCTGCCCGCTGGCCGAGTGACCCTTGGTCGCGAGCACGCCGATCACCACCATGGGGACGTTCTTGACCAGCACGGTCGAGCCGATCGGATCCGCGAAGTCCCCGAAGAGATTGCTCACCACCGTCTGTCCGAGCAGGCACACGGCCGCCCCCTCGTGATCGTCCTGGTCGTCGAAGGCACGGCCGGCGATCACGCGCCAGCGCCGAATCGACAGATAGCTCGGCGAGATGCCCTGCACGCTCGTCGTCCAGTTCTGATTGCCGGCGACGACCTGCGTGTTCTGGCGATTGACATAGCTCACATCCGCCACCGCGTTGTCCTCCTCGAGGATCGCGCCCACATCCCGCACTCGCAGGCTGGCGGCACTGCCATTTCCCGCACGCACGCCATTGACGCGCGTGGTCCCGGGCAGCACCACCAGCAGGTCCGTGCCGAGGCTCTGCACCTGCGCCTCGACCTGCGCGCGGGCGCCCTCCCCAACCGCGACCATGGCGATGAGCGCCGCGACACCGATGAAGACGCCGAGCATGGTGAGGCCCGCCCGCAGCTTGTTGCGCCCGATGGCGCGCAGCGCCGCAAAGACTGCCATCCAGCCGAGCGAGCCCGCCTCGTGCAGCCAGGCATCCAGGCGGCTGCCGAAGTGCTGCTCGTGATAAGGCTGCACGGCCGGCAGCTCGCGCTCGTCGGCGCCGGCGCCGGCACGCTCGGTGGGCAGGTCCGAGAGAATCTGCCCGTCGCGAATCGTGATGATGCGATCGGCGAGCTCGGCCAGGTCGCGCTCGTGCGTGACCAGCACGACCGTGACACCGCGCGAGCGGTTGAGCGCCCGGATCGTTCGCATGATGTCGAGCGCAGTCTGCGAGTCGAGATTGCCGGTGGGCTCATCCGCCAGCACGATCGCCGGATCGTTCACCAGCGCTCTGGCGATGGCGACGCGTTGCTGCTGACCGCCGGAGAGTTGATTGGGTTGATTACGCTCGCGCTCGGCGAGGCCGAGCATGTGCAGCATGTCGCGCGCACGCGCGGTGTTGCCGGTGATCTGCGCCGCATAGAAGAGCGGCAGCTCGACGTTCTCGAGCGCGCTCGTGCGCGGCAGCAGGTTGAAAGTCTGGAACACGAAGCCGATGCGCCGGCCACGAATGCGGGCGAGCGCCGGCTCATCGAGCTGCGCCACGTCGATCCCCTCGAGCACGTACGCCCCGCTCGTCGGTCGATCCAGGCACCCGAGGATGTTCATGAGCGTGGACTTGCCCGAGCCCGAGGCGCCCATGATGGCCACGAACTCGCCGCGACGGATCGTGAGCGAGACCCCGCGCAGCGCATGCACCTCGGTCTCGCCCAGATGGTAGACCTTGGTGACATCATGGATGTTGATGACGGGCACGTCGGGTGCGCCCCTCTCGGGGGCCTCGCCCGAGCCGGCCATCCCCGCAGTGCTCATAGGCGGAAGCCGCCTCCGAAGCCCCCGCCGCGCGGGTTCTGGCCCGCCCCGGGGCGATTGCCGGCCGGCGCGGTACGGGTCTCATTGGGACGCGCGGCATTGACGACGACGGTATCGCCCACGTGCAGGTCATCGCCTGCGACCTCGACGAGCGTGCCGTCATCGAGGCCGATGCGCACGCGCACCGCCAGCAGCTTGCCAGCGCGCATCACCCAGACGCGCCCCCGCAAGCCGCTCCGCCCGGCCCGGACGCCGCCATGCTCCGCGCCGGCATGCTCCCCGCCGCCCGCAAAGCGGTTGGCAGCCGGCGCCCCACCTGCCGCGGAGCCACGCTGACGGCTGCCCTCGTGCGCGATGCCCTCGGGATTGAAACGGATCGCGGGCAGGGGCACGCGCATCACGTTCCGGCGCTCCGCGGTGATGATATGCGAGTCGGCGGTCATGCCCGGAAAGAGCGCGAGATCTTCGTTCTTGACATCGATCACCACGTCGTAGGTGACGACGTTCTGCACCGTGATGGGGCCTTCGCGGATTTGCCGCACCGTGCCCCAGAAGGTGCGGCTCGGGTAGGCCTGCACGGTGAAATAGGCGCGCTGTCCGGGCTTGACACCGCCCACGTCCGCTTCACTGACGTTGGTGTCGACCTGCATGAAATGCATGTCCTTGCCAATGAGGAACAGCGGCGAGGCCGACAGGCTCGACACCACCGTCTGACCCACGTCGATGTAGCGCGTGATCACCATGCCGTTCACGGGGGAGAGAATCCGGGTGTAGCCGAGATTGACCTCGGCACCGTGCAACGCCGCCTTCTGAGCGGCGATGGTCGCCTTGTCGAGATTGACCTGCGAGCGTTCCTGGTCGAGGGTCGCCTTGTCGGTATTGATCGTCTCCTGCGAGACGATGCCTTGCTTGATGAGCTTTTGATCGAAGTCGTAGACGACCGCCTGGTTCGCGGCGGCGACCTCGTCCTTGGCCAGCTGCGCCATGGCCGAGTGCAGCGAAGCGGTGTCCTGATCGACGATCACCTGAAAGGGCAGAGGATCGATGAGCGCACACACCTGGCCGATCTTGACGAGGGTGTTGTAGTCGCAGTACCAGGCTTTGATGTTGCCCGAGACGAAGGACTCCACCTGCGCGGTGACGACCGGATTCAAAGCGCCGGTCATGGTCACCGAGCGCTGAATATCGCCTGCGGTCACGCGCGCGGTGATATAGCGCAGCGTCTGCCGGTGCGCGAGCCACCACCAGATGCCGAGCGCCGCGCACAGCAGCAGCAGCAGCACCGCCCCCCACGCCAGCAGGCGTCGTGATCGCCGCGAATCAGATGTCGTTGTTTG
>DATJSR010000144.1:0-23887 GCA_035504015.1 Steroidobacteraceae bacterium
CAGCAAGAAGCGCGCCCGTCTGGTGGGTACGCGAGCTGCTGGCGCGGAGTAGGAACCCTCCGACACGCGCATCGGCGAACTCGCGGTCGAACGCTCGCAGATGCCGACTTGGGGTGCCGGCCACGAGCGAGTAGCTTGGCCATATCGCAATAGATCGAGGCATTCCCCGAAGGGGACCGGCGTTATGGATGCAGTGGCAGTGATGAATTCGATGAATTCAATGGATTCGGTGGAGGCGAGTGATCACAACGTCACCGCCGAGATGGTGCAGCTGGTACCGCAGCTGCACACCTTTGCACGCTCGCTGTGCCGCGACGGCGTGCACGCGGATGATCTGGTGCAGGAGGCCTTGCTGCGGGCGATCGACAACATCGAGCGCTTCAAGCCCGGCACGAATCTCAAGGCTTGGCTCTTCACCATCGTGCGCAACGAGCATTACTCGCAGCTGCGGCGGCGCAAGTTCGAAGCGCACGATGTCTCGAGCGACTCGTTGCCCGAGCCGAGCGTACCTCCCGATCATGACGGCGAGCTCGAGCTGCGCGATCTGAATCGGGCGCTCGCCGCGCTCTCCCCGGGACAACGCGCGGCACTGCTGCTGGTGAGCGCGAGCGGCTTCTCCTACGAGGAGGCCGCGGCGATCTGCGGCTGCGCGGTCGGCACGATCAAGAGCCGCGTGGCGCGGGCGCGCAGCGCGCTGCTCGCCATGCTCGAGGGATGCGCTCTGGCGCCCGCCTGCAGAAGCTCCGCGGAGCGCGCCACCCCGCCGCGACGCCCGGCTGCGCTCTCCCGTCCGGGGGGCTCCCGCGCCTACGCGCCTGCCATGAGCAGCGCGGCGAGTGCCTACTGAGGAGCGTTCAGGCGCCTGGCGTACTCGCCGCGAGCCTGTCGAGCGCGGCACCGCTTAGCCGGTAAGTCGTCCATTCTGCATTCGGCAGCGCCTCGAGGCTTCGATAGAAGCGGATCGCCGGCTCGTTCCAGTCGAGCACGGCCCACTCGAGGCGGCCGCAACCGCGCGCGAGCGCCAGCCCCGCCAGGTGCGCGAGCAGCGCGCGGCCGATGCCGCGTCCACGGGCCGCGGGGCGCACGAACAGGTCCTCGAGGTACAGACCGGGGCGGCCCAGGAACGTCGAAAAATTGAAGAAATAGACGGCGAAGCCGACGGCCACTCCCGCATCGCTGGCGATGAGCGCATGGGCATAAGCGGGCGTGCCGAAGAGCGCGCGCTCGAAGTCCGCCGCCGTCGCCACCACCTCGCTCGTCAGGCGCTCGTACTCGGCGAGCTCGCGCACGAAGTCGAGCACGAGCGGCAGGTCCGCGCGGCGCGCAGGACGAATCTCGATCATTGCAAGCCCTCCTCGAGACGGCACCCATTACCCCGCGAGCAGCACGCCCTCGGCGTGCTCGAGCGCCTCGGGCATGCCGTAGAGCACGACGATGTCGCCCTCGCGCAGGCAGGCATCACCGGCGGGCTCACGCCCGAGGATGCCGTGGCGGCGAATGCCTGTGAAGGCCACCTGCGCGCCCTGCGAGCGCACCTCATCCACCGTGCGGCCCACCGCCCAGGCGCCGGGGGGAATCACGACCGACTTGAGCTCCTCCAGGTAGACCGTCCCCGTCGACGCGGGCGGCAGGTCGGCGGGTCGATGGATGTTGCGCAGGACCTGATAGCGATTTTCGCGCACTTCATCGATCGTACGCAGCACGCGCGCGGCAGGCACGTGCAGCAGCATCAGCACTTGCGAGACCAGCGTCAGGCTCGCCTCGAGGGTCTCGGGAACCACCTCCGTGGCGCCCACCGCCTTGAGCTCCTGCATGCGGCTGTCATCGGGCACGCGCACCAGCAGCGGCACCTCTCCACGCAGCCGGCGCACGCTGCGCACGATCTCGAGCGCCACCGCGGGATTGGAGAAGCTCACGACCACGGCGCTCGCCTGTGCGACACCGGCCATCTGCAGCATCTCCTCGTCCGCGGAATCACCGTAGAGCACGGGCTCGCCCGCCTGGCGTGCCGCCGTGATGCGTGCCGGATCGATGTCGAGGGCGATGAACTCGAAGCCCTGCGACTCGAGCACCCGCGCCACATTCTGGCCGACGCGTCCGTAGCCGCACAGGATCACATGCTCGCGTGCGGCGATGGTGCCGGTTGCGGCCTGCTCGAGCGCCGGTAGCGGAGCACGCGGTCCACGCTCTCGCAGCACGAAGCGCGCGATGCTGCGATTGTGATGCAGGATGAGCGGACTCAGCACCATCGATAGCACCAGCGCAACGAGCAATGCCTGCACCAGAGCGGCCGGCGTGCGCCCGCTTTCCAGAATGATCGTCAGGAGCGCGATGCCGAACTCCCCGCCGATCGCGATCACGATGCCGGTGCGGACCGCCTTGAAGGTGGAGCCGACGAACAGCCGGGTGGCAAGCGCGCCAATGGCGGTCTTCAGCACCAGCATGCCCGAGAGCAGCGCGGAGACGAGCAGGAACTGGCGCACCAGCAGCTGCACATCGAGCAGCATGCCCACCGAGATGAAGAACAGCCCGAGCAGGATGTCGCGGAACGGGCGGATGACCGCCTCGATCTGATGGCGATACTCGGTCTCGGCGAGCATCATGCCCGCGAGAAACGCGCCGAGCGCGAGTGACAGGCCCGCGAGATACGAGATCCAGGCCGCCGCCAGCACCACAAACAGCGCCGTGAGCGTGAACAGCTCGCGCAAGCGGCTGTGTGCGATCTCGTGAAACAGCGGGCGCAGCAGCCAGCGCCCGGCGACCAGCACCACGACGACTGCCAGCACGGCGGCCGCCACGGCGAGCAGCGCGGCCTGGGGCGAGAAGCCCGCCTGCGCGCGCTCCAGTGCCCCCGCCAGGGCGAGCAGCGGCACGAAGGCGAGGTCCTGAAACAGCAGCATCGCAAAGGCGAGCCGGCCGTGCGTACGATTGAGCTCGCCCCAGTGTGTGAGCTGATGCAGGATGATGGCGGTCGAGCTCATCGAGAGCGCTCCGCCGATGAGCGCCGCGACCGGCCAGGTGGCCCCGGCAAGATGCGCCAGCAGCGCGCAGGTGATGAGCGTGCCCCCCACCTGCAGCGCGCCCAGTCCCAGCACTTCCCGGCGCATGGCCACCATGCGCGGCAGCGAGAACTCCAGTCCCAGCGTGAAGACCAGGAAGACGACCCCGAGCTCGGGCAGCTCCCGCATGGTGCTGCTCGAGGAGATCAGGCCGATCGCGTGCGGGCCGAGGGCCATCCCGACCACGAGATAGCCCAGGATGGGCGGTGCGCCGAGCCGCCGCGCGAGGGCCACCACGAACACGGAGGCCGCCAGCATGATCAGCACTTGGGTGAGCGGCTGCTCGAGGATCATGGGCGTGATGCCGGAGTTTCCGGCCACTGTGCCGACTCGCCGGGGGAAGTGCAATGCCCGGAGCGCACGGCGCGATGCGCGCCGCACGCGCACCTCCCGCGCACCCGATCAGGTGCTCATCAGCACCGTGGTATCGAAGCTCTCGAAGCCCTGGATGGCGCGCCGGTAGGCATTGAACACGAGCCGCTCGGCGACCTTGTCGACGCGCGGGGAGAGCAGCATGCGCAGCAGCACGTCGTCCGCCGGACGCGCCGCGTCCTCGGCCATCAGCTGCTCGATCACCCGCGTGAGACGGTGCACCAGCTCGTTGACGAACCGCAGGTGCGCCGTGTCGTGCACCTGCTCGGAGCCCGGTCCGTAGGTGCCGCGGGCCTCCTCGGCGAGCTCGTGCAGGAACAGATTGAGCAGGCGCGCCTTGTCGATCAGTCGCAGCTCGCTGAAGTACTCGATCTCCGACTGCAGGTTCATGAGCTGGAACCCTCAGGCGGGGAAGAAGTCGATCGGCTTCGTGGTGGTGATCGACTCGACATCTTTCGGCTCGAAGCGGAACAGGCGCACGCGCGCCACGATCTTCTCCTCGAGCGTCTTGTCGTTGAGCTCGCTCGAGACCACGCGGCACATGGTGATCTCTCCGCTCGGCGCGATCGTGAACTCGAGCACCAGCTTGCCCTGCAGCTGCGGATTCTCGCGCAGCGCACGCTCGTAGAGCGCGTACAGCGCACCCTTGTTCCGGTCGAAGACCAGCTCGATCTCCTCGCGACTGCGCGCGGCCTTGCCGCTCTCGCCGGTGCGGGTGGGCGGGCGCGAATTCAATCCCGAGCGCGCGATCGTCGAGCTCACCACGGTCGTGTCGTGGCCCGTCAGCGACCCCGCGCCCGTGCCGAAGCCGCGGCTCGCGTTGGCACTGGTGATGCCACCGCTGCCGACGCCGACCTTGGAGGTGATGAGCGAGCGCTCGGCGTGCGAGTCCGCCCCCACCGCCCCGGTGAGGTTCTTCGTCTGGCCCTCGTCGATGTTCACCTGCTCGCGCAGGTCCGCGAGCTGGTCCTCGAACTGCTGCACCGACTTCTGCGCCTTGCGGCGCGCCTGCTCCGTGCGGTCGACGGGCCGCACCGGCACGGGCTTCACCACCGGCTTCTGCTCCACCTTCGGCGCCGGGGGCGGAGGCGGCGGAGGCTTGTGCTCCTGCTCGATCATGATGCGTGCGAGACGCGGCGGCACGGTCTCCTCGTTGACCGCCCGCTTGGGGGCGGGCAGCAGCACGAACAACAGCGTGAGCAGCACCAACGCGATGAGCGCCGTGCGCAGAATCTTGCGAAAGCGCGTCTGCTCCTCGGGATCGGCCTCCCAGGGCAGCTCGAAATTGCGATAGAACGGCGCCAGTCCGAGGCCGGCAGCGGCGGGCTGCGGCTTCACGATGCTGGGTCGGGTGATCTGCTGCACGGTGCTACGCCGCGTGGTAGCGGCCCGGAGCGACCGGCCGATCCTTCTGCATCACGGCGAGCGAGATGCGACCGAAGTCCGCATCGGTGCAGGTCGCCATGATCTTCTTCAGCACATCGTAGGGCAGACTCTTGTCGGCCATGATGGTGATCTCGCGGGCCGCCAGGTCGCGCTCTGCCACGTCGGTGCCGACGAGCTGGGGCTGCTTCAGCGCGGCGCGCAGGGTCGCCACCACGGGCCCCGTGGCCGCACGCACCTCCGGTACGGAGGCGACCGGCTCACCCTGCACGAACACTTCCTCCTTGGTGACCATCACCACCACCGAGCGATGCGGCTGCGCCTCCGCGATCGACTGCGGCACCTCGATGCCCTTGTT
Source organism: Steroidobacteraceae bacterium (assembly GCA_035504015.1). Classification (GTDB taxonomy): domain Bacteria; phylum Pseudomonadota; class Gammaproteobacteria; order Steroidobacterales; family Steroidobacteraceae; genus JASHUC01. Next base: position 5,173 of record DATJSR010000144.1, read on the forward strand.
GTTCTGGATGATCTCGACCTCGGTCGAGTACACCAGCAGAAATGACACCATGACCGAGAGGATGTCGATGAGCGGAATGAGGTTGAGCTCGGCGCCCACCTGATGGCGCTGATGATGCTCGGCCATGCGTCGCGCGCGATTGGACATCATGTCGGCGCATCTCCGATCGAAATGTCGGGAAACAGCTCCGCCTGCGCCACCCCGAGGCCGCTCGGCACCTCGAACACGCGCACGTGATCCATCACCTGCACGAGCGTGTCATAGGGGATGTCCGACTCGAGCAGCACGGTGGCGTCGGTTTTCTCCGGGAACTTGGCCTTCACGCGCTTCAGGTAGGTGGTCAGGGTGTCGAAGTCGTAGCCCGAGGCCGTGTTGGGCATGGTCGCCAGAGGCCCGCTGTTGCGGTCGGCCACCTGGATCAGGTTCTTGCGAACCAGAACCTCGAGCTGCAGCCCCGGGGGCGGCTCTTTGAACTCGGCCTGCTGTGCCGGCAGATTCAGCTGCAGCACCACGGTGCGCGAGAACACCGCCGTCATCAGCAGGAACGTGACCAACACCGTGAAGATGTCGATCATCGGCACGAGCAGCAGCTCCGCAGGCTTGCGCTTGCGGCGGGCCAGCTTCTTGGCGTCGTATGAGCGGCGCATGGCTCGACGGGACCGAAGTCGAGCTCAGGCGGCAGCCGGCGCCGGCGCCTCCGGTCGGCGCTCGGTGATCGCGTTCAGGAACTTCACCGAGGCCATCTCCAGGCTGTCGATGAGCTCGGTAGTCTTGGTCTGCAGGAACGCGTGGATGAACAGCAGCGGCACCGCCGACATGAGCCCGAAGGCCGTGCAGTTCATGGCGACCGAGATGCTCGCCGAGAGCAGGCTCGCCTTCTGCGCGGCGTTGACGCTCGCGACCGCGGCGAAGGCGTTGATCAGACCGATCACGGTGCCGAGCAGGCCGAGCAGCGTTGCCAGATTCGCGAAGGTCGCGAGGTAGTGGGTGCGCTTCTCGAGGCGCGGCACCACCTCCATGAGGCTCTCCTCCATCGCCTTCTCGATGTCGTCGCGCCGGCGGGCAGCCTGAATGCGGGCGAGCCCGTAGTTGAGGATTTGCCCGATCGCCGAATCGGACTTCGAGGTGATCTGCACCACCTGCCGGAAGTTGCCCTGCGAGAGCACGGGCACGATCTGATTCCACAGGCGGCGGTTACGCACCGCCACGTGCGACAGATAGATGTATCGCTCGATGGCGATCGACAGACCCACCACCAGCACCACGGCGATCGGGATCATGAATTCCCCACCGCCCTGAAAGAAGCGCACGATCGTATTCCAAAGATTCATCGACGCAACTCCGTAAAGCAAGCTGAACGGCTCGACACCCGCGCACCGCCTGTCGAGCGCTCGCGCGACCGATGCGCAACGCTCTCCCTGCGGCGGCCCTCCGCCTCTAGACAAACCTGAATGACATATGGCTAAAAAGCTACGATCTACCTCTCATCCCGGTTCACGGGGCTCCCGAGGGCGCGCTCGGGGCGGCCCCCTGCGGGGGCGCGGTCGCCGCGGCGGCGGCGTGGGCCGACTCGCCTGCGGCAACTGCGCGGTAGTACCGATTCTCGCGCTTGAAAACGTCACGATCGACGGGTTCGAGCACCTCGTCGAGCAGGCTGTTCACGGGCTTGCCGACCAGGTCGCCGAGGTCGGAGCGCTTCCAGGGAACGATGTACATGACCTTCGGCAGCTCGCGGTTGCCCGTGATGTCGGTGGTATCGAGCTCGATGTGATCGAGCGCCTTGCCATGTTCGCCGGTCGGTGCACGTGCCGCAGCGGGCGCCTTGCCCGGGGTGGCCGCCGCATCCGCCGCGGCAGCGCCCTGCGCCTGGGTGCGCGCGGGTGCAGCATTGCCGCCCGCTGCAGCCCCTGCCTCCCCTGGCGTGGCAGGCGCGGTCGTCGAGCGGAGGGCCTCCGATGCGCCGTGAGGTGCGCTCTGGGAGGCTGCCGAGGTGTCAACGGCCGGCTCGAGATCCTGCGCACCACTGGCCGCGGCCCGGCCGGTCGTGCCGCCCGGTGCGGGGGCGCTCGGTGCTTGCTGCGCGAGCGCAGCGCCGCCCATCGCGATGCTCACGAGGGCGAGGAAAGACAGTGCACGCTTCATCGCCTAGCCTCCTGCTCGTTGTGCGACCGCAGCAGCGGCCGGTGCCGACGGACCCGAGGGCGCTCCAGCGCCCTGCGGTACTTTAGCCGCTCCCGGTTGTGAGCCGGCAGCTCCGCCACCTTCGGTCCTCTGTGGTGGCATGCCGCTCTTTGCCGCCCGCTGGCGCAGCTCCGCAATCCAGCCCGTGACGGGCTTGTCCTCCCCGCTCAGCTGCTTGTAGTGCTCGAGCGCCGCGAGGGCCCCCGCAGTATCACCGAGATACAGATCGAGCAGCACGCCGAGATTGCGATAAGCCGGTGCGAAATTGGCATCCGCCGCGATCGCCTTCTGATAGGCATCCACGGCGTCGTGGAACTGTCCCCGCATGCGCAGCGTCACGCCGAGCTCGTTCCAGGCCACGGCGCTCGTGCCGTTGCTCTTGACCGCCGCGCGCAGCGCCTGCTCTGAGGCCTCCATCTGTCCGCCCTTGCGGTACAGGATGCCGAGATTGATGTCCGGGGCGGCGAATTGCGGATAAGCGAGCGCAAGCTGCTGGAATTCCAGCTCCGCCTCGCTGACGTTGCCCGCACGCATCATGCCGACGGCGCGATTGAAATCGGCCACCGCTCGGGCAGGAGGCGGCTCGAGTGTGGCCGCGGCAGCGGCACCCGCAGCTGCCGCACCGGGCGACGCTGGGGTGCCCGGCGCCGCACTGCCGCTCTTGGCTGCGGCTGCACCGGCCGGTGCAGGCCTCTGCTCCGCCGGCTCATTTGAGCGCGGTGGCGCATGGGCGCAGGCGCCCAGCAGCAGCACGCCCGCGATGGCGAGCGCCCGCAGCGCCGGCTCATCTGAGCGTCGTGACAACATCCTGCGTGAGCTCCGTCTTGCCGTAACGCGCCGGCTTCAGCTGCGCCAGAACCGCATAGCTCTTGCGCACCCATTCGTCGTAGACGCCGTCGCGGGCGCGCGCCGCGTTGGCCTCGTGGATGGAGATCGCCTGCTCCTCGAAGGGGAAGGCCTGCTCCTCGAGCAGCGTCTCGTATTGCTCCAGCTCATCCTTGGAGAGCTTCTTCGGACGCTCGGAATCGAGCACGTCCTTGCCGAGCGTGCGATAGAGCTCGGCCATCTCGTACGTGGCCGCCGTGGTGACCTCCGCCACCTGGTACTCCATCGCGACCTTGTAGGCCCCGATGGCCGCCTCCATCGCCTTGCGCTTGGCAACCAGGCTCTTCTTGAGCGGCGCCACCAGCCGGATGCGGCGGAACTCATCGCGCACGGGAGCGGCGAGCGCCAGTTGCGCCTTGGCCGCGAGATAGCGCGTACGGTCGGTGCGGGCGCTACCCGCCTGCGCATCGGTGCGCACCATCTCGCGGTCCCAGCGCAGCTGCTGCTGCACATCACCGTGCGCCGCCGCCGCCTCGGCCAGTTGCTCGCGCGCCTCCATCGCATCGGCGAGCGGCGTCGGGTATTGCGCGACGAAGCGCTCGAGCACCGCCACGCGGTGCGGGGCGTCGTTTGCCTTCTGATACAGATCGGCCGCGCGCCGCAGCGCCTCGCGCCGCACGGCGGGTGTCTCGCTCGCCGTGTCCGCGATGCGCATGAACTCGGCGGCCGCCGGCCCCGGACGGCCGGCTTGCGCATAGGCTACCGCGAGCTTGCGCGTCACCTCCGGTGCCAGCTGATGCTGCGGATAGCGGCGCCGGAAGTCCTCGAGCACGCCGATCGCGCGATCCCACTGCTTGAGATTGATGAGCTGCGTGGCGGCATCGTACTCCGCCGTCGACTGAATCTTCGAATCCGGGGCGACCTGCGCGACGCGCAGGAAGTCATCGATCGCCCCTGCGCCATCACCCGCCTTCTGCTTCGCCTCGCCCTGCTTGTAGACCGCGGCGGCGATGCGCTCGGTGAGATCCGTGCGCATCTTGGGATCGTCGGTCGCGAGATCGCGGGCGTGAATGTAGGCCTGCTCGGCCTCGGCGAAGGAGCCATCATCGAAGCTCACCTGGCCGACGATCGTCCAGGCGATGCGCTGCTTGGCCCGATCGACCGGGGGCTGGCGCGCGAGCACGAGCTGCGCCACCTGCTTGGCGCGGGTGAGGTCGTGGGAGGCGAAGATCTCCTCCGCCGCCCGGGTGAGCACCCCGCCACTGTCCGGGTGCTCGGGGAAGGTCTGCGCAAACTTGACGCTCGAGTCGAGCGCGCGCTTGTGCAGCTCGCCCTTCGCCGCCCCGCTGAGCTCGGCCTCCGCCCTCTGATAGGAGTCGAGCGCTGCGTAGCCGGCGTTCGCCGAGCGTGCGTTCTTCGGATAGTCGTAGGCGGTTCGCTCGTACTCGGTGGCGGCCGCCGCATACTGATGGCTCTCGAAGAGCGCATCCGCCAGCAGATTGTTGGTGGCGGCCGAGTCCGGATCGTCGGGGAAGGACTCGAGATAGCTGCGGTACCAGCGCGCAGCCTGCTGATAGTCCTCGATGTGCTTCGAGCTCTGGGCCGCGGCATGGAAATACGTGGCCACGTCCTTGAGGTTGACCTTCAGCTCCTGCACGACCAGCGGAAAGTCGGCGTGCTGGCGCCCCTGCCAGAACGGCGCTCCGAAGTTGTAGCGCTCGACGTACTCGCGCTTGCCATCGAGCACCAGCTGCGCAAAGCCGCCCTTGCGGTACGCCTCGATCGCCTGCATCGCGAGCTCGGGCGCGTGCGCATCGAGTGTGTCGCGTGCGACGAAGGCGCGGTAGCTGTCGGCCGCATCCTGGTAGCGCTGCTTGTCGACGTACAGATCGCCCAGCCGCGAGTACAGAAGATAGGCATAGGGCGTCGTGCCGTGCTTCTTCAGGAAAGCATCGATCGAGGGAGCCCCCTCGAGGTAGGAGAAGGTGATGCTGATGACCCGCAGCGTGTCGTCGACCAGCTCGCGCTCGGGACGCGACAGCTGGTCGAGCGTGCGCACCGGGCCGTGTCCGTCCGCGAGCAGCACGTGATCGAGGACGCCGGCGAAGGACGGCAGGCTCTCCTCGTTCTCTCCCTGCTTGAAGAGCGACCAGCCGTGCTTGTACAGGCTCTGCTGGTAGAAAGACGAAGCCGGTCCGTGCCGAATGACGACCGCATAGGCGTCCTGTGCCTGCCGGTACTGTTTGGCGGAGAACAGCAGCTCGCCGCGGCGAAACTGCACCTCATCCATCTGCGGTGCTTGCGGGTAGCGGCTCACGAGCTCATCGAGGCTGGCGAGCGCCTTCTCCGGCTGGCCGGTGGTCTCGTACGCGCGGGCGAGCTGGTAGAGCACCTGATCGTTGCGCGAGTAGTCCGGATAGGCCTTCAGAAGCGCCGTATAGAGGCGGATCGCCTCGGCACCGAGCAGATCGATCTGCCCGAGCTCCTTCTCCATGCGATCGAGCTGACCCGACTCGAGGTTGAGATCCCCGAGCCGGCGCAGCGCCTCGGCGCGCATGCGCGGATCGGTATTGGACAGCTCGAGAAAGCGCCGATAGTTGTCCATCGCCTTGTCGGCGCTCGCCTGCGCCGGTTGATCCGGATGCACCTCGATCTGGCGCTTGGTGAGGTCCTTGATGGTGCGCGGCGAGTCGTCGGCGGGCGCCTGTGGGCCCAGAGCCAGGAGCACGAGCCCGGCACCGAGCACGTGCCAGGCGCTCGGCCGCCGCGCGCGCCTGCCGGTTGCGCGGCTGCCGGTTGCGCGGCTCATGGCTTGCCCTCCGCGGGTGCAGCCGGCGCAGCGGGCTTGGCGACCGCAGCCTGCCCGTTGGCGGCTCGATCGTACATGGAGGCGAGCGCAAAGCGAGCCTGCACCTCATAGGTGGCGACGCGCTGTTTCTGCTCCTCGAGCTCCCCGACCGCGAGCCGCACCAGATACTCGTTCTGCTTCTTCTCCGTCGCATCGAGCCGCGCCTGCAGCGTATCGATGCGGGTCCGGAGCGCTGCCACTCGCGCGGCGAAGTCCCCGGTATTGGTCGGCACGCTCTTGCGCGCTCGGTCGACGCGTATCCAGCGCTCCTGCGCCTCGTGCAGTGCGAGGTCCAGATCCTTGATCGTGCGCCGCTCCTGCCAGACCCGGGCACGGAAAGCATCGTTGAGACGGAAATACAAGACACCCTTCACCAGGCGCAGCCGCTCGCGCAGCGCGTTGTTCGCCTCGTCGTTGGGTGCGGTGGCGAGCGCCGCCTCCAGGCGGCCTATCATGGCCCAGTGGGCGCGCTCGTCGCTCGAGCCGAGGGCCGCGACATCCTGCTGGCGCTCGATATCGTTGAGGCGCGACTCGAGCTCATCGCGCTGATGCTGCATCCGGTCGGCGATGCCCGAGGCGAGCAGCGCATCGACCCGGGGCAGCCGCTCGGCATAGGCATGCTGGCGCGTGTCGATCATGTTGGCGAAGGCATCCATGCTGTCCGCCCAGACCCCGAGCGTGCGCGACAGAAAGTTCAGGTCGCGATAGTTCTTGAGCCCTTCCTGGAAATCGTGGCCCGCGAGGATCGGGTACAGGTAACGCGACTCGGGCGCATCGGGCACGTTGGCGAGCTGCCAGAACCAGCCCGACCGGCTCGCCTGCTCGTCCCCGAGCAGGCTCTCGAGCATGCTGCCGCTGCGCACGCGCGCGATGGACTGATCGAGATCGTGATTCTCGGCGGCGTAGGAGCTCAATGCCTGCTCGTAGTTCTGCGCAGACTCGGCGTTGGCCTTGAGCTGCGCATAGGCGTAAGGCACGGCCAGATACGACTCCTGCACCGCCGCATCGAGCAGACTGCGGCCGCGCAGCTCGAGCCAGGGCACGAGAGCCGCCCGGTAGTCCCCGAGCTGCGCATCGGCCCACCCTACCCCGAGCAGCGCCTTGTTGGAGAACGGGCCCTCCAGGCGGACACGCTCCAGTGCCGGACGCGCGAGCGCTGGCTGGCCCGCCTGCAGATACGCGAAGCCCAGGGCCAGATTGGCGCGATCGCGCAGGGCGAGCATCTCCGGATCTCGCGATTTCAGCTTGCCGACCGCCGTGAGGTGCGCATCGGCCTCCGCCGTGCGACCCTCGCGCACCAGGGCAACCCCGAGGTTGAACTGCGCATACGCCATCCAGTCGGGCGGACCGCGCCAGTGCGAGAGGAGTTGGACCGCCTCGTCGTAGTGTCCCTGGCGGATCAGAACGTTCGCGAGCAGGTGCTCGCGCTCGGGCTCGAGGGACCCCGGCAAGCGGCCCTGAATCTGGCGTAGCGCGTGCTCGGCGCGATCGAGATAGCCACGGTCATACCAGATCTGCGCCAGGTAGTACCAGGCGCGATTGCGCACGCCGGCGGGCACATCCGGTGTGAGCAGCTTCTCGAAGCGCGCCCCGGCCTCGTTGTGCAGACCGAGCCCGAGGTAGAGCCCGCCGAGCAGCAGCTGCGCTTCGTGCTCGTGATGGGGAATGCGGTTCCAGTATTCGTAGGCGTTGAGCCGGGTGAGCGCCTCGAACTCATTGCCCTGGAAATAGTAGAAGAGCACGTCCCCGTAGTGAAGGTCGCGAATGCGCGTCGGTGGAAGCCGGTCCGGATCGCGTCGGGCAGCCGCGGCCGGCCACGTCGCGAGCAGCGCCGCGGCGAGCAGGAGCAAACGCGACAGGAGCGAGCGCGAGAAGAACATCGGCAATCGCGCTACTCCCAGTCCTTGATCTCGAACTCCGGCTGCAGCTTACGCTGCCGGTCGGTGATCTTGAGCTCCAGGTAGTGACCGCTGATGCCCTTCTGGAACTTGATGGACGCACCGCGCTTGTAGTCGCGGCTATTCGGGCCCTTGCCGCTGAAGAACGCCACGAGCTCGTGAGTGCCGACCTTGACGTTGCCGATGTAGATGCGGTGCACGCCGCCGCGCAGCAGCGCCTCGACCTCCCGCGGCGTGTACAGGTAGTTGGCCACTTCCTTCTGATCGATCTTGAGCGTCACCGAGTCGAGGGCGAAGAACTCGCCCACATCCATCGACAGGAACACCGCTACCTGGGTGTTGGCGGGATAGAGCAGCTCTTCCTCGAGCACGTAGAGGTCGCGATTGAGATCCACCACGTCTTTCTTGAGGGCCTGCGTCTCCTCATCGAGCCCGCGCGTGTCCGCGGCAGTGGGCGTCGCATCGGTGCTGCCTGCGGCCGCCGGCGCCGCTCCGGGGGCAGCCGCCGCCTGAGCCGATGAGGCGGCTCCGCTCGCCGGGCCCGGGGTCGCAGCGGCGGGCGAGGCAGGGGCAGGAGCGGCAGGCGTCGCAGCCGTCGGCGCGGGAGCAGCCGTTGGCGCGGGAGCAGCCGCTGCAGGCGCCGCAGGCGATCCCGTGGAGCCCGTGCCCCCGGTGGTCGGGGTCTGCGCCTGTGCGAGCAGCGTCGCCGCCAGCAGCAGGCCCGGCAGGCACCGTCCCCAGGTGCGTGCGCGCTTCAGCACAGCCGGAAACAACTCGAGTGCCATAATTCTCCGATCATTCATTGAGGAGCTGGCGCAGCTCGCGCAGGTACAGTGCCTCGTCCCGCGGGCCGAAGTCGCGGAAGACCCGCCGCACCGTGCCGCCGCGGTCGATCAGTACCGTCATCGGCAGATTGTCGACCTGGTAAAGCCGGCTCACATCCTTTTGCGGATCCGTCAGCATCTGAAAGCTCACGTGGTGCGCTCCGACGAAATCACGCGCGCGCCGCGGGTCATCATCCACGCTGACCCCGTACATCGACAGCCCCGCGGAGTGATAGGTCACGAAACTGCGACTCAGCAGATCGAGCTGCGCTGCGCACGGGCCGCAGCGGCTGCTCCAGAAGGTCAGCACCACCACCTCGCCGCGATGCTCCGATAGGCGCACGTTGTCGCCCGCGAAACCGTGCAACGCGAAATCGGGGGCCGTGCCCGACAGCAGCGCATAGCCTTGCGCTGCCGCGGCAAAGCTCCACAGCAACAGCGCAACGGCGGCCACGGCCCGCGCGCAAGCGCTCACCGCGGACACCGCCACGTACTTCGATTCTTGAATCGCCTGCCCACGGGGATGCGACCACTCCGGTGTGCGACGGCGCCGACTCAACCCTCGCACAGCCCGCGCAAGAGTGTCAACGGAGGAGGTCCGCAATCTGCGATGCGAAGACATGACTTACCGCACAATGACGACGCACGAGCGCGCGCCGTCATCGTGCCGCATCGCCGGCGGGGTATGAAGAGCCCGCTCTGTCAGGGTTTCGCGACAGTCCCGCCCGTTAGCCGATGGTCCCGTTGCAGATCGGATTGAGCGCGATCAGCGGGTCGAGCTGCGAGGCCGTGGTACCCAGGCCGTTCGCCGTGCCGAACACGCTTGCGAAGTTGCCCGCCTGGTTGTGCAAGGCCATGTAGTTCAGGCACACGGTGTTCACCAGCAGGTTCACCGCGTTCGACGCCGGGCTCGAGGAGGTATTCACCGAGCCGTCGGAGTTGTTGTAGCCGATCTGGTTGCCCGAGCCGCCCTGCATGAGGGTCGGCCGACCCGCGGGGTTGTAGACCAGGAAGAACGTCGAGGCGACGACCTGGCTGTCGCCCTGCCAGCCGTACTTGCCGCGTCCGGCGACCGAGTTGTCCGCCATCATGGTCGACACCAGCGAGCCGTCGCTGAAGACGTAGACCATCACCGGCTTGCCCATGCGCTTGGCGTATTCGAGGACCGCCCCGATGCACACGCCCGCGTTGAAGTTCTGCGTCTCACCCGTGGCGCGCGTGCTGTCGTGGTAGTCGTAGCCGTTCAGCACGATGGTGCCTGCGGCTGCGAAGCCGCTGACCACCATCTTCATGACCGCCGCCGTCGCCTGGATGTTTGAGTTCTGGTACTGCGCGGCCGTGAAGATGCTGTTCGCCCCGCCGACGATGTTGGTGTCGAGATCGGGGTTGAGCGAGGCCGGGTTGCCGAAGGTGTTGACCAGCGCCGCGGTCTTCGCGTAGGCGCACTGCATCGCAGCCTTGGTGCTGAGGTCCGTCGCGCTATCGCCCGGAAACACCGAAACGTTGCCGAGCTTGCCGCTGAGCGCGGCGAGATTGGTGCCGCCGGAGATGCGCGCGGTCGACTCGAGCACCTGCACCGCATCGTTCGGGTCCGTGAACATGGTCCCGAGGGCGCCGGTGTTCACCAGACCGGTGCAATCGCTCGCCTGCGTGATCACGGAGGGGATCTCCGTGAGGTTGATCAGCGCCGCCGGCGCCATGGAGTTGCCTCCCGATACGGTCGCTTCGGTGCCGATCAGGTTGAGCAGCGCGCCCTGTGCGCCCGCCATCCAGATGCCGTACATCGGATTGTGCGGGTTGTCCTGGGTGTCGGTGGATGAGACGGCCGGGATCGCCGCGCCGTTGACGTTGGCCTGCGTGGCCGCCGAGGCAATCGATTGGATGCCGCGCAGAATGGCGCCGTCCGAATGCCAAGCGAGCCCGAGCGCCGTGCTGATGAAGTTACCGCTGGGGCTCGCCTTGTTGGGCGAGTTCGGCAGCATGTCTCCGGGCAGCCCGAGCAGGCCGTAGCCGGCGGTCGAGAGGAAATCGAGCTGCCCGCCCGACTGACCGATGAGCGCCTCGGAGCCGTTGAGGTTGGCCCCGCCCGCGAGATCGAAGCAGATGAACGGAATCTTGTTCGCGCCCGTGGTGGATATGCCGCACTGGCTCACCAGCGAGGAGATGTCCGAGGCGAGTTGCGCCTGCGCATCGCGCGGCTTGCCCAGGATGCCGAACAGGGCCGAGGGCAGCATCACGTAGGCCTGGCTGCCGATCAGTCCGGCCGCCAGCATCTGCCTGCGGGTGACCGGGCGCGGATGATCGGGGTGCAGCAGCGGCTCGCCGTTGAGGCGCGCCCGAGGCAGTTTCTTGCGAATGATCATGATGTCTGTCTCCGGAAAGAAGGTTTGCCTTACTGCACCAGCATCGCGGCGCTCGAGAGCACCGAGGCGCACGCGGCGCTTGCGATCACTCCCGTGCCACCCGACTGACTGCCCGCCGAGCCGGCGGCGAGATTGCCGATCAGGCTGTTGAGCTCGGTTTGAACCGAGGCGAGCGAGGGCTGCGAGGCGAGCTGCACACCGTTGTTGGTCCCGACGATGTTGTTGTAGACGGCGTTGATCACCTGGGTGGTCATCGCCGAGTTGCCCGCCAGCCAGCTGCCCGTCTGCGTCGGGTCATAGCCTGCGCCGAAGAACGCCGGCCCCATGGTCGGATCCTGCGCCATGGCGCTGCAGTAGGCGATTGCCAGCTGCGCGACCGCCGTCTGGTTCGAGGCCGCGTAGGCATCGAAGTTGGGGATCGACGGCATCGACTGCTCGACGCTGGCGTAGGCGGCAGCGACCGTTGCGTTGGTCGGCGGCACCCCGGTCACCTTCGCCATGGTCTGGTTGATGCGCTCGTAGGTGCGCACGCCCAGGTCCGCCGGCGCCGGCCCCGGCGTCGGCGCGGGCGCCGTGAACGTCGGGTTCGGGTAGGTGTGGCTGCTCGAGCCGATCTGCGCAAAGCTCAGGAAGAACTGGTCGTTGGCCGGTCCGTTCTCGAGCTGGATCACTGCACCGACGTTCGACAGCACCTGCCCCGTGTTGGCGCTGTACTGCGAAGCGCTCACGGTCGAATTGAGCGGAATCCAGGTCTGTCCGACCGGCGCCTCCGCACCGTTCACGCCGACGCGGATACCCTGGATGTTGATGCTGGGTATCGTTGCGTTGGGGTTGAGGTTGATGAAGGTCGGGTTGGTGAACACGTAGGAGTAGCTGTCGTTGAGGCCTGCCGTCAGCATGAGGTAGCTCTGCGGCAGGTTCACCAGCGAGGACACGTCGAACAGCAGGAAGTACTTCTCTCCGACGCCGGAGTTGAAGTTCTGCATGATCTGCGAGGGCGTGAGGGCGCGATTGTGGATCGCCACCATCTCGATCTCGCCCGTCCACTGGCTGCCCAGGCCGACCTCGGCACCGAGCATCAGGGCGAAGCTGTTGTCCCAGTTGGCGAGCGTGCCGCCACCGGAAGAGTCCACATCGCCCGTGAACTGGCCGTTGACGTAGAGCTTGCGGCCGTTCACCGGGTCATAGGTGAGCACGACGTGCTGCAATGCCGCCTGCACCAGCTGATTGTTGGCGTTGGTCGCCAGCGGCGGGTTGCCGTTGAGGTTGGTCACGCTGCTGCGCACGAGGCCCTCGTACTGGAAGGCGTTCTGCTGCAGCGTGGCGTTGCGCACGTTCGGGCCACCGGAGTAGCTCACGATGTTGGCGGTCTGCTGCGACTGGTTCGCAGGCACGATCCACGCCTCGATCGAAAACTCGCCGGTCGAGGTGATCATGTCGTAGAGCTTGCTGCTCGCGGCGGTGGACCCCATCGCGATGCCGCCTGCGAGGACATTGATGCCCCAGCCCTGCGTCACGTAGGTGGCGTAGTTGTTGAGCGTCAGATCGAGCTCGGGCTCGACGCCACTGGTGTCGTAGGCGATGTTGCCCGTGCCGGTCTGGAACATGTAGAGCGCGATCTGATCGTCCGTGTAGCGGTTCTGCCCCGAGGCAACCGTGCCGTCATACAGCGTCAGCGCCTTGGAGACGACCAGCGTCGGATCGATCGGGGTCACCTGGACCTGATTGGCCATGTCCTGGATGGCCGTCAGCATGACCTGCGCGTCCGTGCTGCAGTCGGACCAGCAGTTGTGGTGATCCTGTGACAGGCGCTGATAGAAGCGCGAGTTCGTCGGCGTGTTCAGATCGATCTTCGGCTGCGCAGCGGGGTATGCGATGCCGATGTCGGCGCTCGCGAAGTACGGCGATTGCGGCACCGAGGCCGTGTCCGAGTGGCAGCGCGAGCACCACTGCGTGACGATCGGATAGACGTACTGCTGATAAAGCGCCGGGCTCGTCGGGAAGGTCTTGGTGGCACCGACGGTGATCTCCGGGGGCGCGACCAGCTTGATCGACTGCGCACCCGTGGAGGTGGTGCCTGCCCAGTTCTGGATCCACTGCGTGAGCTCCGCGCCGCACGCCTGGGGCGAGGCCAGCCAGCAGTTATGCCCGCCGGCGACCTTCTGCACCATGGTCGACTGGCTCGGCTGCTGCAGATTGACGACGGAATTGGCCGCCTGGTAGGCGAGATTGATGTCGTCGCTGCGCGCGAACTCCGGTGAGCCCTGGCCGCCGACCACGTGGCAGGCGCCACAGCGGTTGGTGTCCTTGATGTTGACCCACAGGTTGTTCATGAACGCCGTCACGTCGGCGGTCGCGGGCGGCGGGCCGCTGTAGGCCTGCGCGGTGCTCACCGCCGAGGTGTTCGGGTTGACCGTGGTCGGCGCACCGCCGCCGCACGCCGCGAGGGCGGCGGTCAGCACGAGGCCGGCCGTCTGCAGAATGCGCGCGCCGGTGCGGGCGAGCTGGGGTGCGTACATGAGAATGCCCCTTTTCATGAAACCCTTGACCCTTTTCATGAGGCTAGTTACCCATGCAGTAGACGCCCGCCTCAGCGAACATCTGCTTGAGCTTGTAGCCGCCGCTCACGAAGTCGGACTGCATCTGCGCCACCTGGGTGAAATCCGCCGCCGTCGTCGGCGCGCGGTAGCACACCGCGGTGAAGACCTTCTGCACCTGGCATGCGGAGAAGGCGGTGCTCGACTCGAGCTCCTGCCCGAGTGACTTCGCGCCATTGCCGCTGCCTGGCAGGCTCGGTGACCAGCCGAGCGTCATGTTCGGGCCGGTACGCCAGTGGTTCATCCAGCTGTCGTCGGTGGTGTAGTAGCCGTACGGGAAGTTGGTCGCGTTGATGTGATACTTCGTCGAGACCGTGCCGGCCGTATAGGTCTCGGCGTTCGTGGTCAGATTGAAGTCGTAGTAGGCGAAGGCTCCCGCCATCGGATCCATGCCGCTGTGGCAGCCGATGCAGGTGTTGAGGAACACCCGGCTGTCACCACCCGGCGAGCGGCTCACGTCCTGGCGGATGCGATCCGTCGGGCGCGTGATGTCCTCGATCGCGGGCAGGTCGTTGCACAGATGTGCGATCAGGGTGAAGCGCACCATCGCGCGATTGGTGCCCTTGTAGAAGAAGGCCGCACCCGAGGCCGCGGTGGTCATGAGCCCGGCGGTGGCGGCGGTCGGTATGCCGTAGGTGCCCGACTGCGTCGTCTGCACCAGCGTCTGCTGCAGATTGACGTTGTTCGCCTCGGCCGTCGAATAATGATTGTCGTTCGCCAGCGAGGGCGCGGGCAGTCCCGGTGCATTGCTCACGTAGAGAATGTCGGCCGAGAGCGCGGTATTGAACGGCACGTCATCGCGCACCATGCCGATGACCGTCGCCACGTAATCGTTGAGCGGCGCGAACACCGTCTGCGTCTTGTTGGTCCAGGGCATCGCCCAGTTCTTCAACACCGTGTTGTAGAAGTTGGGTGAGGCGGTGGCCACCGCGGCCGCCTGCAGCGGCTCGTTGTTCGCGATGTCGGTCGACATCTGCGCGAGCTCGCTCGCCGAGGGCGGCACGCCGGCGATGCGGTTGTAGAGGCGCGCGGCCTGCTCGTTGGGCCCTGCCTGCGCCGAGCCGAGGGGCAGCGCCAGGATGGCACACACGGCGCCTGCGATGGCGCGTGCGTGGCCGCCGCGCGAGACGTTGCGATTGCAGTGCTGTTTGCTCATGACGCTCGTTCTCTCCCTCAAGCCATCGCTCATGCGTGGCGCACTATAGGCTCGGCAGAAAGCGCATCTGAATGTCTCATGTGGCAGACGTCGCCAGCCGCCGACAGTCCCGCCACGTTTGGTCATTCAGCTATGCTCTCCGCACCGAAATGCGGTCCTGTTCACGGCAGCTGTCACTTCGAACGTCTACCTAGGCCCATGGCTCGCACGCAGGGGCCGCGAGTCATGCCGGCGGGATGGAAGCGTCTTACTGGCATGCAGCGCCGTGATGGGGTCGGCAGAACCGCGAGCGCCGTTCCGCCAACGTGCATTAGGTAACGTGCCGATGCGACATCACGCGCCGGCACGCGTGCGAGCGGCGCGCGGAATGGGTCCAATCGCACGGATTTGGGAGCGTCGATATATGGCGATGCAGCGTAAAACCTGGCTCGAGCTCGGGATCCGCATACGCGCGCTGGCATTCGCCGGCGCGTTGCTGATGCTTGCCGCCTGCAGCAGCGGCGGCGGCAGCGTGCAGCTGGCCGGCGGCCAGCCGGCCGACCCGGAGACCGACGACTACCCGATTTTCTACGTCAAGCGCTATTCGGTGCCGACCACGCAGGATGACCTGCGGATGCTCTTGCCGACGACACCCTCGGCAGATCTCTTCGAGCGCTCCACCGCCTCACCGAGCGGCATCGAGACCAACATCACCGCGACCATCACCGGCACGGGCACGGCCAATGCCATGCCCTACGACATCAAGGACGTCTCGGTCTCCTACGACGGCAGCACCGTGCTGTTCGCGATGCGCGGGCCGCTCACGACGGGCATCGAGAAGAAGGACACGACCCCGCCGATGTGGCGCATCTGGCAGTACGTCATCGCCACCGGCACGCTGAGCCCGGTGATCGATCCCAACAACGATCCCGATCCGAACACCGTCAATGACGTGTCACCGGCCTTCCTGCCCGATGGGCGCATCGTCTTCAGCACCACGCGCCAGATAGGCTCGCAGGCAACGATCCTCAACGAGGCGATCCTCGGCCAGTTTCCCTTCGTCGCCATGGACGAGGCGTTCACGCAGGACAACACGATTGCGGAGCCGGCCTCGGTGCTGCACGTCATGAACGGGGACGGCAGCGACATTCACCAGATCTCCTTCAACGCGAGCCACGACCGCGATCCGAGCGTTCTCATGAACGGCCGGGTGATGTGGTCGCGCTGGGACGATGTCCCCGGCAAGGACGGCATGCAGCTGTACAGCGCCTACCCGGACGGCACCAACATTCAGCTGCTCTACGGGGCGAATAGCCACCAGACCGGGCCGAACGGCACGCCGAGCAACGACGCCACCATCGAGTTCGTGAAGGCAAGAGAGATGCAGGATGGGCGTGTGCTCGCCCTCATCCGTCCCTATACCTCGCCCAAGAGCACCACGGCGCCCCTGGGCACCGATTTCGGCGGCGACCTCGTCATCATCGACACCAACGACTACGTGGAGAACACCCAGCCGACACTCGCGAATGCGACGCTGACCGGCCCGGCACAGGTGAATGCCACGAGCAACGATGTGCTCACCATCGCCGGCCCGTCACCCGGCGGACGCTTCAACTCGGGTTTTCCGCTGTGGGATGGCACCGGACGCATCCTCGTGAGCTGGTCGGAGTGCCGCCTGCAGAACATCCCGGCCACCACGACGACGACCACCACCACCACGCCGACCACGACCCCGGTCACGTATTACCCGTGCACGGGCACCAACCTCGCCAACACGCAGCTGATGGATGCCCCGCCCGTCTACAGCGTGTGGATGTTCGATCCGGCGCAGAACACCCTGCAACCGATCATGCAGCCGACCGATGGCATCATGATCACCGACGTGGTGGCGGCGCAGCCGCGTCCGCTGCCGGCATCACAGCCCGATGGCACCTGGGTCACCATCAACCAGGAGCTGGTCACGGCCAACGTCGGCCTGATCGACATCCGCAGCGTCTACGATTTCGACGGGGTCGATACGGCCAAGCCGAACATCGCCACCCTGGCGAACGGCGCCACGCCCGCTGCGCAGCGCCCGGCGCGCTTCGTGCGCATCGTGACACCGACGCCGCTGCCGCCGAAGACGATCCTCAAGATCTCGAACGACGCTTTCGGCGCCACCAACGACATGCGGGAGATCATCGGCTATGCGCCGGTGCAGCCCGACGGCTCGGTGGTGATGCAGGTGCCGGCGAACATGCCCTTCCAGATCGACGTGCTCGATGCCGACGCCCAGCGCATCTCACCCCCGCACCTCGCGTGGCTGCAGGTCCAGGCCGGTGAGACCCTCCAGTGCAACGGCTGCCATACCCCCGCCGCGCAGCAGAACCCCGCGCCGGGGCAGACGGCTCATTCCCACGGCCGGGCGGACCTGTTCGCTCCGGCCTGGGCGGGCGGCATCGCCGGTCAGCCATTCGAGAACAGTGTGACGACCTTCACGCCCACGGCCAATCAGCAGACGATGGCCGAGGCCATGGTGGCGACCACCCCGGCCCTCGCGGTCCCGAGCACCGACGTGGTTTACACCGATATCTGGACCAATACGGCGCTGCCCGGGATGCCGACCAACCCCGTCATCAGCGACAAGTACGCGAGCCTGCCGCCGACGATTCCTCTGCCGACGAACTGTCCGAGCGGTGTCGGTCCGTGGACCTACAACTGCTGGATCGTCCTCAACTACACCGAGAACATTCAGCCGCTGTGGGATACGCCGCGCATCGTCACGGACGCGAACGGCAACCCCATCGCGAATAACACCTGCAACCAGGGCGGTTGTCACAACTCGGTGGACGCGAACGGCAATCCGGAGGTGCCCGCGGGGCAGCTGGACCTCACAAATACGCAAGCCACGGATGACCAATTTCTCTCTTATCGCGATCTGCTCTTTTCCCACGACGAGCAGATCCTTGATAATGGAGTCCTCGTCGATGTGCAGGTGCCGGGTCCGCCCGATCCGACCACCGGTCAGCCGACGATGGTTCCGGTGCCGGTCACCGCCCCGATGGCGGCCGGCAGTGCGCAGTCCTCGACCCTGTTCTTCGGTCGCTTTGCTGCAGGGTCGGGGGATAGCATCCACGCGGGCATCCTGAGCCCGTCGGAGCTCCGTTTGGTCTCGGAGTGGCTGGACATAGGGGCACAGTATTTCAACAATCCGTTCGACCCGGCCGCAGAGGCGCTCAACTAGGAGCGGCGCACTGCGCCTGGTACTGCTGCGTGCGATGCTACTCGTACTGCCGCTGCTCGCCGCGCCCATGGCGCGGTCGGCGACGCAGTACGTGCAGGCTTTCGTCACCGAGCCATACCTCGAGATGCACACCGGACCTGGCCGCGGGTACCCGGTGTTCCACGTGGTCGGGCGCGGTGAGAGCGTCGACGTGCTCGTGCGCAACACGGATTGGTTCAAGGTGCGGGCCGAGCACGGCATCACCGGCTGGGTCTCCTACCGGGAGATGCTGAAGACGCAGCTGGCCGACGGCTCGCCCTTTACGTACAACTTCGGAGACCGCGCCGGCTTCACCTCGCATCGTTGGGAGGCGGGGGTCTTCGGCTACGGCAACTGGGGCGGGGCGTCCGAGATCTCCGGCTACGGGTCGTTCTCGCTCAACCCCAATCTCGCGATCGAGGTCTATGTCGGGGAGTTTCTCGGCAGTTCCTCGAACGGCACGACCGCGGATATCGGACTCGAGCATGTGTTCTTTCCAGACAAGCGCATCTCCCCCTTCGTGGTGCTCGGCACCGGGTACGTGCAGACCGAGCCGAAGGCGACGCTCGTGCAGCCGACGGATCGCTCCGACCAGTCCGCGTATGCCGGCGGCGGCTTGCGACTGTATCTCACGCGGCGCTTCTTTCTGCGCGGGGAGTACAAGGAGCACATCATTTTCACCAAGCGCAACGAGAACCAGCAGGTAGACGAATGGCTATTCGGCTTCGGCTTCTTCTACTGACCCTGCTCCTCACGGCGGGGCTGTCGGGCTGCGCCTCGCTGCGCCACCTCTTCGGCCACAA
>DATJSR010000145.1:0-34287 GCA_035504015.1 Steroidobacteraceae bacterium
GCCCAGGAGGAGGCGCGCGAACGGGCCCAGGAGGAGGCGCGCGAACGCGCGCAGCAAGAGGCGCAACAGCGTACGTCTGGCGGCCGCTCCTATCCCCCGGCGCCGAACGACACGCCGCACTCGTACACACCGGCTTCCAGCGGTGCGTCGCGCACCTACACGCCTGGCGGCTCAAACGGCGCCGAGCGTCCGCCAGGAGGCCGCGCAACGACCTACACGCCCCATGGCTACACGCCCGGCGGGGCTTCGCCTGACTCCGCCGCAAGCTCGGGTACCCGCGTCTACACGCCACACACCTACACGCCCAGGAACAAGGTTCCGAGCGACGTGGGAGTGCGCACCTCCTCCGGTGCCACCGTCTACACTCCGCGCGCGCCGCAGGAGTCCGCGGCCGGCGACGATCGGGCAACTGCGGGTGAGCATTCGGAGACGCCTCGCAGGGCGGCTTCGATCAGTGGGACATCTCGCGTGCACCCGGTCGTGCTGACGCCGACCCGCTCGAGATCGGTACTCGACAACCTCAACACCCAGCGAGCGCGCCTGAGCGGCCTCAATCGGCGGGCGATTCCCGCAGGTCAGGTCAGCCGGCTTGCCAACGGCGGGCTCTCCGTGAGGGCCGCCGGAGGACGAGAATTCACGCTGCGTCGGAACGGCGTTCTGAAGACGGCGGTCCTGCACGATGAGAGCCTGTCGTTCCACGCAAACGGCCATCCCGCGAGATTTCACAATGGAACGATGGAGATCGTGCATGGTCTTCACGGTGGGCGCACCGTCATCGTTCACGGCCCCAATCACAGCCTCTTCGTCAGCACCGGACCCCACCGCGGCTACGTGCAGAGGGACATCGTTCTGCACGGCCGCAACTATCTCGAGCGCACCGTCATCGTTGGCCGCTCGCGCACCGTGCGGCTCTACAGTAGCTACACGTTCCATGGAGTGGTCCTCACGCACTACGTGCCACGGTATTTCTACGCCCCGGCCTTCTATGGCTGGGCCTACTACCCCTGGGTCGCGCCCGCTTCCTATGCATGGGCATGGGCAGGGGCGCCCTGGTACGCGTTCTACGGACCGTACTTCCTCGTGTCCCCGGTCTACCCGGGACCCTACGCGTGGCTCACCGACTACTACGTGGGACAAATGCTGGCCGGCGCGTACGACGTCAATCAACCGGATGGCGCTCAAGATCCCAGCACCGGCCCGAGCCAGGACGATCCGGACCAGCCGGCCGACGCGAACGTCGGCGACCCGTCCGCGGACGCGGCTCCTGATGACGAGGTATACGCGCAGGCCGATACACCAATCTCACCCGAGATCAAGCAGTCGATCGCACAGGAGGTGCAGCAGCAGCTGGCCTACGAGAACGGCGCGGCGTCCGCCCAGCCGGACCAGGCCGCAACGCTCGACGACCTGCCACAGGTGCTGCAGCCCGGCCACGTGTTCGTTGTGGACGCGGACCTCAACGCCACGACCTCGCAGGATCAGGTGTGCACCTTGTCCACGGGCAATGTGTTGCGGTTGAGGGGGCGACCGGCCGACGACGACGCCGTCGCCGATCTGGTCGTCATCAGCAGCCGCCGCGCCGACTGCCCGGCCGGGGCTCACGTCGAGCTCTCGCTCGACAACCTCGAGGAGATGCATAACGCCTTTCGTGCGCGGCTGGACGAGGGGCTCGCTACCCTGCGCCAGCAGCAAGGTCACAACGGCATACCGGCGGCGCCTGGCTCGGCCATCGCGCCCCCGCCTCGCCCCACCGACTATCCCGCGCCGGACGCCGCGGACACCGCGGCAATGCTCGACTCCGCTCGGCAGCAGGCGACGCAAGCGGAAACGGACATGACCTCTCAGGTATTCGCTGCGAATACGGCCCAGTAGAGCATCCGTCATGGGGTCGCTGCTACCGACGAGAATCTCGCCGACCGCACCGCAAGAGCCACACGCCGGCCATCGAGCGTGCGCTGGCGGCAGCAAGCATCCGTTCTGAAAGCATGATCAGGGAGATCATCTAATGAAGCGCCTCGAGACGACTGCGATTGCGCTGATTGCAGTACTTGGCCTGACTAACGGCGTCGGTGCAGCCGCCTCGCCCGCCGACGGCCCGAACGATTTGGAAGCCACGCTGCAGTTCATTCAGCAGAAGCTCACCGACAATGCGACCCTGCAGTACACGGCATCCGGTAGAAAACCCTCGGACAACACCACTTTCAAGAGAGCCTTTGGGTTCCGTGCCAGCGATGTTCGTACAGACGTCGCAGCGTGCAAGTTGTCCTATCATCTGGTTGAGACGCTGGACTCGGCCCAGGTGCCCAGCGACGTGGCCGTGTCCTTCTCTAGCGTCAGCCAAGCCCTTGCAGAGCCTGTCACCCATTGGCTCAGCGTGATGAACCAACAATACGGATTGATCTACACATCTACGGAACCCGCAG
This sequence comes from Steroidobacteraceae bacterium, assembly GCA_035504015.1. Lineage (GTDB taxonomy): Bacteria > Pseudomonadota > Gammaproteobacteria > Steroidobacterales > Steroidobacteraceae > JASHUC01. The sequence goes on from DATJSR010000145.1 coordinate 2,424, forward strand.
TTAGTGCCGTGGTGACCCGAGCTTTCCCCAATCAACATTTCTTCGCGCTGTTTGCCGATCCTAATGTCGCTGCAGCCGTGGCACGCGCAATCGCCCATGCCGGCGAGCTTTGTGGTGGCCATAACCGACAGGCACAAGCGTCTCAAGCTCGGAAAGCGTCTAAAGGTCCCGGACTCGAAGCCACCTTCAAGTTCATTCAGGACAAGCTCGGGGACATCGGGCGGCAGAATTACGTTGCTGTCTGGAGGAATAGCTCGGACGGCAACACCGGTCAGGATCTATTCATGGCCCAATTCAGCAATCTACAAGCGGACGAAACCACCTGCAGCCTGGCGTTCAGCTTCACCGGCGCTCGCGATGGTGTGGTCTATAATGACTCTGACTACGGATTCTTCTTCAAGGATGCACAGAGCGTCGTAGTCGAGCCGACCACTCAACGCATCAGTAACGTGAATGCGCAAAGTGGGAGCCCGAACGTGACCACTATTTCCACCACCCCGACGACCATCTCGCTCGAGGTGCGTCTGCCGCACAATGCCTCCCAGTACTTCGAATTCACTGATTCGGATCTCGCCGATCGCGTGGCAAAAGCCATGACGCACGCCATAGAGCTCTGCGGCGGGGGCAACAAGGATCCCTTCTGATCTCGCGCACCGGCGCGTCCTTCTGACAGCATGATGCGGGAGATCGTCAGATGAAGCCCTTCGAGACGACTGTGATGGCGCGGACACCGGCCTGAATACACTTCTCTTGAAGGAAGCCAAGACCGTCGTCGTCGAGCCGACTACGCAACGCCTCAACAGCTTGAACGCGCAACTGGGCAATCCGAACCTGATCACGACTTCCACCACCCCGACGACCACCTCGCTCGAGGTGCGTTTTCCGCGCAACGTCGTGGCGTATTTCGAGTTTACCGATCCTAGGCTCGCCGATCGCGTGGCGAGGGCCCTGACGCACGCCATAGAGCTCTGCGGCGGGGGCAACCAGGATCCGTTCTGGTCTCGCGAACTCGTACCAGGGGCCGTCGGATAGACGCCGCTTGCGCAGTAGCCATCCAGGCCTGGGGGTTTGAGCCAGGCGGGCTGCAGGAGGCAGCCACGGCTCTGAGACAGGCGATCGAGCTGTGCGGTGAGGGCAATCATCAGGCTCGCGCCCTCAGGCCGCGAGGCTCACCAGCATGGCGCCCCCACCTGCGCCCGCGGGCAGCAGGGCCCGCACCGCGCCGGCATCCAGATGTGGACAGCGCGCGAGCGCTCGCTCGCAGATCTCGGCCGCGAGCGCCTGCAGCTGCACGCAGCCGCCCCGCACGCGTGCCTCGAAGCCCGCATCGTCGAGTGGGTCGCGTAAGCCGCGGTTGAGCTCGACGAACCAGTCGAGCCCGGCCTGGTCGATGAGAACCGCCGGATTGCGCCGCGTGCCGACGCGCGACCATTCGCGCAGAAAGCGCTGCATTGCGCCGTTGAGCGCCTGGGTGGCCGCGAGCTCGCCGCGCACCCGGCCGAGTATCGCCACGTCGGCGAGGCGGTTCTGGAAAAAGAGCTGACAGAGGACGCCCCAGTAGTAGGTGTAGTCCCAGAAGACCTTGACCGGCAGCACTTCCGGGTCGCCGAAGATGTCGTACTGATCGAGGTACAGGGAGAGCGTGTTGCGATAGAAGGATTGAAAGAGCTGCTCGTAGAGCCGCGCATGGGGGGCGAGCGGCTCGCCGCGCAGGTCGCGCTCGATGAGCTCGGTGATGTAGGTATTGCCGATGGCGATGAAATCGCTGCCGGGGGAGTAGAACGGATCGAGGAACACGCCCGCTTCCCCCGTGAGCGCCCAGCGCGCCGCGGAGAACACCTGCCGGCAGCCATAGGAGAAGTTGCGCAGGAAGCGAAAGTCCTGCAACGCCCCGCGCCGCGCGGCGAGCTCCGCGGCGAGGCGTGGCTGATGAGCCTGCAGCCACTGCAGGGCGCGCTCGAAGCTGCTCATGCTCTTGAGCGGATGCCGGCGCGCATCGGCCACGATACCCACCGAGTGCGAGCCGGAGGCGAGCGGAATCAGCCACACCCAGTAGCCCTCGCCCACCAGATGGTTCGTGGACAGCCAGCGATCGGGCGGCTCGCAGCGCGCGAGCCAGCCGGCGTCGCGCGACCAGCTGTTGACGTCGATACGCGCGCCGATGCGGAACCAGACGCTGTTGGCGTCGTGAGCGTTCGCCTGCTGCAGCCCGAGACGCTCCTTGATGAGACCGGCGCGGCCGCTCGCGTCGATGAGCCAGCGACAGCAGATGCGCTCCTCGACATCGCCACGCCGATAGCGCACCTGGTGCGCGTGAGCCGTGCCCGCCACGCTCACGGGCGCGCCATCGAGCGCGAAATCCTCGATCAGCGTGTCGTCGAGGAACACGGCGCCCGCTGCCGCGGCGGCCTGTGCCAGATGGTTCTCGAACAATCCGCGATCGATCTGCCAGGTGGGTGTCGACAGGTAGCGACTGGTGCCGAGCTCCGTGACGCCATCGAGGGACTGCGCCCGATCGGAGAAGAAGAAGCGAAAGCCGAACTTGCGCAACTGCTGGGAGCGCAGATGCGACTCGAGCCCGAGCACGGTGCCGAAGTAATGGGCGCCGATCTCCACCGAGGATTCGCCTACCTTGTGGATCGCGACGGGCACGGGATGGGCCCGCCGCTCCAGCACCACGATCTCGAGGTGCGGCATGCGCCGGCGCAGCTGCAGGGCGAGCGTGAGACCCGCGAGGCCGCCGCCCATGATCACCACGTCTGCGCGCTGCGGCATCGAACCCTCCCTCGAATAGCGAGCAACCGCCTCGGGGGCCGTTAACGGCTCTGCTCTCGCGGCTCGAGCCGTAGATCGAGCGTGAGCTGCGGTCCGAGGCTCTGGAAGATATCGCGCGGCACCGCATCCGCCAAGGCCTCAAACAGCGCGAGGCTGGGGGCGAGCGCGCTGCCCTCGCAGAGGACCGCGTTGGCCGCTCGCGCACCCGACACGGGTCGCGTGCCCTCGTGCACCCGGAACGTCAGCTGCGTGAGGGCGCGGGCGCTCGCCCCGGGCGCGAGCACCAGCGCCGCGCCGAGCATGCTGCGCGTCGCAGCCATGGTGGCGAGCGGGCCCACCGCGGCCGTGTCATACGCGACGTAGAGCACCGGGCGCTCGTCCGCGCACGCTTGCGCCGCGGCGAGCAGCAGCCCGCTGGCGAAGGTGTAACTTTGCGCCGCCACGGCCGTGTAAGGCTCGAAGCAGCCGGTCGCAATCGCCCAGTAGCCCGCCGCGGCGTTGTGCACCGAGTTGTGGAATTTCGTGGGCGAGGTCAGAAGCGGCGTGCGCGCGAGGGTCGCGCACAGATAGTCGCTGATGGCCAGATCGCCGTAAGCGGAAGCGAAGACGCTCGGCAGCGTGCTCGGCGCGCGCTCGGCGTGCGCGCACGCCGCAGCGGCCACCTCCAGAGCGACGGCCACCGTGTCGGGCGCACGGCGACGCTCGTTGGCCGGAAGCACCGCGGGTGCGGGCCGGCTCACACCCGCGGCGGGAGGCAGCTCGCCGCGCAGGATGCGCGCCGCGAGCGGCCAGCCGGGCAGCCGCGGGGCCCACAGCGCGATGCCCTCGATGAAGACGCTGCCGCTCGCCATGGAGGGGCTACGGTAGCGTGCTGCCGAGCAGCAGCACGCAGTTGCTGCCGCCGAAGCCGAAGGAATGGCTGAGCGCATACTGCAATGGGCGCTCCTGATTCTCGAGCTGCACGTTCTGCCCGCAGGCCGGATCGAGGACGCGGCAGTTGAGCGTGCCGGGCACCAGATGCGCCTCGAGCGCGAGTAGCGTGATCACCGCCTCGATGATCCCCGCGGCGCCGAGGGCATGTCCCGTCCAGCCTTTCGTGGAGCTGGCGAGCGTGCGCGGGGGAAAGAGCTCGGCGACCACGCGTCCTTCGATCTCGTCGTTCTTCTGCGTGGCGGTGCCGTGGAGGTTGATGTAGTCGATGCGCGCCGCGCTCAGGCCACCCGCCGCGAGCGCTGCGCCGATCGCGCGCCGCGCGCCGTCGCCGTCCGGATGCGGTGCCGACATGTGGTACGCATCGCTCGAGTCGCCGCAGCCGAGCAGCCACGGTCCCGTGCCCTCGCGCTCGAGCAGCGCAAAGCCCGCCGCCTCGCCGAGACTGAGTCCCCGGCGCTCGCGATCGAAGGGACAGCAGGGCTCGGAGGAGAGCAGCTCGAGCGAGTTGAAGCCGAAGAGCACGCTGCCGCAGAGCGTGTCGGTGCCACCGACGACCGCCGCATCGGCGAGGCCCAGGCGCAGCAGCCGCTCCGCATGGCCGAACACCTTCGCGCTCGAGGAGCACGCGGTGCTCACGGTCATGCACGGTCCGGTGAGCGCGAGCGCGCTGGCCACGAAGCCGCCGAGGGAGTGGGGTGCATGGATCTGCGGCCGTCGCAGCTCCGGCGGGTATTGCCCGTCGGGCTGCAGACGCCGATAGGCCTCCTCCGTCGCGCCGATGCTGGAGGTGGAGGTGCCGACGATGACCGCCACCCGAGAGGCCCCGTAGCGTGCACGAGCCGCGGCCACGCGCTCGCGAAAGTCGTCCTGCAGCAGACCCTGCCACGCCAGGCGGTTGTTGCGGCACTCCCACGGGGCCAAGTCCTGGGGCAGCGGCTGCTCCTCGAGGCCGGCCACCCGACCGATCCAGGTGGCGAGCGGCACGGAGGTGAAATCGTTTTGCCGCAGCCCGCCGCGCCGCTCGCTGAGCGCGCTGAGCAGCGCCGCTCGGCCGCGACCGGCGGCGCACACGGCCGTGTAGCTGGCGATGCTCAGAGGACGCGCGCGCACCTCAGCCCTCGGCCCGGGCGTCGCCAAGCCTCAAGTCCTCACGCGGTGGCGCTGGATATGCTCGCACAGCGAGCGCAGCGAGCCGAAGATGCGCCGGTTCTCCTCGTCATCCGAGCGCAGCTGAAAGCCGTAGCGCTTGGAGATCTCGAGCGCGATCTCGAGCGCATCGATCGAGTCGAGCCCCAGGCCCGAGCCGAACAACGGCGCTTCGGGATCGATGTCGCCCGGCTGCACGCCCTCGAGGTTGACGGCCGTGACGATCAGCTGGGCGAGCTCGTGCTCGGCGGGACTCTGCGTGGCAGGCATGATGAATGGCGCGATAGACTACAGCTCGAAGGGAGGCGGGGGATCGTATCATTGCTCGAGCTCGATGCCGACGTGCTGGTCATCGGCGGTGGCCCGGCCGGCTCCACCATCGCTACCCTGCTCGCGAGGCGCGGCTGGCGTGTCACGCTCGCCGAGAAGGAGCGGCACCCGCGCTTTCACATCGGTGAGTCGCTGCTGCCGATGAACGTGCCGATCTTCGAGCGGCTCGGCGTACTCGAGCAGGTGCGTGCCATCGGCGTGCGCAAGCTGGGCGCCGACTTTCCCGCGACGAATACCCGGGGTTACAACGTTTTCAGCTTCTCGCGCACGCTGGAGCCCTGCAGCGATTACGCCTTTCAGGTGCGCCGTGCCGAGCTCGACGAGCTGCTGTTTCGCCAGGCGGCAGCGAGCGGCGTGCACACGCTCGAGGGTACCCGCATCGAGCGAGTGGAATTCGACCGCGACGGCGCCACGGCTGAGTGGCGGGCCACCGCGACCGAGAGCGGTACCGAGCCCGGACAGCGCACGCTGCGCGCCGCTTACGTGGTCGATGCCAGCGGTCGCGACACCCTCCTCGCCGCCCAGCTCGGGCTCAAGCGGCGGCATTCTCGCCATCAGAGCGCAGCGCTCTTCGCGCACTTCAGCGGCGTAGCACGCCGTCCAGGCGAGGATGCCGGTAACATCAGCATCTATCGCTTCGCGCACGGCTGGATCTGGGTGATTCCGCTGCCCGGCGACTGCACGAGCATCGGCGCGGTGTGCTGGCCCGAATACTTGAGGCAGCGCACCGGGAGCCAGCAGGAGTTCCTGCTGCGCACGCTTGCGGACGTGCCGGCGCTGCGCGAGCGGCTGCGTACGGCACGGGTCATCGGTCATCTGCAGGCGACGGGCAACTACTCCTACCTCTCCCGTCGCATCTGCGGACCACGCTGGGTGATGGTGGGGGATGCCTATGCCTTCCTCGATCCGATCTTCTCCACCGGCGTGTATCTCGCGATGCACGGTGCCGAGCGCGCCGCCGAGGTCGTGGACGGAGCGCTGCGGGCCCCCCGCCGCGAGCGCTCGTTGCAGCGGCACTACGCGCGCGAGGTACGGCGCGGCCTGGCGCTGCTCTCGTGGTTCATCTGCCGCTTCACCTCGCCCGTGATGGCGAGCCTGTTCGCCGATCCCCGCAATCTGCTGCGCGTGGAGGAGGCGATGATCTCGATGCTCGCGGGGGACGTGTTCCGCCGCAACGGGGTGCGTTGGCGGCTCGCCATCTTCCGCCAGATCTACCGGCTCGCCTGTCTCGGCCAGCTGCCGCAGGCGCTCGCCAGCAGGCGATTGCGGCGGCGGCAGGCACAGCTCAGCATCCCGAGCGGCTCCGGCGCATGAGCGCCCGCGATACGCTGGCTGCGGCGAGCGAGCTCCCCGCACCGCGCTTCAGCTACCACGCGCTCGATGCGCCGCTGCCCGAGCGCGTGCTGCTCGCGGTGTCCTTCGGCGACGCGCCCGTCGCGGGCCCTCACGGGGTGCGCATCCCCCTCACCCCGCTCGCCGGCGCGGGCCTGCGCGAGCTGTGGCACGCCTGCGGACCCGTCACCTGCGGGCGCGAGGGCCTGGTGCGCTACAGTACCGATGGCGTACACCTCGCCGGTGTCATCGAGATCGACGAGCGCGAGCACGGCGGCCTGGCGGCGGCGGCGCAAGCCGCGTATGCCGAGATCGGGCGCTTTCAATCCTTGAGCGGCTACGCGCATCTGCTGCGGATCTGGAACTATCTCGACGCGATCAACCACGGCACGGGCGATACGGAGCGCTACAGGCAGTTCTGCATCGGACGCGCCGCCGGCCTGATGCTGGCACCCGGCAGCGGCCACGCGGCGGCGACCGCGATCGGCCGCCGCGACGCAAGCCCGCTGTTGCAGGTGTACTGGCTCGCGGGGCGGCGGCCGGGACTCGCGCTCGAGAATCCGCGTCAAGTGAGTGCCTATCGCTATCCGCGACAGTACGGCCCGGCGGCGCCGCGTTTCTCGCGCGCCATGCTGGTGCCCGGACCGCTGCTGATGGTGTCGGGGACTGCGAGCATCGTGGGCCACGCCTCACGGCACTCCGGCAATGTGCGCGGCCAGCTGCTCGAGACACTGGCGAACCTGCAGAGCATCCAGCAGCGGGCATTCGCAACCGCCCCGGGGCTCGCGCAGCGGCCCGGCGCCGCAAGCCTGCTCAAAGCCTACCTGCGCGAGCGTTCCGCTTTGAGCGAGCTCGTGCAGCTCGTCGCCGAGCGGCTGCCTGATGTGCCGGTGCTGGTACTCGAGGCGGACATCTGCCGCAGCGAGCTGCTGGTGGAGATCGACTGCATTTGCTAGTGGATTGGCCGCAACCGCTCGGGAGCGGTTGCGGCCGACATCACTCCGTCGGCCGGGTGGGCTCCGCCGCGCGCAGCGCGGCCGCCAGCGCCTCACGGGTGAGCTTGCCGACCGCGTTACGCGGCAGCGTGCGCACGATGAGCAGCGGTCGCGGCACGAACGCCGCATCGATGCTGCCCGAGAGCTCGCGCCGGATGTCCTCGGCGCTCGCGCCCGGCGCCACCACCAGCGCCGCCACGCGGCGTACCACCCCTGCGCCCCCCGCCTGCGGAGCATCCTCGGGCTGGAACACGATCGCATCCTGCACGCCGGTCACGGCGAGCAGACGCCGCGTCAGGTCCGCGAGCGAAGCCCGCTTGCCGGCGACCTCTACCATGTCGTGGCTGCGGCCGCGCAGCACGAAGCGATCGGGCGCGACGCACTCGGTGCGATCCGACAGCGGTGTCGGCACATCGAACCAGGGCGCCTCCACACGTGTGCCGCTCGGTGCCTCGTGCAACTGCACGCCGGGGTACAGGTGCCAGGGGACCTCATGCGCGGTGCGGCGCGTGGCGATCACGCACGTCTCGGTGGAGCCGAACATCTCGAGGAGCGGCGCGCCGAGACAGCGCTCGATGCGCCGAGCGAGCGCGGCATCCAGTGGCGCGGTGGCCGAGACCACCGCCGCGAGCGGTGGCAGCGGCTGCGCCGCTTCCGTGAGCGTGCGCAGGTGCACGGGTGTGCTGACGAGGACGCGCGGCGCAGGGACCTGCTCGAGCGCCGCAGCGACATCCGCCGGAAAGAGTGGCCGGCCAGCGTGCACCGCCATGTCGGCCGCTAGCGGCAGCAGCACCGAGGTCTCGCAGCCGTACATGTGCTGGGCAGGCACGGTAGCGACGATCCAGGCAAGACCCTCGCCTGCGCACTCCCGCAGCCGCGCAGCGTTGCACGCCGTGCTCGCGAGCAGACTCCCCCAGCGCTTGAGGTGCGCCTGCGGCGCTCCGGTGCTTCCCGAGGTGAAGACGATCTGGGCAACGTGCGCGCGCGGCAGCTGCACGCTCGTGGCAGCGCCCACCGGCGCGGGGACTTCGCCCAGGACGCGCTCGACCCAGGCGTCATCGCAGGCGGTGGCCCCCGGATACCCCGCGAGCACCTCAGCCAGTACCTGCGGTGCGCGCGCTTGCGGCAGCAGATTGGTACGCCGGGCGATGAGCGCTGCGCAGTAGAGCGCGAGAAAGTGCGCGCGCTGCTCGCACAGATTGACGATGTGAGGGGCGGGCGGGAGCGCCCGTGCGAGCGCCGCCGCGCGCCCGGCGAGCACCCCCAGGGTGACGACGCCGGCGGCATCCCAAAGAATAGCGCGCTGCGGATCGGCTGTGCTCCAGAGCGGCGCCGAGGCGCCGTCCTGCGCCACGCTCATGGCGGGCGGCCGAACAAAAGCGAGGTGTTCAGCCCGCCGAAGGCGAAGTTGTTGCTCATCGCGTACTCGACCTCGAGCGCGCGGCCCTCGCCCGCGATGTAGTCCAGCTCGCCACAGCGTGGATCCAGATGCTCGAGATTGAGCGTGGGCGCGAACCAGCGGGCATTCATCATCTCGATGGTGAGCCAGGCCTCGATGGCGCCGCAGGCACCGAGCGTGTGCCCGAGATAGCTCTTCTGGGAGCTGATGGGCACGGGCCGGCCGAGCGCCTGCGCCGTGGCGCACGACTCGGCGATATCCCCGTGCTCGGTGGCGGTGCCGTGACCGTTGACATAGCCCACCGCGCTCGCCGGCAGTCGGGCATCGCGCAGCGCCAGCTCGATGACGGCGCGCATGGTGTCCTGCTCGGGCCGGGTGACGTGCGCCCCATCGGAGTTGGTGCCGAAGCCCACGACCTCCGCGTGCACGTGCGCCCCTCGGGCACGAGCGTGCTCGAGCTCCTCGAGCACGAGCATGGCTGCCCCTTCCCCGACGACCAGGCCGTCCCGGTCGCGATCGTAGGGACGCGGCGTCGCCCGCGGGGCCCCATTGCGGCGGCTCGTGGCGTAGAGGATATCGAACGCCATGGCCTGAGTAGGGCACAGCTCCTCGGCGCCGCCGGCGAGCATCAGTGTCTGCGCGCCGTGGCGGATGCTCTCGTAGGCGTAGCCGATCGCCTGGCTGCCCGAGGTGCAGGCGCTCGAGGTAGGAATGATGCGGCCCTTCATGCCGAAGAAGATGCCGACATTGGCGGCAGCCGTGTGCGGCATCATGCGTACGTAGGAGTTCGCATTGAGTCCCTGCGAGGTCCCTTCGAGCAGCATGATCGTGAATGCCTTGGTGTCTGGCGTGCTGCCGATGGAGGATCCGCAGGCGACGCCGGCCGCCCCGCTCGCGAGCAGCGGGGCACCGAGCAGCTCCGCATCGCGCAGCGCGAGCTCCGCGGCCCGCACCGCGAGCTGCGACACCCGACCCATTCCCCGCAGCTGCTTGCGCGTCCAGTGCGGCGGCGGCTCGAAACGCTCGATCGGCGCGGCGAGCTTGCAGTTGAGATCGCGGAAGCGCTCCCACTCGGGCATGTAGCGCACGGCATTGGCCGCGGCACGCAGCCGCGCTTCGATCTCGGGCCAGCTGCAGCCAATGGCCGTGACTCCGCCGACGCCGGTGACGACTACGCGGCGCATCAGCACAGCCCGCCATTCACCGCGATCACCTGGCGGGTGACGTAGGCCGCCCCCGGTGAGACCAGAAAGCTCACCACGGCCGCCACTTCCTGCGCCGTTCCGGCACGCTGCAGAGGGATCGCCTCGAGGATCTTCTCGAGCGGCACGCCCTCGTGCAGCATCCCCGTATCGATGAGGCCCGGGGCCACGCAGTTCACCGTGATCTGGCGCTTGGCGAGCTCCACCGCGAGCGCCTTGGTGGCGCCGATGATTCCGGCCTTCGCCGCGCTGTAATTCACCTGGCCGCGGTTGCCGATGAGCCCCGAGACCGAGGCGAGGGTGACGATGCGTCCGGGGGCGCGGCGGCGAACCATCGGCATCACCAGCGGCTGCAGCACGTTGTAAAACCCGTCGAGGTTCACGCGCATCACACTGTCCCACGCCTCGGGACTCATGGCTGGAAAGGCCGCATCGTGTGCGGCCCCTGCGTTGCAGACGACCGCGTAATAGGCACCGTGTGCAGCCACATCCGCACTCAGCGCGGCCTCGCAGGCGTCGCGGTCGCCGACATCGAACTGCAGCAGCCGCGCCGCGCGCCCGAGCGCACGCACCTGCGCGGCCACGGCATCCAGCTCGGTGCGGGCGCTGCGGCAGTGCAGTGCGATATCGTATCCATCCTGTGCGAGCTGCAGTGCGATGGCCCGCCCGATGCCGCGGCTCGCGCCCGTGACCAGAGCGCACTCGGTCATGGCGCGCGCCGCGGCTGCGAGGGCTCGCTGGCGCTCGCGCGCCTGCTGTCGCCGCCGGCCTCCGTGCGCCAGTAGGGGTAGAAGTTGAACCACTGCAGTGGCTCGAGGCTCGCGTAGTACGCGAGTCGGTCGGCGAAGCGCTGCGCCAGCCGACCGATCAGCCGATCGCGCTCGCCGCGTCGCCAGGCGATGCGCTCGGCGAAGCGCTCGAAATACACGTGATAGCGTCCAGCGCGGCGCAGGCAGAACAGCAGGTGCACCGGGCAGTCGAGCAGCGCCCCGAGCACGTACGGACCGACCGGCAGGGGCGCCGCGTCGCCGAGGAAGCGTACATCGACCGTTCGGCCCCCGTGTACGGGCACTCGATCGCCCGCGATGACGACCCACTCGCCCCGCTCGATGCGCTCCTTGAGCTTCAATGCCATGGCGGCGTCGAGCTCGGTCACCTGCAGCAGCTCGACCTCGGAGGCTCCGGCCATGCGCAGCACCTGAGTGAAGAGCGCGGCGTTACGGTTGTGCACCAGCACGTTGAGCCGCACGTGCTCGTTGAAGTGGGCGAGCGCGCGGCAGACCTCGAGATTGCCCAGGTGCGAGCCGATCACCAGCACGCCACGAGCCCCGGAGGCCGCCGCGCGCAGGGCCATGAAGTCCTCGAGCACGACGCTCGAGTAGTCGATGCGGCCCGCCCAGGCATCGAGCTTGTCGACGATCGCGTGTGCAAAGGCGACGTAGTGACGGTAGGAGGCACCCGGGCCGCTCGCGATGCACTGCTGCGGGAAGGCCCGGGCCATGCGCCGCAGATAATCGCGCGAGGCGGCGCGCGTGCGTCGCCCGCACACGAAGAAGTAGAGCGCGACGAGGTGCACGATCGGCAGCGTCACGGGACGCGACAGCAGCTTCAGCCCGAGCACCATCAGGCGCATCATGAAGAGCGTGCCGCGCTCGCGGGTGCTCGCCCAGCTCGACTGCAGCAGCGCATCGTGAGAGCTCATGCGAGCCTCTGTCGCAGCAATCGCGGCAGCCGCAGCAGCATGCCGAGCAGCAGGCGCGTCTGCAGCGCCACCATGCGGGCGTTGTCACGCAGCAGACGAAAGTGCGAGACACCATCGAGCGGATAGGTGACCCGAGTGTCGATCCAACGCAGCGGCACGCCGCGCCAGTACAGGCGCACGAGAATCTCGACGTCAAACTCCATGCGCGCTCCGACGTGCTCCTGCGCGAGCAGTTGCAGCACGGGTGCGAGCGGATAGAGGCGAAAGCCGCACAGCGAGTCGGGTATCGCGAACGAGAGCGTGTCGAGCCAGACGAGCGCGTGCGTGAGATAGCGGCCGTAGCGGCGCACCGCCGGCATGCTCGCATCGAAGATCGGCCGCCCGCACACGAGCGCGCGGGGGTTATCCCGCGCCTCGGCGACGAAGCGGGGGATGTCCCCGAGGGCGTGCTGGCCGTCGGCATCGATCTGCAGCGCGTGTGTGTAGCCGCTCGCCGCCGCAGCGCGAAATCCGGCCATCACGGCCTCGCCCTTGCCGCGGTTTGCGTCCTGGCGCAGGAGCCGCGTCTGCGGCGTGCTCGAAGCCAGGCGCTCGAGCTCGCGCGCGCATGCGAGTGCCGAGCCATCATCCACCAGCAGGCATGGCAGCCCCGCCGCGCGCACGGCGGCGAGCACCCGCCCCACGGCGTGCTCGTGGTTGTAGACCGGGATGACGGCGCAGGGGAGGTAGGGCTCGCTCATGACGCCGCAGACGCTCAGGCTCGCGGCGGATGCAGCAGGCGGTGCACCGCCGCCACCAGATCGCTCACGGTGCGCACGGAGCGGAAATCCTCCGCGGAGAGCTTGTGGCCGGTCGTGCGCTTGACGTGCTCCACCAGATCCACGGCGTCGATGCTGTCGATCTCCAGATCGTCGGCGAGGCGGGCCTCGGGCGTGATGCGCGCGGGATCGAGTCCGAAGAGCTCCACCAGCGCCACCCGGAGGGTGGCCTCGATGCGCTGCGGATCGGCGAGCTCCTCGCGGGCGCTCATGGGCCGACCTCCCGGCCTGCCTTGGCAGTGGCGCGATGCTTGGGGCTGTCCATCGTTCCAGTCGCGGCTTCGGAGGCGAGCTCCACCGTGAAATTCTGCAGCAAGTGCTCGTTGAGCTGGCGCGCCGCGAGCGGCGCGGCCGCGCGGCGGCGGTACGGCTCCGGATCGATGTCCGCCCCGACGCGGGCGCTGAAGTGGGCCCGACGTTCGGGGACGCGATACCAGGGCTCGTGCTTGGCGAGCGTCTGCGGACTGCAGCGGATGTAGACCGGTGTCACCACCGTGGCGGCGCGAACCGCGATCGCCGCTGCTCCCCGCTGCAGCTGCAGGCTGCGCCCGGGCACTGTGCGCGTACCTTCAGGAAACATTATGACACTTTGCCCTTCCCGCAGGGCCTGAGCGGCGCCCTCGATCATGTGCTCGGCAGTGCTGTTGCTCACGTAACCGGCGGCCGTCAGCGGCCAGCGCGTGATCGGATTGTCCCACAGCGCCTGCTTCACGATGCAGCTGGAGCTTGGCGCAAAGCCGAGCAGGAATACTCCATCGATGAGGGTCGGATGGTTGGCGACGATCAGCTGGCCCGGCCTTCCCAGGCGCTCGATGCCCTGCAGGTCGTACGTGATCACCCCCATGCGACGCATGAAGCGCGCGAACCAGCGCAGCGTCGCGCCGACCGTGCCACGCACGCGCGCGCGGCGCGCGGCATGCGAGCCCGGCAGCAGGCGTTGAGCCGGAAGCACCACGAGCCCGAGCACCAGGCAGCCCGCACCGAAGACACCGAAGCACACGGCCGTGGCGAGGCGCCGCCAGTGATACGTGATCCGCAGATTCACACGCAGCAGTATTGCATCACCTGCCTGCGTGCCGTAACGTTCGCGCGCGTCGAGCGTTTCATCCAGACACGGCGCCGCGCGCGCCAGAAGGTGTACCGAAGCTGATGAAGAAGCGCAAAGTGTCGACTGACAGCGACCCTGGGCCCCGTCTTCAACGTGTCTCCGAGTACCTGAGGAAGAATTTCCCCGATTTCTTCGCCGAGGCCCGCTTCCAGGTGGGGGACGACGATTATTTCCTCTACGCCCGCTTCGGGCAGTACCTCGCTCGGGTCATCGAGCTGAACCGCGCTCCGGCAAGCAAGATCAACCGCGGCTTCACGGTGCTCAACAAGATGGCGCGCGTCTCGGCGAAGTATCCCGGGATCCGCCAGATGCTGGTCTCCGGGCCGCTCGAATACATCGTCGATGCGCCCAAGGCGCGTCGGCTGGCGCGCAAGCGCCTCTCACCGGTCGCGCAGGGGTACCTCGAGAGCCTGTGCGAGTGACTGCCTCGGGGAAGCTCCCCGATCAGGCGCTGCAGGTACGGCAGCTGACACTCGGTGAGCGGCTGCCCACGACCGCCGAGGCGCTCGAGCCGCGCCTCGCGCTATGGCTCATGGATCAGCCTCACAGCGCGGCGGAGCGGCAGGGCCGCGATTCCACGCTGCGCCTACGCTTCGCGCCGCTCATCAGCAGCGCGCTCGCCGGAGAGCTCGATGCGTGGGCAGGTAGCCCGCGACGGCGCCTGAGCCTGGTGCTACTGCTCGACACCTTCACACGCATCCTTCATGCGGGCACGGCGCGCGCCTTCGAGGGCAACGCCCGAGCATTGGCGCTCACCCTCTCGGGCGTGCAGTCCGGGGCGGATGCCGCGCTCGATGTCACCGAGCGCATCTTCTTCTACGCGCCGTTGCAGCACAGTGAGAGTGTGGAGGTGCAGCACGAGTCGCTCGCGGCTTACCGCCGCCTCGCGCAGGAGGCCGCCGCGGCGCTGCAGCCCGCCCTGCATCGTGTGCTCGCGCTCGCCGAAGCGCGGCATGCGCTGATCGTGCGCTTCGGTCGCTTTCCCGAGCGCAATCGGCTGCTGAATCGGTCCTCGACGCCCGCCGAGAGCGCCTATCTGGCGGAGCAGCGCGCCAGGGCTCAGCGGCCCGCGTAGAGCCGCTCGAGCTCGAGCAGGCGCTGCCGCAGCCGCTGGCGCTCCTCCAGCAGCTCCACGGCGAGCGCCGCGCCACTCACGTTCACCCCGAGATCGCGCATCAGGCGCCCGAGGATACGCAGGCGCGGCAGGGTCGTGGCGGGCAGCTGCCAGGCCTCGGGCGCGTAGCCGCGCGGGGCCACCCAGCCGAGCTCGGCCAGCTCGACGATCGCCACGAGCTCCACCCCGCAGAGCTGGCAGAGCGTGTCCACACCGACCCAGTCGCCTTCGCTCAGCAGATGTGCGTGCAGCCGTTCCATGTCGCTCATCGGATCACCCGCTCGAAGTTTGCGCACGAGGATCGAAGGCGAGCTCGTGCCGCATCCGCTCGTAGAGCTCGCGGGCCGCGGGGGTGTTCGCCGGCGGCAGCACCACCTTGAGAACCACGTACTGATCCCCCGGGGTTTGTCCTGGCAGCCCGCGGCCTCGCAGGCGCAGCTTGCTGCCCGACTGTGATCCCGGGGGTACCTTGAGATCCACGGGGCCCCCGAGCGTCGGTGTGGAGACAGTGGCGCCGAGCGCCGCCTCCCACGGAGCCACCGGCAGGGTCAACGTAACGTCACGACCGTCGAGATGAAAGAGCCGGTGGGGTCGGATGTGGACCTCGAGATACAGATCGCCCGCGCGCCCGCCGCTCTCCGCGGCCTCACCCTGCCCGGCGAGCCTGATGAGTTGACCTTCGGCAACTCCCGCGGGAATGGTGACGCGCACCGTATGTGCCTCGAGCTCGACGTGGCCGTCGGGCTTTGCCACCGGCCGCTTGAGCTCCAGCGTGCGCTCGCCGCCGTGATAGGCCTCCTCCAGCTCGAGGTCGATGCGGGCATGGTGGTCGCGCGCCGCTCGGCGCCGTGCGGACGCAGCCCCGAAGCCTGCGGACGAGCGACCCCCGAAGAGTGACGAGAAGAAATCGCTGAAGCGCTCGCCATCGCCGTCGAACTCGAACTGATACTCCCCGGCACCGGCGTTGCCGCCGTGGCCGGTGGTGCCGGCGCGAGCGCCGCCCGGACCGCCACGGAACTCGAAGCCGCTCGCCCAGTCGGGGGGCGGCCGGAAGGACTGTCCCTGCCGCCACTCCGCGCCGAGCTGATCGTACGCGGTGCGCTTCTCGGGGTCCTTGAGCACCTCGTAGGCCTCCTGGACCTCCTTGAACTTCTCCTCCGCGTTCGGCTCCTTGCTCACGTCCGGGTGATACTTGCGGGCGAGCTTGCGGTAGGCTTTCTTGACCTCATCCGCGGTCGCATTGCGCGCAACACCCAGCGCCTGGTAGTAGTCCCGGTATTCCATGCGATCAGAGCTTGGCTGCCACCTGTAAGCGGTCCCGTATGGGGGCGCTGCGGCGCCGATTCAACCCCGCTACCGACACTGTGACGTCACTGCTTTGTCACCCCGCGCTGTTACGGTGCGCGGGCGCTGAGTCCACCCCATTTCGATGCACGCACCCGCGCCGCGCGGGTAGCGAAGCCGTCGTTCGGCGGCTGCGATCGACCCGACGGAGGCACGGATTTTGCACAAACCGGGCACGGACCTGCCAAATCGATCTCGGCACATGCTCATGCGTCTATCGCGACCCCCTCATCTGCGCAATCTGCGGGCGTTCTGCGTCGCCGCTCGACATCGCAGCTTCAAGATCGCGGCCGACGAGCTGTTCCTCACGCCTTCGGCCGTGAGCCACCAGATGAAGGAGCTCGAGGATGCGCTCGGCGTACGCCTGTTCGAGCGCAAGACGCGCGCCGTGGAGCTGACCACGGCGGGTCGCGCGCTCTACGACGAGATCGGGCCATTGCTCGATGCGATCGACCGCAGCCTCGCGCGCGTTGCGCGCCGTAACCGCCGCACGACGCTGCGGCTGCAGCTGCCGCCGTTCTTTGCGAGTGAGCTGTTCATCCCGCGCATCGGGCATTTCTGCGAAGCCTACCCGGAGATCGATATCCAGGTGGACACGCGCGATCCGCGTCCCTCCTCGCATCCGCCGGCAACCGATCTGTCGGTACTGCTCTCGGACGAGGTGCCGCAGGGACTGAAGGTGGCGCGCCTGCTGTCGCTGTCGCTCGTGGCTGCGTGCACCCCACAGCACGCCGCCACCGTGAGGCGCCTGGGCGGCAATGCGCTGCGCGAGCTCGCGTTCATCGTGCACAAGACCCGACCGTTCGCCTGGAGCAGCTGGGCGCAGGAGATCGGGCTCGAGGAGCCGGAGCCGAAGAATCTGATCGAGCTCGACAGCATGCTCGCCGTGGTGCGCGCTGCCGAGCGCGGCGTGGGTATCGCCCTGGTGCCCGAGGCGCTGTGCGCGACCTGGTTCGATTCGGGTTCACTGGTGCGCATCTTTCCCGGGCAGCTCGCAACGCGCGACACCTACTTTCTCGTGAGCCGCGCGAAGGATGCGCAGCGGCCGGAAGTCGCCGCCATGACGCAGTGGATGCTCGAGCAGTGCACGCGCCTGCCGATCGTCGGTGAGGCTGCAGACGCGACGCAGAGCGCGGCGTGAACCGCGTCACAGCGCGCGCCGCGCGCTGCTTGAACGCCCATCAGGCATCTCGCCAATTCTTTTCGTTTGTCGCTCGCTAGCGGGACTCCTAGATTGATCGCAAGCCGCGCGTCACGCGGGCACCCGATCAAACAACTGGAGACTCGATCATGAGACAGACTCAAAGAAGCGGCTGGAAGCTGCGCGTGCTGCGTGCCGGCGTGCTCGCCACTCTCGCGGCGGGCGCCGCGGCGCAGGCCGCGCAGCCGGCGAAGGTCGTGCTGCGCGGCTATCTCGACGGAGCCGCCGGCACAGCGCTCATGAGCGGCAATTACACGGCCGTCATCCTGCAGCTCTCGCACCACGGCTCGCTGTATCTGAGCGATGCGCTCTCGGCGAGCACCAACCTGTGCGTCGCCTACACGATGACGCATCAGTTCGCCGCCGCGGCGCCCGAGTGCGATGCGGCGGTCGATCTGGCGCGTCACGATGGGGTCGGCCCCACGCTGGCCGCGCGGGCCAGCTACGAGGAGCACCTCGCGCTCGCCTACTCGAACCGTGCGGTGCTGCACGCGATGATGGCGCAGCCGCAGCGCGCGGCGGACGACATCGCGCGGGCACACGCCCTGGCACCGAGCGCGGATTTCGTGTCGCAGAACCTCACCGCAATCGCCCCCAGCGCCGCGGCGCTGCCGAAGGTCGTATCCACCCGCGGCTGAGGTGCTCGATCGCAGCAGCGGACGACGGCGCCGCGGGCCGCTCGCGGCGCCGTCACTGCGGGCGGCTCACTGTTCCAGCTCCTCGATCGTACGTGGCCAGTCCGCCTTCAGCAGCCGCGAGAGCGCGCGGTCGGCGAGCACCCGACCCTGCGTCTGGCAACGCGGGCAATAGTTGGTCTCGTTCTCTGCATAACGGATCCGCTGCACGCGCGTGCCGCACACGGGACAGGGCTCGCCGAAGCGCCCGTGCACGCCCATCCCCGCACGAAACGCGGTCACCCGCCGCGGAAACTCCGCGCCACTCTGCGCGCGCAGCCGCTCGGTCCACTCGCCGAGCACCGCATGGATCGCAGCGTACAGGCGCTGCACCTGCTCGCTGCCGAGCCGCCGCGTGAGCGCCAGCGGCGACAGCCGTGCGCGGTGCAGAATCTCATCCGAATAGGCATTGCCGATCCCCGCGAACAGCCGCGGGTCGGTGAGGGCGCGCTTCAGGGTGTGATTCTCGCGCGCGAGCTGCGCGGCGAAGCTCGCCGCATCGGCTTCGAGCACCTCGAGCCCGCGCGGCAGGGCCTGCTGCAGCTGCGTCTCGCCCGCGAACAGCGCCAGCGCCGCGCGACGTTTGCTGCCCGCCTCCGTGAGGGTGAGGGTACCGCTCTCGAATTCGAAGCGGGCGAGCCCGGAGCGCACTCCTGCCCGACCGCGCGTCGCTTCGCGACTCGCCCAATGCAGCCGACCGGCGATCATCAGATGCAGGGCGAGCCACAGATCACCCTCGAAGCCGAGCACGATGCGCTTGGCGCGCCGCTGCACGTGCGTCACGCGCCTGCCGATGAGCGCACCGATCGGCGGCTCGTACGTGCGCAGCAGGAAGGGATGGCGCACCTCGACCGCCAGCAGTCGCGTGCCACACACGCGGCGCTGCAACGCCTCCACGTAGACGGTGAGGTCGGGCAGCTCGGGCATGGGAGCGGGCGCTGCGCCCGCGGCGCTAGGCGCTGCGCGCCCGGCGATGGCGCGCCCGGGCGCGGCGCACCGCACGCTGCGGCGGGGTGCTCGCCGGTACGAACACCGGCTGCGCGAGCGTCATCTCCGCGAGCGGACCGAAATGCGCGAGCGAGGCACGAATGCGCGCCGCATCGCCGATGACCACGATCACGATGGCCTCGGCATCGGGAACCGCCTCGGCGATCGCGAGCTGCGCATCCGCGCGGCTCACCGAGCGCAGCGCCGACGCATAGCTCTCGATGTAGTCGTTGCCGAGACCGTAGACCTCCAGCTCGGCGAGCGCCGCGGCCCAGTCGGCTGCCGTCTCGAACGACAGCGGATGCTGGCCGAGCACGTAGGCGCGCGCCGAATCGAGCATCGCCTGGGTGATGCCCCGCTGCTTGAGCCGGCTCAATGTGGCGAGCGTGAGCTCCAGTGCGCGCGCCGTCTTGTCGGTGCGCGCGCAGGCCCGCAGCGCAAACTCTCCGGGGACGGAGCCGCGATTGAAGCTGGAATGGGCACCATAGGTGAGGCCGGAGCGGATGCGCAGCTCCGTGTTGAGCATCGAGGTGAAGCGACCGCCATAAAGGGTGTTGACGAGGTCGAGCGCGGCGCGGCGCGGGTAGTGCCTGCTGACGCCGCGACCACCGATCCAGAAATGACTCTGGGTCGCACCGGGTGCATCCACCAGCAACACCCGGCGCGCGCTGGGCGCGGGCGGCACCGCCAGCCGCGGCGCGGCGCTGCCTGCCGCACGCCAATCGCCAAACCCCGCGGCCGCCGCCTCGCGCAGCCACGCAATGTCCACCGCTCCGGTGAGCACCAGCGAGAGGCGGTCCGCGCCGAGCTGCTCACGCGCGTACTGCAGAATATCGGCGTGCGTGATCGCCGCGAGCGAAGCCTCGCTGCCTCCCACCGGGCGCCCGTAGGGGTGCTCGCCGAACAGCAGCGCGCGACCGTAGGCGTTGAGCAGCTCCTGCGGGTCGGAGTCCTTCGCCGCCTTGATGAGCTCGATGTGACGCGTACGCAGCGCCTCGAGGCGCGCGGTCGCGAAGTGCGGCTCGCGCAGCGCATCCGCGAGCAACGCGAGCAGACTGTGCTGGTGCTCGGCGAGAAACTGCCCGCTGATCAGCAGGTGCTCGGCGCCCGCGAGCGCGTTGAAGCTGCCGCCGGCACGCTCCACGGCCTCCGCAAACGCGAAGGCATCGCGCTCTCCGGCGCCCTTGTCGAGCAGGCCGGCGGTGAGGGCCGCGACACCGGGTCGCTGCGCAGGATCCCCGCACGCCCCACCACGCAGCACCGCGCAGAAGGCGACGAGCGGCACCTCGCCGCGCGGCACGAGCGTGACGCTCGCGCCACTGGCGAGCACGAAGCGCTCGCCGGTTGGCACGCGCACGCTTGCCGTGCGTCCGCGCCGCAGCCCCGCGCCACTCAGCGGTGTGACCACCGCGCCAGCGGGCGCGTGCTTGATACGCGGCTGGGCGCTCACCGGCGCCGCCCAGCACCGGTCGGCACGAGCATGCCCACCGTGCGGCGGCGCGGGTCGAGCACCTCGCGGGCCACGGCCTGCACCTCCGCCGGGGTCACCGCGGCGAGACGCCCGGCCGCCTCGAAGAGCGCGCGCCAGTTGCCGCGCAGCACCGCGTACTCGCCGAGCAAGTGCGCCTTACCGTCGAGCGTCGCGAGCTGGCGCCACAGTGCGGCGGTGCTGAGGTTGCGCGCGCGCTCGAGCTGCTCGTGCGCGACGCCGCGCGCGATCACGCGCTCGATCTCGGCATCGAGGCGCGCCAGCACGCTGCGCGCGTCGGCGCCCTGGGGAAGCGTCAGATGCAGCCACAGCAGCCCAGGGTCGAAGCCCTCGTGCCAATCCCCCAAGACCTCCACGGCAAGCTTGTGCTGCTCGACGAGAGCGCGATGCAGGAGCGAGGCATCACCCTCGGTGAGCAGGCTCAGCAGCAGCCTCACGGCGGGGGCGCGGCGGTCGCGGGCGGCCGGCGCCTTGTAGGCGACCTGCAGCAGCGGGCTCTGGCCGCGGCGGCGCAGGCGCACACTGCGCTCGCGCCACTGTGCGGGCTCGCGTACCCGCAAGGGCGGGGGCGGATCGCGCGCCGCAATGGGCTGCAGGTACTTGCGGGCGAGCGCCGCTACGTGGTGCGGATCCACGTCGCCCACCACCACCATCGTCTGATTGGCCGGCGCGTAGTGCATCTGGAAGAAGCGCCGCAGATCCTGCAGGCGCCAGGCCTTGATGTCCGCCGGCAGACCGATGGTCGGGAAGCGGTAGGGGTGCGAGACGAATGCAGCCGCCTGCACGCGCTCGCTCAGCAACCCCGCGTTGCTGTCCTCGACGTACAGCCGCCGCTCGGAGGCGACCACGGCACGCTCGCTCTCGATGAGCTCGGGCACGAAGCTCAGATTGGCGATGCGATCGGCCTCGAGCTCCATCACCAGCTCGAGCGCGCTCGGCGGGAACCAGTCCTGGTAGACGGTGACGTCGTCGCTGGTGAAGGCATTGTTCGAGCCGCCCTGCGCCTCCATCAGGCGGTCGAAGTCGCCGGCTCCGAAGCGCGCGGTGCCGTTGAACATCATGTGCTCGAAGAAATGCGCCAGGCCGGTGAGACCGGGTACCTCGTTGCGGCTGCCGACGCGCACCCAGTTGTGGAGCGCGACGCTCGCGAGCCCGGGCACGGGCCAGACGAGCAGGCGCATGCCGTTGGCGAGCTGCAGCGCACGCACGGCCGAGACGCGCAGGGTGCCGACGAACGTCGCCGTCGCGCGCGCTGCTGCCCGTGAGAACGAGGTGCTGGGAGTGCCTTTCATGGGGTGCGGTGCACGCCGGAGGAGCGCGACCGTCCTCAGTGTAACCGGTGCGACCCGGGGCCGCTCGGCCATCCTTGCAGCGCAGAAGAAGCTTCCGCCGAGGGCAAAAAAGAACGCCGCGAGCGGGGGAAACGCATCGCGGCGTCGTAAGTAGCGAACACCGGGGAAGTTGTTCGCAAATCGTTGCCGTCAGCTCGGGCGCGCCTCGCGGACAGTCGCGTCGCGCCAGATTCGGGCGGCCCTTCAGCGGACCGCACACGAGTGAGTAGAGCAAGGCCCATGCCAGGGGACAAAAGCACGTGTAAACAATGAGTTGACTGACATCGACGACGGCCCACACCGTGACGCAAAATGTCAGCTCTGGACCTAAGCGCTGCGCTTTCCGTCACCTGCAGGCCCGCCAGAGCGCAAACTCGGGCGGGGCTTCACGCAAGGCCCTGCCGGCGCGATGCCATAATCCGCCCCCGCACCCCCCGCGAGCGCCTATATCTCATGAGCGATAAACCGCAGCGACGCCTGCTCGATCAGCTCGGCGGCTCCCCCTCCTTCGTCGCCGAGGGTTGCCGCCTCTCCGGAGATATCGAGACCCCGGGCCCGCTGGTGGTCTGCGGCAGCATCCGCGGCGACGGTCATGTGCGCGGCACGCTCAGCATGACCGCCGGGGCCGAGTGGGAGGGCGAGATCCGCGCGGAGCGGGCGGTCATCGCGGGCAAGATCACCGGGCGCCTCGCCATCGAGGAGAAGCTCGAGATCGGCGCCACCGCCGTCGTCCGGGCGCGCATCAGCGCGCGCACGATCGCGATCGCGAAAGGTGCCGTCATCGACGGCGAGGTGATCGTCACCAGCGGGCAGCCGGTGATGAGCTTCGAGGAGAGGCGCGCGCGGGGCTCGTGAAGAGCGCCGAGCTTCACGGCGCCGGGCTTCAGGCTATGGCGTCGAGCTCCGCCGCCGCGCGGCGCTCCGCCCAGGTGGCCGTGCTCAGGCGCTCGAGAAACCCGCAGTGCCCCCCGTAGCGGGTGAGCACCAGCTTCAGCGGGTCGCGTGGCGGCAGCCGCTCCAGATCGGCCGCGGGGATGATCGGATCATCGAGCGAGGTGATGATGACCGCGGGTGCGGTAAGGCCTGCGAGCCGCTCGCCCGTGATGGCATAGCCGTCCAGGTACTGCTCGAGACTCTCAAAGGGCGTGAAACGCAGGATCAGCTCACGGGTGAGCTGACGCAGGCTCCTCAGGTGCAAAAGACCCGCGAGGTCGTACTCCGCGGGCCACGCGCGCTGCTTGCTGAGCAGCGAGCGCGTCCAGCGGCGGATGAAGTACGACTGGTAGCTGCGCGGCGCACGCTCGAGCGCCTCGAGGGTCGCGGACGGCTCGAGTACCGGGGAGATGGCGACGACGCGCGCGAGCGCGAGCTGCGCGGCGTGCGCCTGCGCGGCGGCGCGGAGCAGGAAGTTGCCCCCGAGCGAGAACCCGCACAGATGCAGCGGCAGCCCGGCGTAGCGGCGCTGGATCTCGCAAAGCGCCCCCACCACCTCGGCGAGCCGGCAGGAGTGGAACAGCTCGCGGTTGAGGTGATGCGTGGCGCCGTGATCGCGCAGGTTGAGTCG
Source organism: Steroidobacteraceae bacterium (assembly GCA_035504015.1). Taxonomy (GTDB): domain Bacteria; phylum Pseudomonadota; class Gammaproteobacteria; order Steroidobacterales; family Steroidobacteraceae; genus JASHUC01. The sequence goes on from DATJSR010000145.1 coordinate 25,868, forward strand.
CACCACATCGAAGCCGCGCCGGTAGAGCTGCGCGGCGAGCGAGAGCACGTAGGTCGACTCGGCGCTGCCTTCCCAGCCGTGCAGCAGCACCGCCACGCGCGGCGTCAGCGCGTGCGGGTGCAGGGACTGGAATGCCTGCAGGCGCACCCCATTGCCGCACTCGAGCAGGAGCTCGCGGCTGGCATCGAGCACCGGGCGCAGCTGCGGGTCGAGCGCGCGGCGGCGTACCGGCAGCGTCGGCAGCAGGGATTGCAGATGACGGTTGCGCAGCAACCGCGGCGGACGGAAGGAGTCGTCGATCTCGAAGCGCACGATGGTGGTCGCGGTCTCCACGCGGGGTCGGCCAAACGGCCGCAGGCCAGTTTGGCCGAATGTAATCAGCGTACGCGCACCTCGAGCCGATTGTTGGCTGCCCCGGCCCGATTCCACTCGCCTGCCGTGAGGGCATCGGAGATCGGCGGATACGCGATCGCGGTGAGCGAGGGATCGGCACTCGCGATCTGCACTTCCACGGCTCCATGGGTGCGATTGCGCAGCTGCGCGAGCAGCTCTGCGAAGGCGAGCGAGACACGCTGCGGCTGCGTCATCGGATCGTCGGGCACACTGCCGACGAGATCGCACTTGCCGAATGTCGTCTCATCGGGCGCAAGCGAGTAGCCGTCGCTGGCGTTACCCATGAGGCAGAAGCGGCCGGGATAGGTACGGATCTCCACCACACCCCGGTAGCCCTGGTTGGCGAGCCGGTCGAAAAGATCACGCACGGCATCGAGCCGGGCTCCGGAGAGCGGCTCCTCGCCATACGGAACGGCCACGACGAGTGCCCGCGGGTCGCCGCTATTCGAGCGCCCATCGCTCGCGACCGCTGGCCGCAGATCGGCCGGGGCGAGCGCTCGATGCAGATCCGCCGCCGCCGGCGAGCCGGCCGCATTCATCCCGGCCGCACTCGTCCCCGGTGCACTCGTCCCGGGTGCACTCGTGCCGGGTGCACTCGTGCCGGGCGCCCCCAGATCGTGTCCGAGACTGGCCTGCGGGCGCTGCAGGCGGGCGAGCTCGGCAGCCAGGCTGCGGTTTTGCTGTCGCTCCTGCGTCCACAGCAGCACGGCAACGAGCGCGATGATGGTGGCGCTTGCCGCCGCGACCCACGCCCAGGGAGCCGCGCGTGCCCGCGGCTGCATCGCTGCCGCGGTCGGCTCCTTATCCTGAAGCGCGCGGCGCAGCTCGGCGCTCAGGCGCTCGGTTTGACTGTCGAGGCTGGCAACGAGCACGCGACGCAACTCCGCCAGGTGCTCGCGCAGCGACACGTCGGTCAGGGCACGGGCCGCCGCGGCGCGCTCGGCGCCTTCGATATCATCCAGCGTCACCACGGACATGGGGCGGAAGGTGCTCTGCTCGAGCATGCGTCGATCCGGCAGCAGATGCAGCTGATAGAGCACCTTGGAGACATCGGCCTGCTTGATCTGCTTCGGCAGCACGCCTACCGCGCCGAGCGCGCGGGCCTGGCCGAGATAGAGCTCCCCCTCCTGCGAGGTGTACATGAGAATCGGAATGGTGGCCGTGCGGGGGTTGTTCTTGATCGCCTGCACGGCCTGAAAGCCGTCCATCCCCGGCATCATGTGATCCATGAAGATCACGTCGGGGCGGTGATGCCCCAGGTACTCGATCGCCTGCTCGGCGCTCTCGGCGCTATCGACCTGGATGTCGTACTTCTCCAGGATCTTCGACAGAAACGTCCTGGCCGACCTGGAGTCGTCCACGATCAACGCGCGCTTCGCCGCCGCCATGCTTTCCGCCCCGCCGTTGCCAGTCCCTGCCATGCATCGGGCGGCCCTGCCCGGGCGGTGCGCACACGAGCACGGCGTGTGGCGAGCCGGCCGAGCCCGAGCCTTCGCACGCCGCGAGTGTAGCTCAGATCGACGACGCTCCAATCACGATTGCGGCTGCTTGTCGCCAGGCGCCGACGCCGCAGCCTTGCGCGCGGCTGCGTTGCTCGAGCCTGTCCGCAGGAGCACCTGGCTACCTGCGGCCACGAGCTCGCGATAGAGCGCGGCGAGCCGCTGCGCCATTGCCCGCGAGGACCACGTCTGAGCGTAATCCCTGGCCTGGCTCGCGCGGCTCACCCGCAGACTCTCATCCTCGAGCAGCCGCTGGATCGCAGCCGCGAAGTCCTCGACCCGCTCGGGAACGACGAGCGCGCCCGATGCGGGCTGCAGCACCGAGCGCGTGCCGAGCATCGCCGTCGAGACCACGGGCGTGCCCTGCGCCATCGCCTCGAGCAGCACCAGCCCCTGAGTCTCGGTGCGCGAGGCGAACACGAACACCTGGGCGGCGGCATAACAATCGAGCAGCGCCTGGTTGCGCTCGAGGTAGCCGACGAAGCGCACGTGCGGCTGCAGATTCTCGCGCTCGACGAGCTGCTGCAGTGCCTTGCGCGCCGGGCCCTCGCCGGCGATCACGAGCAGCGCCGCAGGCGCGGCGCGGCGCAGCTGCGCATACGCGTGGATCAGAAACTCGATGTTCTTCTCGTGCGCGACGCGACCGACGTACAGCAGCAGGGGGCGCTCGGGCGGCAAAGCGAACGCGGCGCGGAAGCGGGCACCCTCGCCCGGGCGAAAGCACTCCTCGGGCAGTCCAGTCGGCAGCACGTGGATGGGCGTGCGCACGCCGTAGGCGGCGAGCAGCTCGCGCATCGGCTCGGACGGAGCGATGAGCGCATCGACCTGGCGGCACTGTGAGCGCGTGAAGCTGCGCGCGAGTTGGCGCCCGAGCGCATGGGGCAGCGCGGGCACGTAGTGGTGCAGATATTCCTCGAAGAAGGTGTGATACGTGGCCACGCACGGCAAGCGGGCGCGGCGCGCGAAGCGCACGCCGGCGTAGTGCGCGATGAAGGGCGTGTGGATGTGCACCAGATCGTACGGCTCGGCGGCGACGCGCTCGAGGGCGCCGGTGAGCGCGCGCCAGCGCATGCGCCGATCCTCCGGATCGCCCCAGATCGCCGCGCTCGGGATGCGCCGGATGCCCGGCTCCTCGGCGGGCGGCTGCGGATCCTCGGGCGCCGGTGGCGGATACTCAGGTGCGATCAGCGTGGTGTCGATGCCGCAGGCCGGCAGGTCGCGCCGAAAGGTGGCGAGGGAGGTGGAGACGCCGTTGACGCGCGGAAAATAGACATCCGAGACGAGCAGCACGCGCATGTCAGCGCGAGCGTCTCAAGCGATGGCGAGACCGAGCTGCGCGAGCAGCGCTCCGATCAGTGCACCGACCAGCACGTCGGTCGGATAGTGCAGGCCCAGGACGACTCGCGAAGCCGCGATGAGGGCGGCAAAGGGCACGAGGATCCAGGCCAGATCTCCAAAGTGTGCGACGGCCTGCCAGGTGAAGGACACGGCGTGCAGGGTGTGTCCGGAGGGAAAGCTGTAGCGATCGAGGGGCGCCGCCGCGCGCGCAATCGCGCTGTGCGTGATGAAGGGCCGCTCCCGCACCAGCGTGCGCTTGAGCCATTTGTACAGCAGCACGCCTGCGATACCCGTGGCGGCCATGGTGATCGCCGGTCGCACGGCTGAGGGCCCATAGATGAAGGGCAGCGCGATGATGAGCACGTACCAGGCGATGCCATCGCCCAGACGGCTGGCGACACGGAAGGCATGGCGCAACCCCCTGACGGAGGCGCCTGAATTGAGCGCGCGGCAGATGCCGTACTCCGCGGCATCGCAGCGCGCGAATAGCGTGCTGATCGCACCGGCCTTCATGCCGCGAACGATGGCGTTCGGCCAAGTCGGTTCCGTGACTGCCAGATGAAAGTTTTGTTGCGGCAAGCACTTGGCTACTTAATCTCGTGATATGCATCACTGCTGCGGCGCGATCGCCGCAGCTTGGCTCAATCGCGGATGCCTTGCCCACGGTTCATGAGCAGCACGGCCGTCGCGAACAGCGCCAGCGCCGCGACGGTGATGATCGAGAAGGCGCTGATCACCTCGACATCGGAGACGCCGAGAAAGCCGAAGCGAAAGGCATTCACCATGTACAGGATCGGGTTGCCGTAGGAGATGCGCTGCGCCCAGCCCGGAAGAATGTGGACCGAATAGAACACCCCGCCGAGATAGATGAGGGGCGTCAGCACAAACGTCGGAATCATGTTCACCTGGTCGAAATTCTTCGCCAGCATCGCGTTGATGAAGCCGCCGAGCGAGAACGTCGCAGCCGTGAGCAGCACCGCCGCCATGATCATGAGCGGGTGATGCAGCGGCAGGTGGGCGAAGAACAGCGAAACCGCCGTCACCACCAAGCCCACCAGCAGGCCGCGAATGACGCCACCGGTGGTGTAGCCGAGCACGATGAGCCAGTTGGGAAGCGGGGAGACCAGCAGCTCCTCGACATGCTTGCCGAACTTCGCGCCGAAGAACGACGAGACGACGTTCGCGTAGGCGTTCTGCATCACCGCCTGCATGATCAGTCCAGGCGCAATGTACTGCGTGTAATCGTAGCCCCCCATCTGGCCGATGCGCCGCCCCATGAGGCTGCCGAAGATCAGGAAGTAGAGCGCCGCATTGACCGCCGAGGGCACGAGCGTCTGCCCCCAGATGCGGATGATGCGACCGTACTCCCGGATGACGATGGTGAGAAAGCCGATGCGGCGCGTGCGGCCAAGCCGCAGCGGCGCCGCCTGCTCACTGATGGCGTCCATCAGGACCCCGCGCCGAGCGCGGCGGCCGCGGCGTGGCCGGCAGCGCCGGCGCCACCGGCGCGAGCTTCCACGAGGCGCATGAAGATCTCCTCCAGGCGGTTGACCTTGTTGCGCATGCTCACCACCTCGATGCCGAGCTCCGAGAGGCGCAGGAAGATGTCGTTGAGGCTCTGCTCCTTCGATACCTCGACCTCGAGCGTATGGTCATCGACCAGTACGGTGCCGTAGCCCGCGAGCAGTGGCGGCGCACTCAAAGGATCGCGCAGATTCAGCACGAAGGTCTCGGTATGCAGCCGACGCAACAGGCTGCTCATGCGGTCGCGCTCGACGATGCGGCCCCCGTCGATGATCGCGATGTCGCGGCACAGTGTCTCGGCTTCCTCGAGATAGTGCGTGGTGAGGATGATCGTGGTGCCTTGCGCATTGATCGTGCGCAGGAACTCCCACATCGAGCGGCGGATCTCGATGTCCACGCCCGCGGTCGGCTCATCGAGGATCAGCAACCGCGGCTCGTGCATCAGCGCCCGTGCGATCATCAGACGGCGCTTCATGCCCCCCGAGAGCCCCCGCGCCATGCTGTTGCGCTTGTCCCAGAGCTGCAGCTGCTTGAGATAGCGCTCCGCGCGCTGCCGGGCCGTGCGTCGCTCGATGCCGTAGAAGCCCGCCTGGTTGACGACGATCGTCTCGGGCGTCTCGAACATGTTGAAGTTGATCTCCTGCGGCACCACGCCGATGCACGACTTCGCGGCCTCGAGCTCGAGGTCGATGTCGTGACCGAAGACGCAGACCTTGCCGCCGCTCTTGTTGACGAGCGAGGTCACGATGCCGATGAGCGTGGTCTTGCCTGCCCCGTTCGGACCGAGCAGCGCGAAGAAGTCGCCCTCCTCCACATCGAGGTCGAGGCCCTTCAGGGCCTCCACGCCATTCTTATAAGTCTTGGTGAGTCCGCGGACGGAGAGCGCGTACATGGAAACGGAGCACGATTGCGGCGCGCAAGGTTAGCACACTGTGTCGGGTCGAAGGACGGCGCGGGGACGAGCCGTCGGGTGCGCCCGCCGGCCGGTTGCGCACGCCCTCAGCGCTTGGGGGGCTCGGCCCTATCCGCAGCGCTGTTGGGCGCGGGCGCCTTCACCTCCGCGGCGCTCGGTCGCGTGGCTGAGCTCACGGGAGCCACCGATGGGGGGCGCACGGCAGAGCTCGGACGCGCAGGCGCATTGAGGGGCTGCACGGGGTTCGCTCGCGCGCCGCGCGCGTCGGTAGGGGTGGCGGGCGGGCGCGGATCGACCCGGGACGGCGCCGGGGCGCGCGCGGGCGTGGCCGCAGCGGGGGCGGGCCAAGGCGGGCGCGCCGGCGCCGCCGCTCGCGAGGGCGCTTCCGTCGCGCCATCCGCCACTCGCCGCTCCGGAGTGGGAGTCGCCGGGGGACGCGTCCATCGAGAGCCGGACGTCGCCGTGGACTCGGACGTTGCCGTACGCGGCTCGCGCACCTCGGCCGCAGCGAACATCTCGACGCTCAGCGTAAAGGTGCGCTCATCGCCCGGCTGGATCGCGCCAACGCCCACGACCTGGCGATTGATCTCCTCGCCACGCGCATTACGGATCGAGAGCACGACGGAGTATTCGCACGCCCCACCGCCCGCGGGCGGGCGGATGGCGCCCTCCACCTTGAGCGGCGTGCGCCCCGGCACCCGCTGCGTCGCCGCCGGGTCGAAGCGCAGGTGGTGCTGGCAGCCCGGGCAGACTGTCGCAGTCTCGAGGATGATCGCCTTGCAGTGTGGGCAGCTGCGGGTCTTGCCGGGGGTGAGCGGGCGACCGTTGCTGCTCATGAAGTCGCGAGGTCGACTTTGCTTCCTCCGAACGCCTTGGTGGTCTTCTCCTCCCAGCCGAACTCGACCTGGCCGCGCATGCGCGAGCCGGCCGCCACGGTCAGCGAGCCTGCCTTGACGTCGCCTGCCACGAGTCCCGTCTCCAGTAGCTCGACGCGCTGAGCCGCATCGATGTTGCCGTGCAGCTCACCGCCGACGACCACCGTCTGCGCACGGACCTGTCCCGTGACGCGGGCGCCCTGCTCGATGGTGAGGTTGCCCTGCACGTGCACGTCGCCCTTGAAGGAGCCTGCGATGCGCACGTGCCCCGAGCCCTCGATCTTGCCCTCGATGGTGAGCTCTGCCGCGATCACGGATTCCTTCGCCTCGACGCGCTCGCGCGGCCGGCGCGCCACCTCGGGCGGCAGGCTGCTCACGCTCGGGGCCGGTGCCGGCTCCCGCATGATGGAGTCCTTGAGTGGAGGCGGAGGCGGAGAGGCGGTTCCCGTCGAAGTCGGTTCTTTCCAGAGAGCCATGTTGGTGAGTCCTCTTGCGATGTCGGTGCTGGAATCAGGGCACGTTTTATACCGGGATTGCAACCGTGCCACCCAGACGTCGCGGCACGGAGACAACGCGGCCGTGCGAGGCCGCACGTGAATCCCCGGAAACGAGATCGGGCGTGCCCTGGTGCGAGCGATGTTACTCCTGTTGCGTCGCACCGGAACCGTGCGAAATGCGCGCGGCTTCACATAACCACAGCGTGCCACCAACCGGACCCGTGCGCACGCCCCGGCGCTTGCCCACGCTCGTTCGGCTCTCACCCGGCACCGTGGGCTCGCAACTGCCCGGCGAGCAGCGGCAAGCCGCGCAGACGGATCTCCTCCAGCGCTCCGGGCTCGGGCGAGCGCGCAGCGCTCAGCAGCTGCCGCCACAGCTGCGGCCGATCACACCAGCGCGGCCGCAGCCAGTCGTGGCGCGTGTCCGCCAGGTGCAGCAGCCGCCCGAGAGGCAGCGCGGCGATGAGCTCGGCGCAGCGGGGTGCCACCCCGAGCAGCAGGCGCGCCGCTGCCGGCTGGCTGTGCAGCAGATGCCAGGCAAAGGTGAGCACCTGGCGCAGCACATCGACGCTGCCGGGCACGCTGAAGAAGGCGCGCTCGCCGAGCGGGTACTCATGATCGTGCACGCGCCAGGCGCCATCCTCGCCCCAACGACGCGCATCGGTGAAGCCTGCGTCCACGAGCAGGCAGGGACACTGAGCCGCACGGCGGCACGCCTCGGCATCGAGCGCGCACCACAGCGGGCGTAATTCGCTGAGCAGTGCCGGAGCGGGCACCGCGCAGCGCGCCGCCTGCTCGCAGAGCAGCGCCAGCGACTGCTCGTTGATGGCGGTGAGCGCCTCGAGCGTCTGCCCGTGCAGCCAGCCGCGCGCATTCCACGGCGGCTCGTGCTCGCGCCAAGCGAAGCCATTCTCCTCTGCCATGACATTCCTCCCCGTTCCGACCCCATTTGCCGCCGACCGCATCGCTGCAAGCATTACGGACTTTTGCTATTTTTATCGCAAAAGAGAAATGGCACCATTGTTGGCACTTTTCTGCGCAAAACGCTAGAGCAACTCCCGAGGAGAGCACCCATGCGCGTCTCGGACGACCGCTATCAGCGCGACCGCCTGCGGCTCGATCTCGCGCTGCGCTTCATCCAGCACGCCGCGCGCACGCAGACGATCCGCGCCTGGACCGGCCTCACGGAGGATCGGATCCGCAAGCTCTACCGCAGCTACCTGCAGCAGCCCGGCCGCGCACCGCTCAATCGGCCTCGGGGGCGCTCGCCGCGGCAGGCGGCGTTCTTCGTGCGCTCGCCCCGCCTGCAGCACGAATCCGCGATGCTCGCGAGCGCGTGCACGCTGCTCGGTGCGCTCGCGCCGCGGCCGCTCGCCCGCGG
>DATJSR010000146.1:0-15286 GCA_035504015.1 Steroidobacteraceae bacterium
GCCCTGCACGTCGGAGCCTCGATCGGCATGGCGCCGCGCTTCGCCACGGCTCACCTCGCTACCCACAACCGCTCGATCGATGGCGTACGCAAGAGCTTCACCTCGCTGCGCGATGAGTTCCTCTTCATCGACGAGAACACGCGCGCGATCCTGCTGCTGCAGAGCGCAGCCGAGGCGCTCACGCGCGTCGTGCACCTCGGGGTTTCCAACCCCGTCGCCGATGTGATGTTCGATACCGCAAAAGTGGCGCTGCGCAGGGTCATCGAGGGCAACGAGCGGCTCTTCAGGCAGCTGGATGCGGATCGCTTCTTCTATTGCGTGCGCCCCTATTACAAGCCTTACCGCGTCGGCCGACAGGAATACCGCGGCGCCAATGCGGGTGATTTCTCCGGGATCAACGAGCTCGATCTGCTGCTCGGGCTGTGTCGGGCCAACGATCCGTACTATGCTCAGCTGCTGGTCGACAAGATGCTGTTCATGCTGCCGGGGGATCAGGCACGGCTGCGCGAGTGCATGACATACAGGAGCCTCCTCGATGAGCTGCTGCTCGCCAGCGACAGCCACGGCGGCGCACCCTGGTTTCAGGCGAGCACACGCGCTTTCCTGGAGCTTTGCGATCTGTTCGCAACCTACGCCACTCAGCATCACGATCAGCTGGTGCGACGCTTCATCGAGCTGCCCGCCGCCGCTCTCAAGCCCGAGCATCAGGCGGGACTGACGGCCAGCGGGCCGCCGCTGCCCGTGCTGCTGCGTTCTCTGGAGAAGCTGCGCGACATGCGCACGGCTGCTGCCGGCAGCCTCGGCGAGACCCGGCATGCCGATTTGCAGAAGCTGCGGGAGAGCCTGCGATGACCTGCAGAGCTCTCACACAAGGAAGGCGAGCCATGGCACCGACCGTCACTGTCCTACTCCGCATCGCCGGGCGTACTCTGGCGCTCGCTCTGGCGACGGCCAGCACCGGCTTCACGGCGCCCGCAACCTCTGCGCCCCCGGCACGAGCACCCGTGGTGAGCTGCGAATCGCTGGCGGGGCGCTCGTTCTACAACGTCGTGATCACGGAGGCGAGCCAACTCAGCGCCACGGCCACCCTGCCGGGCTACTGTCGCGTGCGCGGTACCGAGAACGGCACGCTGCACGACATCGAGGTCCGACTGCCCGATCACTGGCGCGGGCGCTACGTGCAACGTGGCGGTGGTGGCTTCGACGGCAAGATTCCGCCGGTCGGCACGCATGACGTCGCGCTCAGTGCCGGCGCCGTGCAGGGTGCGAACAACGGCGGGCACCGCGATCCATCCGGTGCGCTCTTGCTGAACAACCCGCGCGCGGTCGAGCGTTATGCGCACCTCGCAATCCTCACGGCAACGCGCTTCGGCAAGGCCGTCACGCAGGCCTACTACGGCGCCGCGCCGCGCTTCGCCTATTACGAGGGCTGCTCCAATGGCGGCCGCGGCGCCTTGAACGCCGCAGCAAAGTACGGCTCCGAGTTCAACGGCGTGATCGCCGCCGCCCCCTCGCGCAATCTCGTCGGACAGATCGCCGAGTGGACGCGCGCGGCGGCGCTGCATATGCCAACTCGCGAGCAGTTTGCGCAGATCCACGCGGCGGCTGTCGCCAAGTGCGATGCGCTCGATGGCCTCAGAGACGGCATCATCTCCAACTGGCAGGCGTGCCGATTCGATCCGCGCCGCGACATCCCGGCCAGCGTCGGGCTGACGATGGAGCAGATCGCTGCCGTGGAAGCGCTCCAGGCAGACCTCAAGCTGGCCAACGGGCGAACGGTCTACTCAGGGTACGGTTTTGGCGATCTCGGATTGGGGGCGCCGGCCTTCGGCCTGTTCGGCGTGGGACACATGCGCTACATCGTAATGAACGATCCGAGCTGGTCGGCCGCCTCGTTCGACGTGGACGCCGATCTGCTGCGGATCGCAGCGGTCATCGATATGCAATACCAGTTCAGCGCCGGCGTGCCCGAGCTCGTGCAGTATCTGCGCGGAGGCGGCAAGATCATCGTGTGGCACGGCGCGGACGACGGCCTGCTGTCGCACAAGGACACCATCCGCACCTGGCAGGAGGTCACCGCCGCTGCCGGACCCGCCCTCACCGCCGGGGGAACGCGACTCTACATCGCCGCCGGCGTCGATCACTGCGCCGGAGGTGACGGTGCCGACAGCATCGACTTGCTGACACCCATGATGCAGTGGGTGGAGCAAGGCAAGGCACCCGGCACGCTGATCGCCGCCAAGCTCGATGCCACCACGGGCGCGACGAAGTTCACCCGGCCGCTGTGCGTATACCCCGCTTACGTGCGCTACCGTGGGTCGGGCAATGTGAACGACGCCGCGAGCTTCGAGTGCGCGATGCCCTAGCCGCCGCCGCTCGAGACGCTGCGTTCAGCGCCGCCGTGCGGCGCACGTGAAGTTGGCGGCCTCATCGCTGCTACCCGTGCCCGAATACACCGCCTCCTGAGGCCAGGGACACAGCGGGCGGGTGCGCACCGGAGCCCCTGGGGGGTTGCTCACGACGATGCGCTCGGGCGCGTGCCCGGTGGCGACATAGCCGTCGATGGTCGAGATGGCATCGAAGACGAAGGGCCCGTCGCCGCCTGCGCAGTGGCCCATGCCCGGGATCATGAAGAGACGCGTGCCGGCTGCGGACTTGGCCGGCCCGAGGTGGGCGCTGAGCCCCTGATAGAACTGCACCGTGCTGCGCGACGGGATCAGCCCATCGGCCCAGCCGTGATAGAGCAGCAGTTTGCGTCCCCCCGCGAAGAAGGCATCGAGGCCCGTGGGCGGCACATCGAGCACGGCGCTGCCGACCTGCATCGCCCGCGCCACGCCCTTGTCGTAGTCGAAGCTGCGGAAATCCCAGTGTGGATCGGCAAACACCAGGTCTTTCATGAACGATTCCGCGGCACCGAAGGGCTCGGGCCCCGCGGTCTGGATCGGAAACATGCTCTCGCTGCCGACCTCGAATCCCGGAAAGATCTGCCGGCCCGTGCGCGGATCGCGCGGCCCTGCATAGATGGCACGCAAGGCTGCCACCTGCGGCGCGGTCAGGCAGTCCGGCCCCTCCTCGCCGTGGCATTGCAGCGAAGCCGGATCGAATTGGCACCTCTGCGGCGCGGAGATGATGCCATCCTTGACACCGTCATCGGCGTCGCAGGCTTGCACCGCTGCCTTGTGAATCATCGCGAACTTGGGCGGCGGGATGTGACTCGCCGCATCCTTGAGGGTTGCGTTTCCGGTCCACAGAGAGCTCACCATCAGCGCCACCATCGGGTTGGCGGGCGCCATCGAGGAGATGCCGTCGTAGTCATCCGGAAAGCGGTAGGCCTCCATCAAGCCCTGACGCCCGCCGGTCGAGCAGCTCACGAACAGTGAGCGCCCGGCGGGCTTGCCGTAGAACTGTGCAATTACCTCTTTGGCGATCGCGGTCATCTCGTGCGGGGCGCGATAGCCGAAATCGATGAGCTTCTCCGGGTGGCCCGCCGCGAAGCCGGCATCGAGCGCACTGCCCTGGTGGCCGTCGTCCGTCGCCGCGGTGGCGTAACCCTTGAGAAGGGGCTCGATCATCGAGAAGTAGGTGATCGAGCCGGCCCACACGCCGTTGCCGGTGCCGACGAACTTGCCGTTCCAGCCCTCTGCAGGCAGCCACACCTCGAAGCGAATGTCCGAGTCCGCCGTCGGGCGGCTGATGCCTGCGACGCGGCAGAAGGCGGGCAAGTGCGAGTATGCCCCGGGGGGCGCCCCCGGCCCACCACCGCCAGAGCCCGACGGCGGGCTGAAGGCGCCGGCCGCGACACTCTCGGCGCGCGTGATCTCGGTGTGCGGCAGTTTCAGCTGCGCGAGCTGCTCACAGTCGCCCGCTCTGACGGCCATCGAACACAGGCTGGCCAGGGGTATGCCGCAGGCGAGCGCGAGAGTGCATAGTTTCATGGGAAGCGCCTCTTCGGTAACGATGACCGCTATCGCTCGATCACTCGATCTTCCGCGCGCAGCTTAGGGGCGCGGCGAGCTCGAGGAAAGGTACCTTGCGCCGTGCCGCTTGGACAAAACGCTCGAACGCTCCACGCCCCTCAGGGCGGTGCGTTCCGCGAGGAAACGATCGTCGCGGCTCCCGGCTCTACCAGGATACGGTGCAGGTTCGCAGGATCGCTGCGATAGCGATCGCGGGTCGGTGCGCCGGTACGGATGAAGCTTGCGATGTCGGCAGCGAGCTGCCGGGGTGCCTCCCAGGAGAGATTGTGCCCGATGTCATCGGCGAGATGCTTGTCGCGAGAGGCTGGTGGCGATCGCACTCCATACTGCTTCCAGTAGAAATACATGCCCGGGTGTGCGCGGCTCGCACGGCGCAGCACCTGCATGAGCTCGTCCTGAGAATTGCGACTCCAGTAGTAATCCTCGCTTCCCCAGAGTACCAGCGTCGGCACCGTCAGGCGCTCGAGCCGCTCGGGTGGCACCGCTGGCACCGGAGTCGGATCGAGGTAGCCCCACGCGGCGAGCCACTGTTGAGCCGACTGCGCCGCAATGGTCCGCACCACGTCGGGGTCCGCGATCACGGAGATGTCCCAGTGCTCGAGCAGCGTGTGCACGGCGTCCGGATCGATGTCGAGCGGGCGCATGTGCAAGGCTCCCTCGGGCCAGCGCACGCCTTTGGCTTCGAGCATGCGCTGCCAGCCGAGCGTCCGCAGCGCATCGGGACCCGGCAGCGGTGCGCTGGGCGGCGCGAGCCCCGTGCCCGAGAGAATCAGCCGCGAGAGGCGCTCGGGGTGATCGAGGGCGAGCCGGCGGGCGATCAGGGCACCCATGCCGTGACCGACGAGGGTGGCGTGCTCGATGCCCCGTGCGTCCATGAAGGCGAGCACGTCGGCGACCAGGTCCGATGCGGCGAGGCACAGGTTGGGCTGCCTCCAGCAGCGCTCGGTGTCCGGAAGATCCGTGGCCCCGGCGCCGCGCTGGTCCAGGGCAAACACATGCAGTGTCGGATCGAGCTGGCGCAGCGCGCTTGCGGTCCAGGCCCACTCCACGGCGCTCGTGGTGTCGGTGTGCAACAGGACGACGGCCGGCCCTGCGGCTGAGCCGAGCTCGAAATAGCTCATGTGCACGCCGCTTGGCAGGTCGATCAGACAGCGCTGACCGAAGAGATTGTCGCAGCCCGCGGGCGCTGCGAGCGCGATGCCCCGCGCGCCGAGGGCCGCGAGCAGCCAAAGCCACGCCGCTGCGAGCGATGAGCTGCAAGGCGATCTGCGAAGCGCTGGCACGGTCAACCCTCTAATGCTGGCGTTCGACCGTATCGACATCCACGGCCGACGCATCGTTTCCCCAACTCGAGCGCACATAGGAGCACAGCGCCGCGATCTGCGCATCGTCGAGTCCGACGCTGAGCTCGAAGCCGCTCATCCGGGGCCACGCGCTGCCGCTCGGCACGCTCTCGTGAGCGCCGTACAGAATGACGTTGATGAGTGTCGCCGGGTCAGGCGCTTGCAGTGCGGCGCTGCCCGCGAGCGGCGGTGCGGTCTTGGAGGGATCGGCGCCGGCACCGCGCGGCATACCCAGACCGGTGGATTGGTGGCAATCGACACAGCGGGTGTTGTACACGATCGCGCCACTGCGCAGCACTAACGCGGACGCGCGCCGCGCAGGCGATTGCTGAGCCGCGGGCAGGCTCTTCAGGTACACCCCCATCGCGTGCAGATCCGCGGAGCTGAGCTGACTGGTGCTATTGACGATCACCGCGCTCATCGGGCCGAAGGCCCCGGCGCGCGCGTTGTGGCCGCTCTTCAAGTACTCCACGAGCTCATCCAGGGACCAGGCGGCCAGACCGCCTCTCGCGGCGGTGAGATTGGGGGTGGACCAGCGCCGCACGAGTCGCTCATCGAAGGGCCTGATCTGATCCTCCACGATGGCATCGCGCACCTCATCCAGATACACCCCACCCGTAAGTGCCAGGGACTCGCGTTCGGCCCCGAATACATTGCGCGGCGTGTGGCAGGCGCCGCAGTGTCCCAGGCCCTGCGTCAAGTAGGCGCCGCGATTCCACTCGGCACTGCGGGAAGCATCGCTCGTATAGCGACCGTCGCGAAAGAACAGCTTCTTCCACGCGACGAGCAGCGAGCGCACGCCGAAGGGAAACGACATGCGATTGGGCGGCGGCCGGTAGCGCACGGCGGGGAGTGAGCGCAGGTAGGCATAAAGCGCCTGCACGTCCGCATCGCGCACCTTCGTATATTCCGGATAGGGAAATGCCGGATACAGGGCGGTGCCGTCGGCCGCCATACCCTCGCGCAACGCCCGCGCGAATTGCGCCTCCGACCAGGTACCGATGCCTGTGGCCGTATCGGGCGTGATGTTGGCGGTGTAGATCACACCAAAGGGGGTCTGCAGGGGCAGGCCGCCCGCGAAGGGGACACCGTCCGGCCGCGTGTGGCAGGAGATGCAGTCCCCGGCGGTCGCAAGGTAGCGCCCACGCTCGATCGTTGCGGCATCCGTCGCCGGCTGCGGGGCGGGCTTTGCGGAGGAATTAGGCTGGGCCAGCACCGGCCCGCTCGCGAGCGCCACACAGAGCCCGAGTGCGCACAGCGAGTGCTGCATCAGGCGCCGCGTTGCCCCCTGCGAGCGCTCAGGGGGTGGTGGCATGCCAGAAGAGCGCGCTGACGCCGACGCCCGAGGCGGCGCTGCCTGCAACGATGCGCTGGTCGATCGATACGGCGGCGAGCGCCGCCAGAGGCGAGCCGGATGGCCCGACGGGGCTGTCGTCGGTCACGACGGACGCGAGCTGATACTGCTCGTTGCCGCGGGCCTCACCCGGACGGTCCTCGCGATAGCTATACAGTGCAAAGCCCTTGTACGCCCACTGCGAGCGACCGTCCTTCCGGCGCATGATCTCCCAAAAGCCCGAGCCGAGCGCTCCGCCGGGGGCGAGCAGTGGGCGCCATTCACGCGTGCACAGGCTATCGCAAGTAGCGGTGCCGAAGAGGCGCCCGAGAGCGGGAGTTCCGTGGTCGAGTCTGAAGTTGTGGCTGTCGTCCGGGCGGACGCGATCGCGCTGATACAGCGTTGCATCAGCCGTGGTGACGAGCACCGCGCCGAGCCCGACGCGCTCGCGGATCCTCACGCCCTGGGGCATGAAATAGCGCAGGATCAACGCAACCTGGAAGCGCGGATCCGTGTTGCTGCCTGCGACGTCCCCCGGCCTTTGATCGCCTGCGTAGCGATACAGGAGTCTGCCGCGGAAGCTCCACTGTGTGATCCCGTCGTCTCGTAGACGCGGAGCGAAGTCGCCGCTGGCCGCTGCGAGCTGCGCTGCCTGCGCGGGCAACCAGCGTTGCCGGCAGGCCGCATCCTCCTGACAGGCCTCAGGGCGTGTCGCCGCGTAGAGCGTGAGGCCGGCTGCATCCACGAGGCCTACGCCGCCCGCATCGGCGAGCTCGTGCACCGCAATCCCGTCGGGCACACGCAAGTGCGCCGCCGGATCAAACAGCGCCAGCTGCCAGGCGGGGCTTGCCGCGCTCACACCGCCCGCCTCACCCACCGCTCTATCCGACGCAAAGCGATACAGCGGCGCACCCGCATACGCCCACTGCCGCGTACCGTCCTCGCGCACGAGGAGCGACCACTCGCCTGTCGCCTGAGCGCCGGGCGCAGCGAGCGCGGGCGGCCACACGGTACCGCACGGGCCGCTGCAGGTGGCATGACCGGGGCGATCGCCCGCGTGGACGTAAAGTGAGAGCCCCTGCGCATCGGCGAGCGCGCGCCGCTCATCCGCGCCGAGACGCGCGCCAGGCATGGGCTGAAGCCTGATGCCTATCGGCGTCGCGGGCGGCACCGGCCAGGCCTCCTGAGTCTCGGCATTGCGCTCGCCCCGCCACCGCGCACTCAGCCCGATCACGAGCAGCAACGCGAGCAGCGCCAGTCCCGCCAGGGCTCCCCGTCTCACCATCCGACGCTCGCCCGCTAGGCCATGACTTCGGTGATGGTCTTCGAGGTTCGGTTCGACTCGGTGCCGAAGCTGCTGACCGGAAGACCGAGCGCCTGCTGCACCGTGAGCGACACCCGGGTGACAGGGTCGCCCTTGGCGGCCGCCACGTGAATGCCGGTCCTGAGCCGACCGCCGGCGCCGCCGGCGGTCAGCAGGGGAATGTTCTCGGTGGTGTGGTTCTTGGCGTAACCCGAGTCGGTGTAGTTGAGCACCAGCATCCGATCGAGCAGCGTCCGGTCAGCCTCGCGAATGCTCTGCAGCTCGCGCAGGAAGGTGCCGACCATGCCGAGCAGCACCGGGAAGAAGCGCGCGACGTTGGGCTGATAGCCGAGCCGCTCGTCGATCGGATCCTCATGGGTGAACAGGTGGTGCGTATTGGCCTCGCCGGCAAAGCGCAGCTGCGACAGCCCGTCGGTCACCATCATGTTGATGACGCGTGTCTGATCGCAGGCGAGCGCGTGCGCCAGAATCCTCGCAAACAGCTGGTGGTTGAGGGTGACCTCCCCGACTTCACCGCCGACCGGGGTCTCGGCAGGTCTCCCCGGCAAGCTGCAAGCAGCGAGGGGTGCGGGACGCTGCAGCTGCAGATCGAGCTGCTGCTCGAGCTCGCGCAACGAGGTGAGGTATTGATCGAGATGGGCCCGATCGGCACTGCCGAGCGTCCTTCTGAGTGCCCTCGTCTGCTCGCTCACCGCCGACAAGACGCTGCGACGGACGACCACCGCGGGATCCGGGGTGAAGCTCGCGGCGTTCGGATCCTTGAACCCGGGTCCGAAGATGCGCATGTAGAGCGCCAGTGGGGAGATCTCGGACGGATTGATGGCACTGCCCTCGCGCTTGCTGTGACTGCTGGCTGTGCTGCCCGTACAGGACACCTCCAGCGAGCGAAAGCGAGAGTGCGACCCAATCTGATCCGCAATCATGACATCGAGCGTGGGTCCGGGACTGAGAAACACCTCGGTGGTGGGCGGTGCGACGCCTTGCATGATCACCGCCGGGCCAACCGTGTGGGCAGCCGGCGGGCGCCCATCGAGCAACGCCGAGAGCTGACTGTAGACGTTGATCAGATGCCGATACGGGGCGAGCGGCTGCATCTCGATGCCGAACTCGTATCCGGCGCCGGTGGTCTTGGGCTCCCAGCGGCCCGGATTGAAGCCGCAACCGTAATACCAGGTACCGAAGCACACCGGCAGTGCAGCTCCCGTTGCCGCAAGCGCTGTGCCGCGCTCATCGAGGAAGCAATCGAGAAACGGCAGCGCGAGGCTCACCGTCGCTCCGTGCATCATCCCGCGCAGCACGCGGCGCCGGCTCAATCGCTCGCTGACGCTCATCTCGAGTCTCCTACCGGAAGGGTGCGCGCGGCGAGCTGCGTGTCGGGGGCTACGGCGACATCGGGCCTGGCGACGCGATAGAAGTTGTCACTCAACGCAATGTGCCGCATGAGCTCCGGCATGCGATAGCCCTCGGCTGCGAAATGGTGCTCCAGATCGTGAATCCAGGGCAGGTCGTAGCGCGTGGCTGCCCGCCCGGTGGCATAAGAGAACACGCGGCGCACCAGGCAGGCGCCCGTTGCGGGATTATCGTGCATGGCTCGCCCCAGGCCGGCTGCATCGGAGAAGCGGATGCCGTCGAGCTCGCCGGAGGTATCGAGCGGTGCACCGTTCTCACTCGTGCGGTAGCCTGCATCGGCGTCGAAGTTCTCGAGCGCAAGGCCGATCGGATCCATGAGCTTGTGGCAGCCGGCGCAGGTCGGATTGGTGCGGTGAGCCGTGAGCCGCTCGCGCATGGTCTTGAAGAGCGCGCCGTGCGAATCCTGGGCCCCGCTGAGGTTGACGTTGCCCGGCGGCGCCGGGACGGGTTCACACAGCAAGAGCTCACGCAGCGCCTTGCCGCGCAGCGTCGGGGAGCTCGTCCCCTCGTGCGCGTGCAGTGCCACGAAGCTTGCCTGCGCCAGAATGCCCGCCCGAGGATCGCCTTGCGGGAACCGGTACGGCTGCCACAGCCCGGCACCGCGCGCCAGAGGTACCCGATAGAGCGAGGCCAGGGAGGGGGTGAGGAACGTGTCCCGAGTGATGAATAGATCCCGATAGTCTGCGCGCCGGGTCAACAGCAGATCGACGATCGTGCGCAGTGTCTGCTCCTGCGCCTCCTGCGCCACTTTCACGGTCCACTTCGGGTAGATTTTCGAATCCTTGGCGAGCGAATCGAACAGATCGAACTGCAGCATGTCGCTGAAGAACGCCCGCACACCAGCCTCGAGCCGCGCCGAGCCGAGCATTCGCTCGACCTGCCGCTGCAAGCCCGCGGGGCTTTGCAGCTCCCCGCTGCGCGCGGCATCCAATAGCCGTGCATCCGGCCCGGAGTTCCACAGGAAAAAGCTCAGCTGCGAGGCCGCGCTGTAGGCATCGAGGCGGTAGTCGCCGGCGTGCGCGGGATCGGGCTCGGCGAGCTGCTCGCGGAACAGGAACGGCGGGGACTCGAGCAGGCCCGCGAGGCTCATCCGCAGCCCGTCGTAGAAGCTGTGCAGCGCCGCGGCGGATGCGCTCGCCACGGTCACTGCCTGAGCAAGCTCGAGCGTGCTGAGCGGGCGGCGGTACAGAAGCTCCCCCGCCCGACCGAGGAAGCGCCGGGCACAGCTCGCATCGGCTCGATCCGTGGCCAGGGGTACACACGCGATCAGGCTCGCCCGGTGCGGTGGGCTCACCACCTGCGCGGCGATCGCCTGCGCCATGGCATCGAACTGCTCGAGGCCGCTCGCCGTGACGCCGACATGGGCCGTACCCACCGCGAGCAAGCCGTTCATCCGCAATCCCGGCTCGAAGCGCCCCTCGACACGGATGCTCGGACCGAACACATCCGCGATCACCGCGCGGTACTGCTCCGGTGTCAGACGCCGGGCAATCGGCGGCGCAGGCCGCACACGCGGCTCGTGCGCGCCGAAGAGCGCAGGCAGCAGTGGTACGTGCGCACCCGCGCTGGGGGCGGGCTGTGGCCGATCCTGGATGACCGCTCCGGCCACGCTCGCCTGCGCGAGTGCGAGGCGAAACGCCGGCACGGCCTCGATCTGGTAGGCGGCGGAAATCGCCGTGTTGCGGCCAGTGCGCGCATCGGGATAAGCATCCGCATTGCGCCGTAGGGCGTAATAGAGCGCCGGCGCATCGATGCCGAAGCCGCGCTCATCGATATAGCCCACCTTGGCATGGCTCCAGTAAACCTGGTACCAGGGCTGATAGCCACCGAGCAGGCCTTCGAGACTGCCATCGGACTTGAGCCGCAGACGCAGGCGAGCCTCGAGAAACTCGTAAACCGGCTGAATATAGGCATCGCACTGCATGCGGATGTGCGCCGGCTCGGTGCTGATCACGCCGTTGCGCAGATGCCCACGCAGCACGTTGCGCGATGCAGGTTGCTCTCTTACCCGGTAGCTGACATCGCGCTGTACGTGTGCGTTGGCATCCTGCATGGTGACCGGGTCGATCGAGGTCTCGAGCGTTACGGTGACCTCGCCGTCGTGGCTCAGATCCGTGCCGCTGATCGAGATGAGCCAGGCTCCCATGACGGGGCGCGACAGATCCCAGCGGTATTCCGGCTCGAGCGGGGGCTGCGGCGGCGGGTAACCCTTGTACGCCTGAATGCAGCCCATCGCCCGAAAGAGCTGATTGTTCACGCCCCGCTCGTGGGTCTCGGGATCCTCATAGGAGTTCGGCGAGGCCGCGCCGCGGCCATCGAGGTTGAACCCCCAGGCGTAACGTCCCACGGCAGGCTTCAAATGAGCATCGGCGACCGTGGTCGGGTGGACGTAGACGTTGTCCCTGCCATTGCCGCGCGTGGCGACCACGGATACCCAGTTGGTCGTGGTGCGGCCGTTCTGGATGTTGTAGTCCTTGTTGAACATCGCATCGACCTCGGCCTGCGGCACGCCGAGGATCTTCAGGTCACGCTTGAAGAAGACGTCCGGGAGCGGATTGAGACCGTCTGGACAGGTGTCCTCGCCAAAGTAGTTCGCGGGATAGAAGTAGCTGAAGACAAAGGTTTTCGTCTGGACGGTGGGCGCCGCGGCAGCAGCCGCCTGCATCGTCAGCGTGATCGAGGCAAGCAATGGCAGCGCCGCCTTCAGAGCCGTACGCCAGGTCATTGCGATGAGCTTCGACAATTGGGCCCTTCTTGCTCCGCAGAGCGTCGGTCCCCCTCCCCTTGCGCGCCTGAGAGGTCGCTCCGGCGCGTCAGTGAGTCGATTCTAGAGTCGAGCTCTGCCGCACCGCAAGGTAATGCTGTGAGGCGCCGCCCTCAGCGATCGGCATCGATCCGCCCGCTTCGGTACAACGCCCGCGGGCGGCGCAGCGGATTGGCGTCGTTGATCTCATCACGCGGTCGGTAAGGCTCCTCGAGGAAGCGCCGCTCCTTTTCATCCAAGCGCAGCTCACTCGCCTCGATGGCCGTATCGACCTGCTCGCACGCGGTGGCGCCGATGATCGGCACGCTCACCCGGCTGCTCTGTGCGACCCAGGCCATCGCCACGTGCGCAGCGGTGACACCGCGCCTGCGAGCGAGCTCGTGCACGCGCCGGGTGATCTCGATGTCGATCTCATCGCCGAAGAAGCTCTGGTAGGGATCGTGCGCCGTGCGCGCGCTCTCACCGGAGCGCGCGAGAAAGCCGCGGGCGAGCGCGCTGAAGGCGGTGACCGCGATGCCATCCTCCTGGCAGTACGGCATCATCTCACGCTCCTCCTCGCGATAGAGCAGACTGTACTGGCACTGCATGTTCGCGAACGGTGTCCAACCGTTGAGGCGCGCCGTGTAGTTCATCTTGGCGAGCTGCCAGGCGTACATCGTGGAGGCGCCGAGATAGCGCGCCTTGCCGGCCTGCACGATCTCGTGCAGCGTCGCCAGCGTCTCCTCGATCGGGGTCTCCGCATCGAAGGCGTGCACGATATAAAGATCGATGTAATCCGTGCCGAGCCGTTGCAGCGAGCGATCGATCGATGTCAGCAGATGCTTGCGCGACAGGCCGCGGTCGTTTGGCTGCTCGCTCATCGGGTAGAAGACTTTGGTGGCGAGCACCAGCTCCTCGCGCGGCAGCCACTCGAGCAGACGACGCCCCACGAGCTCCTCGTTGCGCCCAGTCGAGTACCAGTCGGCCATGTCGAAGAAGCGGATCCCGCGATCGAGCGCGCGGCGCAGGATCGGCACCGCGCGCTCCTCATCGAGCACCCAGGATTTCCAGGCCGAGCTGCCGAGCGCCATGGTACCCAGGCACAGACGCGAGACCTTGAGACCGGTTTGGCCGAAGCGCACGTGCTCCATGCGCACGATTATCGCTTGGCTCGCGCTGGCCAGCCACTCAGGCGAGCATCATCGCTGCCAGAGAATGTGCCCGCTCTCGAGCGGTACCGCGACGCCGGGGACGGCTGGGACGATGCGCGCCGTGTAGTCCGAGGGCGGCCGATCCGCGCACACCTCGCCCACGTAAACTCGAGCCTGCTCCGCCGCGATGGCGCGGCTCGTCAGGGGCGTCATCTCGCGATGCTCCGCCCCACCCCGATCGGTCGGGGCGGCGTAGAGCTCGACACGTACCGCGCCCGGATCGAGCGCACCGAGGAAGACCTCGACCTCGAAGCGATGGCGCCCCTCGGTGCTCGCCACCGACGTGGCTCCGAAGCGCAGCCCGGGCCAATTCTCGTCGAGATGGCGGAGCCGCTCTGCTATCTGCGCGCCGAGCGCGCCTTCGCGCGCGGCGCGGGCTCGATAGCTGGCAGCGGCCGGCAGATAGCAACGCTCGACGTACTCGCGCACGGCTCGATTCGCCGAATAGGCAGGGGTCAGCGTCGCCATGCTCTCGCGTACCCGCGCCAGCCAGGCGCGCGGAATGCCTTGCGCGTCGCGTGCATAGAACTCCGGGATGACCTCTGTTTCGAGCAGCGTGTACAGCTGCGCGGCATCCGCCGCATCCCGCGCCGAATCGCTGTCCTTTGCATCCCCGAGCGCCCAGCCAACGGCCGGTGTATAGGCCTCCGCCCACCACCCATCGAGCTCCGAGAGATTGAGGCCCCCGTTCACCAGCACTTTCATGCCGCTCGTGCCACAGGCTTCCCAGGGGCGCAGCGGTGTGTTTATCCACAGATCCACGCCCTGCACGAAATGCTCGCTCATGGACACGTCGTAGTCGGCGAGCAAGAGCGCGTGCGGCCGCACCTCAGCCGCTCGCACGAACTGCACCCACTCCCGGATCAACGCCTGGCCCGGCGCATCGGCCGGATGGGCTTTACCGGCGAGAATGAGCTGCACGGGCCGCTGAGTATTGCTCAGGAGCCGCAGCAGCCGCTCCCGGTCCTGCAACAGCAGGTTCGGCCTCTTGTACGTGGCGAAGCGCCGCGCGAAGCCGATCGTCAGTACGTCCGGGCGAAACAAGCGACTCGCCGCCGCGATCTCCTCGTCGCTCGAGCCGCTCGCCTGCAACTGTCGGGCGAGGTGCGCGCGTGCGTACTCGATGAGTCTGATGCGGTTGGCATTGCGGCACTGCCAGAGGCTGGCATCGCTGAGGCTGCGGATTCCGGCCGCGAGCGTCTCCTGCGCTCCTCGCCAGCGGTCCTTGCCGCAGGCAGCCGTCCAGAGCTCATCCGCCTCGGCGCTGTCCCAGCCGGGCGTGTGAACGCCGTTCGTCACGTGCTGAATGGGAACCTCCTCGGCAGGCCAGCGCGGGAAGAGCGGCAGGAAGATGCGGCGACTGACCTCTCCGTGAAGCTTGCTCACACCGTTGATGAGACCGCTGCCGCGGACCGCGAGGTACGCCATGTTGAAGGGCTCGCCCGCGTCGCCCGCATCGGCCCGACCGAGCGAGAGCAGCTCCGCCACCGAGATTCCGAGCTCCTGCTCCGCATAGCGCGTGAGATAGCGCTCGATCAGCGGCGCCGGAAAACGGTCGAAGCCCGCCGGGACCGCCGTGTGCGAGGTAAAGATGTTCCCCGACCGCGTGACACTCAGCGCGGTACGAAACGAGCAGCCCATGCGGCGCCGAAAGCTGCGCGCCCGCTCGAGGACGGCAAAGGCCGCATGGCCCTCGTTGAGGTGGCAGACCTCGGGCTCGAGCTGCAGTGCCTCGAGGAGGCGCCACCCCCCGATGCCGAGCAGCAGCTCCTGTTGCAGGCGCAGCTCCGCGCCCTCCCCGTAGAGATCGCCCGCGATGCCACGAAACACCGCATCGTTGGCCACGTCGTTGCTGTCGAGCAGGTACAAGTGCACCCGGCCGATCTTGACCTGCCACGCACGCAGCCACAGCTCCCCGCCCGGCAAGCGTATGGCGAGCCGCAGC
>DATJSR010000147.1:0-17445 GCA_035504015.1 Steroidobacteraceae bacterium
AGCGCCAGCAGTTCCTCGCGAGCTTCCCGCAGCTGCGGGACAGGCCCTTCTTGCTGTTCCTCGGACGCATCCATCCCAAGAAGGGCTGCGACCTTCTCATCAAGGCATTCGCGGCGGTGGCGTCACGCGATCCCGAGCTGCGCCTGGTGATCGCTGGACCCGATTCCCTCGGCTCACGGCGCAAGCTCGCTCACCTCGTGCGGCACCTCGGCGTGGAGCAGCGGGTGATTTGGACGGGGATGCTGCGCGGGGATGCCAAGTATGGCGCGCTGCGCTCGGCGCAGGCCTTCGTGCTGCCTTCGCACCAGGAAAACTTCGGAATCGCGGTCGCGGAAGCGCTTGCCTGCGGCACGCCCGTGCTCATCTCCAACAAGGTGAATATCTGGCGTGAGGTGCTCGAGAGCGGGGCCGGACTCGTCGAGGAGGACTCCGTGACGGGTACGACCGCGATGCTGGAGCGCTGGATGGGCGCAACGGCGGAGCAACGTGTGGCTTACGGCCGCAGTGCGCTCGAGTGTTTCCGCCACCGCTTTCACATCGAGGCGGCGGCACGCACGTTGCTCGCCACCATCGAGCACCGGGGCGCCCGGCAGCGCGCCGCCTGAGTCGGCAACGACAGCCGCCGCCGCACCGGGAGATCGTGGATGAGCCTCAAGCGCTTGGTGCGGCCGCTGATCCCACGAGGCCTGGTGGACCGGTGGCGAGCCGCGAAAACCGTGCGCATCGACGCCGAGTTCAGGTCCCGATCGCCGACCGAGGTGTTCAGCGCCATCTACGCGCGCGGGCTGTGGGAGCAGAGCCGACGGCAGCCCGACAGCTTCTCCTCCGGGACCGGCAGTCACGAAGAGCCGATCGTCGTTCCCTACATCGACGCCACGCGGCAGTTTCTGGCCCGATTCCCGAGCAAGCCGCCGGCGGTCGATCTCGGTTGCGGGGATTTCGCCGTGGGCGCCCGCGTGCGCAGCGGCTGCAGTACGTACGTCGCCTGCGATGTGGTCCCCGAGCTGATTGAGCGCAACCATCGGCGCTTTGCCGGGCTCGATGTCGAGTTTCGGGTGCTCGACATCGTGGCCGATCCGCTGCCGCCGGGCGATGTGGTGTTTCTGCGCCAGGTCCTGCAACATCTCAGCAACGAGATGATCGGTGCGATCCTACCGAAGCTGCGGCAGTACGCCTGGGCCGTGATCACCGAGCACGTGCCACGTGAGCCATTCTTCACGCCGAATCGCGACAAGCCCACGGGACCGGGGACACGCTTGCCGCTGCGCTCGGGTGTGGTGGTGAGTGCGCCACCGTTCAATTTCGAGGCGCTCGAGCAGCAGTCGCTGTGCTCGGTGGTACGTCCCGATGGCGTCATCGACACCACGGCGTACCGCTTGCGCGACTAGAGCGCGGCGCTCGCGATCGGCCGCGCCAGCGCCAGCAACTGCCATCCGAACATCCCCGGTGCCGCACGGCACGCCAGGGTGTCGGCGGTGCGCGAGAGCTGCGGGAGGAGCCTGCGTAGTGGGCCGAGTGGCATGCCGCCTGCGCCGTAGGCCCGACTCACGGCGAAGCCACAATCGCGCAGCAAGCGCGAGAGCGTCGCCAGCGTGTACCAGCGAAAGTGCGTATCGTCCATGATGCCGCCGCGCTCGTACTCGAATCGACCGCACAGCAGCCGCAGACGGCTCTTGTAGTAAAGGAGGTTGGGGACGGCGACGACGAGGATGCCGAGCGGCGCCACGCGCGCAATGTCCAGCAGCAGCTGGCGCGGATAGCAGAGGTGCTCGAGAACGTGCGAGCAGAGCACGGCATCGTAGGGCCCCGTCAGCTCGTGGGGCAGACCCGATCCGACATCATGGACGACGACATCGCGACAGCAGCCCCGAGCGCAACGTGCCTCCGCCTGCGACAACGTGACCCCGTCGACGACGGCGCCGCGCTTCATCAGATAGTCGGCGTTGCCGCCGGTGCCGCAGCCGACATCGAGCACACGCAACGGACCTGGCGCCACCCACCGCACGACCTCCTCGTTGTGTGCAGCGCCGTAGCTGCGCTCGGCCAGCTCAGAAACGGCTACGCACGAATCGGCAGGGGTTACCGCCATAGATTCCACCTGGCGCCAACGATTTGTGAACGACGGATAGCGGGGTCACCACGGCCGAGCGTCCCACGGTGATTCCGCGCTGCACGACGCACATGGCGGAAATCCAGGCCCCATCCTCGATCACGATCGGCGAGACCTGCAGGTCCATGGTTGCACGCACGTCGTGGGAGCCGGTGGTGAGAAAGACACCCTGGGAAAGACACACATTCGAGCCGATGGACACGCGGTCCTGATTGCAGATCCAGACGCTCTCGCCCAGCCAGCAATCGTTTCCCATCTCGAGGAGCCAGGGCGATTTGACGCGCAGCGGCTGCAGCAAGCGGCAGCGCTGCCCGATTCGCGCCCCGAACGCGCGCAGCAGCGCGACCCGCACTCCTGAGCATGTCACGAGACGGTTATTGAGGATGAGCGTCTCGAGCAGCAGCCACGCGACCCGCAGGAGCGGACCGCGGCGCTGCCACACGGCCTGTGCCCTGGCGAGATGCAGCACCTTGATGGGCGCCGCGGCTGACTCTGGAATCGGCTCCACACGCGCCAAGACACCACAGCTCCATTGCAGCGGCGTGAACGGCGAGGCGGGCGTGCCGCGCTGCCGTGTCATCGAAACGCAACGCGTGTAGGTCATCGTGCGCTGCCCCGGCGAGGCGGCGCGCGCCCGGATGCCCGCTCATGCATATCGCCTTCCTCACCTCCTGCCTTGCCCCCGGAAAAGATGGTGTAGGCGACTACATCCGTGATCTGACGGCGGGCTGCAGGGCGCTCGGGCACGAGTGCTCCGGGCTCGCATTGAACGACCGCCATGTGGAAGCAGCCGCCGAAGAGCTGCAGCCGGTACGCGACTCGGCCTTGGCCTGCCTGCGATTACCGGCTACGGCGTCCTGGTCGCAGCGCATGTCACGGGCGGATGAGTGGCTCGCGCGCCGTGCGCCCGACTGGGTGAGCGTGCAGCTGGTCTCGTACGGGTTTCATCCGAAGGGGCTGCCGTTCGGCCTCGCGCCTCGACTTGCTGCCCTGGCTGGCCGCCGCCACCGACACCTGCTGCTGCACGAACTCTGGGTCGGCATGGACACGGACGCAACGCTGCGACGAAGACTGCTGGGTGCGGTGCAACGGCACCTCGTGCTCGACATCGCACGCCAACTGCGTCCCGAGGTCGTCCACACCACCAACGACACCTATGCGCAGCTGCTGAGCCGCTGGGCAATCGATGCGCGCGTACTGCCGCTCTGCGGGAACATTCCGGTCGCAGCCGCTACGGACCCGGGCTGGCTCGAGGCAGCGCTGCTGCGGGCTGGCGTGCCGGCCTCACGTGCGCGCCCGAGCGAGCGCACCTGGCGATGCGTCATCTTCGGCTCACTGCATCCGCGCTGGCACCCGGATGCCCTGTTTGTCGAGCTCGGCCGCGCCGCCGAGGAAGCACGGCGCGAGCTCGTCATCATCTCGATCGGCCGCCGCGGCGCTGGTGATGGGCTGTGGAGCGAGCTGCGGCGCCGCTACGGCGAGCGCCATTCGTTCGCATTGCTCGGCGAGCGCAGCCCGCTCGAGATCTCGAGCTGTCTCGCGGCAGCCGACTTCGGCATTGCGCTGACACCGTGGGCGCTGATCGGTAAGAGTGGCACGACCGCGGCACTTACCGACCATGGATTGCCGGTGATCGTCGCCCGCACCGACGAGCATTACGCGGGCGTGAGGCTGTCGCCGCCTGGCGGCCGGTTCCACGCGGTCGATGGCGGGCTGTCCGAGTGGATGCGGCGCGTCCGCCGCGAGCCGCCGTGCAGCCGTCTGGCGCAGACGAGCGAGCAATTCGTGGCGGATCTTCAGCGCCGCGCGCTGGCGAGCTGTCGAGCGAGTGACGCCGGCAGCGTCGCGAGCATGAGGTAGGCGGCGGCGCGCCAGCTGGCGCGTGCTCCCCAGGAGCGCAGCGCCGCCGTGCGTGCGCGGCGCGCCAGCCCTTGTCGGCCGTACCAGCGGGCACACGCGGCGTGGGCACTCGCCTCCTTCAGTCGTGCGGCAGGATGGGCAGGCAGCGCTGCGGGGTCCGCGACGACGGCAGACCAGCAGCGCGCCGCACCCTCGAGCAGGGAAATGTCGCCGGCACTGGTGAGGTTGCCGGCGTGCGCTCTCCAGCTGCTCAGCCGTGCGGGCACGTAATAGGCGCCGAGTCCCGTGCCGCACAGCAAATACGTCAGCCAGAGGTCGTAAGCCGGACCCGCATCGTCGGGCAATACCGCCGGAACGGCGCTGCGCCTGAAGAGGGCCCCCATGGCCATCGGGATCGTCTGCCGCACGAGCAGCCCGAAGAACGGCCGATGTGCGCCGGCGGCGAGCGTCGTGCGAGCGTAGCGGCTCGAGCACTGCTCACTCTCCTGCAGCTGCCGGCGACCCTGCGCATCGATGATCCAGTGATCGCAGAAGGCGAGTGCCAGCGTCGGATCCGCGATCAGCGGGGCGGCGAGCCGCTCGATGAAGCTCGGCT
The DNA here is from genome assembly GCA_035504015.1 of Steroidobacteraceae bacterium. Lineage (GTDB taxonomy): Bacteria > Pseudomonadota > Gammaproteobacteria > Steroidobacterales > Steroidobacteraceae > JASHUC01. The sequence goes on from DATJSR010000147.1 coordinate 4,566, forward strand.
CGAGGAGGTCGTCGTGATTCAAGATCGCGATCAGCTCTCCCGGCGCTTCGCGCAGGCATCGCCAGTGATTGCGCGCGACGCCGAGCGGCGGATCATTGTGCCGATAGCGGACGCGTGGGTCGCGCAAGCTCTCGACCAGAGCGCACAGCTCATCCGTCGGGGAGTCATCCGAGACCACCACATCGATGTGCCGGTAGCTTTGACCGCAGGCGCTTTCGAGCGCGGCGCGCAGCTGCGCGGGCTCGCTGCGATAGGCCGCCGTGACCACACTGACCAGCGGTGGCTCGGCGCTCATCGGTGCCGGGTCTCGACCCAGGTGACATAGGCCAACTGCACGCACCAGAGCGCGGCGCTGCTCGCAATGCTGAGCCAGAGCACGCCGCTCACCGTACCCACGGGCAGCAGCGCGATGAGCAGCACCTGCAGCGCAAGCGGGCCGGGCACGCTGATCAGGGGCGGCAGCACGATGCTGCGGGCGGCAGCCGCCTGGTAGGCGGCGCCCCAGGCGAGCGACAGCGCGCCCGCCGCGCTCATCAGCACGACCTCGTGCGTGAGCGACCCATAGGAGGGCCCCAGCACCCAGAGCACCGCGTGCGGCGCCGCCGCCACCGCGCCCACGGATGCGACGATCAGGCAAGCGAGCGCGAGCTGCAGCTGCCAGAACCGACGCAGCACGGCGGCGCCTGGCGCCATGCGCGCAAAGCGCGGCATCCACAGCATCGCGAATATCAGACCCCCGATCTGAAATACCATGGCGAGGCGGCCGAGCGCGCCCACCTGCGCCACGGCGCGTGCCTGTCCCAACAGCGAGACCAGCCAGACCGTGATCTGTCCCTCGAACGCGTAGTAGATGGAATAAGGAGCGGTGCGGCGCACCTGCTGCAGCATCTGCTCACGCAGTGCCGGCTTGCCGCGCTCCTGCAGATCTGCCACCTCGCGCGCCAGGCGACGCGTGCGCCAGTTGGCCCAATTCTGCGCCAGGCCCGACAGCAGGCTCACGACCCAGGCGAGCGGTGCCAGCTCCACTGCCATCGTCATCAGCACCAGCCGCAGGCCGGCGCCCCACAGCAACACGCGCTGCAGAGGTCCCACCCGCTGGTGCAAGCGCAATGGAACCTGCAGCAACTGCCCGGTGAGCGAGGCCACGAACAAGGGCATGATGGAGGCGCTGACCAACAGCGCCATGGCAACCGAGGCGTGCTGGCGACGCAGCAGCAGGAACAGGATCGGTAGCGAGCAGGCGAGCGCCCAGACGGCAAAGCGTCGGCGCAGGTGAATGCCCTCGGCGATGACGGCGCCGAGCCCCGCGTGACTGCGCCAGACTTTGCCCCCTTGCGCCATCACACTTTGGGAGATGCCGCTGTCGCTGACGACCGTCATGGTGCCCAGCACGGCATTGGCCACCGTGTACCAAGCGTACTCTTCGGTGGACAGGCGGCGCAGCACGATGAGCCCGCCGAGAAAGCCGAGCAGCTGGATCGCTGCCTGGGCGAAGCCTGTCACCACGGTAGTGCGCAGCGTCTGCCGCAGCGCCTGCCAAGCAGAGACGGATCGCGAGGCCGACTCGAGTGACGACGACATGGATGTGCCCACTATCGCACCGGAGCGATGACACTTCGGTGGCAGTCATCAGACTGTAGCCTTGGCCCCGGATGATCGCGAAAAAGACCTGCGGAAGCTCCCGACCAAAGTGGCGGCAAATCGGCGGCAGTTCATACGCCTGGCGGCTGCGTGCACCAGCGCGCTCATGGGTACGCGCGCCCTGGCGCAGCCCATGAGACGGCGGCGCTCGCCGGGGATGCAGCACAGAGCGGAATCGCCGCTCGCCAGCCTGCAGCAATTTCTGTCGCGGAACGCCTCGCCCACCTTTGCCTTGCCGGCGAGCTCGAGCACGCCGCCTACGATCACCTGGGCAGGCCCGCTGGCGGCGGGCTCCGTCGCCGCCACGACGCTGCCCAACGGGCAACTGATTCCGGTGTCGAGCCCCCTCATCAGCGGCCCCCTGCACGCACGTCTGACGACGCTGCCGGTCGGTGCGCCGCTCATCGATGGATACCCGCCGCTCGGGGTGGTACGCACCTACACCTGCAAGGGGCAGGCGCGCAACGTCGGCTCCCCCGTCATCCTGCGCTTTCAGACGAATGCGCCGGTGCTCGAGCTGGTCGGCGTGGTCACCGACGGCAATCCGCTGGGTGCGACCCAGTCGCTCATCGTCGACGGCGAGCTCGTGCCGCCGACCGTGCTCTCGACTGCGCGCGGCGCCGGCAGCGGCGGTTGGGATGCGGCCGCCGTACGGGTGGACTTCGGCTCGAGCGGCATGCGCGAGATTTGGTTCGAGACCGAGATGTTCCCCGCCTATCTCAGGGTGGGCCAGGGCGACAGCGTTCTCGCCCTCGCCGACGCCGGCGAGCCGCAGATCACGCTCATCGGGGACTCCTATCTGCAGCATCAATCCGCGAACTTTGGAACGAGCGCTCTCGCCCTGGAGCTCGGCGCGCGCCTCGGTATTCGCAACATCGCCGTGGACTCCATCGGCGGGACGGGCTACGAGAACTCCGGCGGCGATCTCGGCAACTTCAACGACCGATTGGCCGCAGACGCAACCGACGAATCCTCGATCTACCTGGTGATGGGTGGGCTCAACGATTACGCGGACATCACGGGGTCTCCCCCCGCGGTCGCCTGGCCCGCGAGCAGCACCTATCAGAATGCCGTGATCGGTTACGTGAGTGCCCTGCGGCAGGCGTGCCCCGAGGCGCTGATCGTGGTCACCGCGCCCTTCTGTCCCGTCCCACCGATGTCGGATGCGTCCTATGTGGCGAATGCCGCGACCAATGCCAGCGGGATGGGAGACTTCCTCTACAAGGCTTCGCTGCAGAAGCGGGCGCTGCAGAGCGTGAGCGGTCCGTGGGTCTACATCGACGTGCTGATGGGCACCGGCTGGCTCAACTCCTCCGGGGCGAGCGGGGATGTGACCGATCTGCAGTGGCTCACCGGTGGTACACCCGCACCCGGCACCACCGCCACCTACAAGCCGGGCAACACCTTGGGTGGTGGCGGTGGCGGCTTCGGCGGCATCGCCTCCGTTCCCGTCCTGAGCGGCGGACAGTACAGTCAGGCGCCCGAGGTGAGGGCGGTAGGCGGTTCCGGCTCGGGGCTGCTGCTCTCCTCCAGTCTGGACAGCGCCACGGGCGCGATCACGAGCATCAACATCGTCTCCCCGGGCAGCGGTTACGCGCAGGCGCTCCCCTCGATCGAGATCGACCCCACGTTCCAGCTGACTCCCGCGACGCTCGGCAGTGCCGTGCTCACACTCGGAGTCAACCCGGACGGCGAGTACCCGCTGCCCTCCTTCGCGCCGGCCGGCTCGGCGGGAGAGCTCAATCGCATCTACACGTTCATCCTGGACGATCTGGTGCACCCCTCGCCGCCGGGCGTCGCCTACCTCTCCACGCGTCTCGCGCAGAACATCTACGAAGCCGTCATGGCGCTGTGAGCGCGGCAGGCGCGCTCGAGCACTTTCACGGGGTCATGCGGCGCGGCTGCGAAGCGCACCCTGCAGCACGGCATCGGCTGCCCGACGGCCGTACGCTTCCCAGGTGAAGCGCAGCGCCTGCTGGCGGGCGCGCATTCCGAGCTCGCGGCGCAGCGGCGCATCGGCATAGAGCTGCTCAAGCCGCTCGCGGATCGCCTCTGCATCGGAGCTCGGGACGATGAATCCGTCGATGCCGTCGCGCAACACGTCCGCCGGCCCGTGCGCGGTGGTGATCACCGGCAGGCCGCAGGCCATCGCCTCGAGCACCACCAAAGGCATGCCTTCGATGAGCGATGGCAGCACGAACACGTCCGCCTCCTGAAACAGCGCGAGAAGCCTGCGCTGCGGCACATTCGGCGTGTGTCGATACAGGTGAGCGTAGCGCGCGTACACGTCCGCGCCCGGCATGTAGTTGCCGACCAGCAGCAGCTCGGTATCCGGCCGGCGAAAGCGCTCGTAGGCCTGCAGCAGATAGCTCATGCCCTTGCGCTGGCCGATCTGCCCCACGAAAAGCACTCGAAACGGGCCATCGCGCCGCGGCGCCCTGCGCGGCTCGAAAAGCTCGGTATCCACCCCGTAGGGCACCAAGTCCAATTTGGCGGCCGGGTAGCCGAGCGCGACGAATGAGTCGCGAACGAAGGAGGAGCCGACGAGAATCCGATCCGCGAGTGCGCACTCGCGCTGCAGCCGCTCGGAGTATTCCGCCGGCAGCTGCTCCAGACGCGGCAACGCGGCTGCGAACTCGGGAGCGCGCGCGGCTTCCTCGGCGTAGATGCGCCTCTGATAGTCATTGTGCGCGATCGGGTAACTGAGCACCGCACGTCCGCCGGCGCGCTTCACGGTCTCGAATGCATACTGAGCGGTGCCGTAGCTCGCTATCACGAGCTCGGAGCTCGCGGCGCGCCGCCCCGCTTCGCGCGCCACGGCTTTCTCACGCGCAAAGTTCAAGGCGGATACCCGCTGTCTGCACCAGCGGCGACCTGGGCCGGCCCAGCGCCCGAGCGCGGCGCTGAAGAAATCCTCGACGATGCCGGCCTCGATCACCTTGTGCAGCGGCATGCCCACGGGAGGTGTGCGACGCCCGAGCGTGCTGCGATACAGGCCGCCTACGCCCGGCAGTGCCTCCACCAGCCGCTCCGAGCGGCGCTGCTTGTTCATATAGGGTCGCACGTAGTACTGCAGCCGACCGCGCTGCTCGAGCTCCACCGCGAGCCAGTTGAGCTCGGGTGCGCTCAGGCTCACGACCACGGCACCGCGCTCGGCACTCATTGCAAGCTCGCCTCGAGGAGCTGCATGCGCTCGATACCGTCGATGCGCCAGCGATGCACGCCGCCGTGCACGCTCTCGTCGTTGTGCCACAGATAGACCCGACCGTGGACGCTCACGAGTTGGGCGCTGAATGCGTTGCCCGCACGGCCTGCGGCTGCCGAGACTTTGTTGGTGGCCGCATACACCGGCTCACCGAATTGACCGACGAACAAGCCGTCGTCCCGGAAGTGCAGCCATTGATTGGCCTCCCCGCCATTCCAACCCTCGCCGTGATATCCGTAGATGATCTCTCGCCCCAGGGTCAACACCACGCTGCCCGGATACTGCACTCCATGATCGATGTCGTAGCGTCCATCGGGTGATTCGATGCCGCCCGTATCCGTCAGTGCCCAAGGGCCCGAAGGGCTCGCGCGCCACAGCCAGGTGGAGTCGGGAGGGCGAACCGCACCCAGGTGAAAGCCGGCATTGCGGCCTGGATTGAAGAAGATCACGAGTCCCCGCTCCGACAGCGGGAAGCTGGCCTCGTTGACGCCGCCGGCGACGGGCACGTCGTGATAGTAAGGGTCACGATCGAGGACTCTCGAGACACCGGCCAACACCCGCGGCGCGCTCCACTGCGGATTGCCCGCGGCATCGAAGCCCGCCAGCGATCGCTCATAGACGGTGAATGTGCCGAAGCTCAGTGTGGCGCTGCGCAGGGAGCCATCCGGATAGAGCTGGGTCCCGAGCGCCAGCTGCGTGCCGGTGGGGCGCACCCCGGCCGCGGCGAGCTCGACGATCTCGCTCGCGCGTGAATCAAAGCGCGGTACGACGGCATAGGTCCGGCCGTTGCGCAAAGTCACGACGGCGCGAAAGCCATCGAAATCCCCGATCGAGGCGCGGCTCATTCCGGGGGCCCAGTTCCTCACCAGACGCCAGGACCTCTGCAGGGGCTTATCGTAGTCGACCTCGAATTCGAGGTATCGGTCGAACACCCTCGAGGGCTGCGCGGGGTCCACCGCGACGTGATAGCTCTTGGTCATGTACATGATCTCGCCGAGGAAGCGGCGCTCGGCTGAGAAGTGCAGATTCCGGGAGTTGCCAGGATCTCCGACCCAGAAGGAGCCGTCTGCGTCGAAGGCGATGTACGTGGATCCGGCGGAGAGCCACAGCTTGTTGGGCGCGACCGTGGGATCAGCGCCACGGTACCCGCCCGCGCGCCCGAGCGTCCAGGTCGGCTTGCCGGTCGAATCGAAAGCCCGCAATTGCTCCGTCGATGCATCGGCGACGACGACGGTCCCATCCAGGGGCGATACGCCAATGGCGACGGGCGAGCCCAGGTCCAGCCGCACGACCTGCACGCGCTGCCACTGCGCAGCACTCGATCGATAGCGCACCAGGCTGCAGCCAGCCTGCGCGCGCGAGAGCACCCATAGAGACTCATCCGGCCCCACGGCGATCGACATCGGCCCGGGCACCGCCAGGCGCTGCAGCAGCAGGCCGCTGCGCTTGTCGAGGATGCGTACTTCATCGAGTGGCCCGTGCGCGATGAAGAGCGCGTTGCCCGCGCGTTGCACGGCGAGCCCGGTCGCCGCGGGGCGCAGAGCAGCACTCGGTTCTGCATCCGCCCGCGCGCCGGCAGGTCCCGAATCGTCCGCTTGGTAGTCGATCGCGCTTCGCCAGAAGTGCTCAGGCTGCTCGGGCGAGCCCACGCGCTGCCCGGAAGAAAAGCCGTATTCGCTCCCGTCGTCTTCTTCGAGCGCAATCACGAAGGTCGACAGATCGCGCAGTGGGGAGCCGAGCGGCGCGCTGAGGCCGACGTTGGCGAAGTATGCAAGCCGTCCATCGGCCGCCGCATAGGCGAACACACGGCGATAGTCATCGTGCGCCAGGTAGCTCGGTCGCTGCGGATCGGCCGTGCGGAACCGATGAATGCCGCTCTGCTGCTCGTTGTATCCGACCACGTAGAAGGCGTTGCCGCTGCCATCGATGGCCATGTCCCTCAGCGGCTCGAGGGATCGATAGACGTGCGGCCCCACGAGCTCGGCGGAGGTATTGGCGATGACGCCCTCCCAGACATAGCTCACCTGATGGCTGAGGAGTCGCACGCGGTACGGTGGCGCACCGGCAGCCGGCGCGCCCTCGTCATCGAGTCCATCCCAGTGCACGTCGATGCTTCCCGCCGCCAGCCTGCGACCGGACCACAGCGTGCGCAGGAGATGCTGGTGGGCATCGAAGACGGCCGCGCTGGTGATGGCAGCGGTGGAGAGTCTGAGTGTGGCCATCATGCGCGGCGCAGCCAGGGCCCGACCCAGCGTTGCCGCGAAGAGCAGGATCGGCGCGACGAGCCACGGCGTGCGCAGCGGCTCGCTCAATGGACGAATCCCTCGGTGCGGCTGAAGTACCTCATCGCAGGATCCAGGGGCGAGACCGCCGTGGCGGGGACACCGGCATACAGCGTGTACGGCTCGGCCAGCGGCTTGTTGACGAGCGCACAGGCACCGACCACCGAATGGTGCGGCACCCGGGCACCCCCCAGGAGCGTGCAGGCGGTGCCGACGAATGTGTACTCGCCGATGTCGATGGGCTTTGCGTCCTGTCGACCGGCTTGCAGATCGATGCTGTGCGTCAGTATCTGGGAGCGAAAGCCTGCAACCGTTGCATAGCGGCCGATGCGCACCTGCTCGGTGCAGTCGATCAGGTGTCGGTTCGTGATGGCGGCGTGCTCCTCGATCAGCAGCTGCGGCCTGCGGCCCGCGATATGTGCGAAATGCGGCGGCCGATCGAGCGGATGGGCGCTGATCCAATTCAGCCGGCCGATGCTCGAGCGCTCGCCCATCGACAGCAGCTGCAGGCCCTTGCACACCGTCAAATGATCGATGCGCGCACCCGCGCGCATCAGCAGCCGCTCGGGGAAGACCCAGGCCAAGCCGATGTGGCTCTGCCGATGCAGCTCGTACCCATACAGCCGGCGCAAGGCATTGCGCTTCAGCGTCCACGGCAGCAGCACCAGGAACAGCCTGAAGATGAGCCTCACACCGCCGCCAGAACCTGCGCATACAACTCGAGCAAGTGCTCGATCAAGGATGCTCGCCCGTATCGCCGCGCGTTCTCGCGGCCACGCGATCGCAACTCGCGACGCAACTCCGGCTGGCTTGCCAGGCGCCGCAGAGCCGCTGCGAACGCCACGGCATCGTCCGCGTCGCACATGATCGCCGCACCGCCGGCGACCTCCGGAAAGGGCGGTCGATCGCTGCACAGCACCGGGCATCCGCACGCCTGCGCCTCTATGATCGGCCAGCCGAAGCCCTCGAATCGGGACGGGAAGAGCAGCGCGAGCGCACCGTTGTAGAGGGCCTCCAGCAGCTCATCCGATGGCTTGTCCACCTCGACGATCCTGTCGTGCACCCGCAGCGTGCGCGCGAGCTGCCGCAGCTCGGCGGTGAGCGGCTGCCCCGCGAACAGCAGCTGTCCCGACCAGCTCGAGGTCGTCAGCGCCAGCGCCCGCAGAGCGCCCTCGCGGTTCTTGCGACGCAGATTCGATCCCACGTGCAGCACGTAGTTGCCGATGTCGACGCGCCGGGGAAGCACCGCGAGGCGTCGCTCGACCTCCACCGCATCGAGCACCTTGAAGGGATAATTGAGCGCATTGGGCAGCAAGGCCAGCCGCCCCGTGTAGCCGACCAGCAGCCGTCGCGCATCGCTCAGCGTCGCGCCGGAGACACAGGCCAGCGCCTGCGCCCGCCGCAAGCCACGCAGGATGGCCTGCTGCAGGCGCCGACCGGTGAAGCTCGCCGGGCAATCGGTGTCCTCCCCGAGCGAGCCCCGAACGGCAAGCAGGTCATGGCAGGTCACGACGTAGGGAACTCGAGGCCGGCTCGGCACGTAGATCGAATTGGAATGATCGCAGATGTGCACCAGCTGGGCCGTGCGCGCTGCGCGCGCGAGCTGCGGCGCCGCCAGCGCGTACTTGTCGACATAACCTATCCACTTGCCGATACCCGCCCCGCTGCCTCCGGCTACGTTCAATACCTGCTGCGGAACCTGCAGTGTCACGTCGTGGCCCGTCGACCTCAGGCTCTCGAGGACGAGGTGCGCGTAGCGACGCATGCTCTCCTGTCCATCGGGAGGATAGTTTCCGACTAAGAGAATACGCACGTGAGCTACTTGAGTGAGGCGGCTGGAGAGCATCGGTCAGGAATGTTTCAGTCCCACGACAGTGCTGGCTCACTGGCGGCGTCGGCGCGAAGTCGCGTCTTGACGCCCTGCGCCACCCCCGGCACGATGCAGGCACCTCCATCCTGCGTCCGATGGCTTCTCAGCGACGGCATCAGCGGCCACGGACCCTCCAGGCGTGACGGCTCGGCACATCCAAACGGCTTCACCGACAGAGCGCGCGCGCCGCACCATCGTCGCCCTCGCTCTCCTCTTCTATGTGCTGCTCATCTTTGAGGGTGCGTTGCGCAAATGGCTGCTGCCGGCACACGGCCAGGCGCTGTTCTTCGTACGCGATCCCGTCGTCATCGCCATCTACGTGCTGGCCCTGCGTGGCAGGTATTTCCCACGGCACCCGCTGCTCACGATCGGCCTGATCTTCGGCGGCCTCGGAGCGCTGCTCGCGGCAATACAGGCCATGGGCCCGGCGGGCGCGATCGACCAGTGGCCGTTGCTCGCTGCCTATGGCTGGCGCAACTACTTTCTGTACATTCCGCTGCCCTTCGTGATCGGGCAGGTGCTGCGCCAGAGCGACCTGCAGCGCCTCATCCGCCTGACGCTGCTGCTGTCGGTGCCGGTTGCGGCGCTGGTGGTGCTGCAGTTCCGCTCCTCGCCGGATGCACCGATCAACGTGGGCTTCGGCGCAAACCCCGACGAGCAGTTCCACGGTCTGACGGTCGACCTCGACCACACCCGCCCCATGGGCCTCTTCACATCGGATGTGGGACAGAAGGAATTCACCGCCAGCGCCCTGGCGATGCTGCTCGCCCTGTGGATCGCCCCGGCCGCGCGCAGCTTCGTGAGGCGCTGGCAGCTGCTGGCGGCCACGTGCGCGGTGCTCGCATGTCTTGCCGTCAGCGGCAGCCGCGGAGCCATGCTGCAAAGTGGCATCGTCATCCTGGCGGGAGCTGCATCGGCGCTGCTGGTACGTCGTTCTGGTACCGCGCTGCGCGCCGCCATTCTTCCGGCGCTCATCGCCCTGGTTGCGATCATCCTGTTTCCGGTGGTGTTCCCGGAAGCCTACGCCACGTTCATGAATCGCTGGACCAGCGCCGCAGCGACGGAAGCGGCGTCGTTTCACTGGGGCATCTTTGGGCGTGCGCTCTATGGCTTCGTCGATTTCATCGGCCTGATGGGCGATGCGCCTGCGATCGGCTACGGACTCGGCCTCGCGGGCAATGCCAGCCTGGCTCTCGGCATCACCATCCCCGGGTTCGCCGGCTGGGCCGAAAGCGACTGGGCGCGGCACATCGTAGATCTCGGGCCGATCGTCGGTGTGCTGTTCATCCTGTATCGGATAGCGCTCGTCGGCTGGCTGGGAGCCGTCTGCATCCGCGGCGCTCAGCGCACCCAGTCCGCACTTCCGGTGCTGCTGTTCGCCTTCGTCGGCACGGAGATGTTGGTCGGTCAGATCACCGGTCACGGCACGGTCAATGGCTATGGCTGGTTCTTCACCGGGCTGTGCCTGGTGGCCGCGCGGGCCGCACCCGAGCCGCTCGGCGCGCAGCAACCGAGCCCGGCGACGGCGCCCGCAACACCCCGCTTCGCCAATCTGCTGCGCTAGCGCCCGCTACGCCAATTGCGAATACAGTGTGGCGTAGTCCGCGAGTGGGCGCAGGTAGCCCTGCAAGCTGGCGTGGGCTTGCATCGCGCGCTCTCGGTACTCGCGATCGGGCATCCGTGCAGCCTCCTCCAGGCGCGCCCTGAGCTCCTGCCAATCCGCCGGCCTGCACAGCAGCGCGCTCGGCCCCGCCGACTCCGGCAAGCCGCCGTCGCGGGTCACGATGGAGGGTACCGATACGCTGCGCGCCTCGATCGGCGTGAGTCCCATGTCCTCACGCGTATTGGCGGGCGCAACCAGCCAGCGCGAGCCGGCGATCAGGCGGTCCTTGTCGCTCGCCGAGACGAAGCCTCGATACTCGATACCCGCCGGCTGCTGGCAGCGCAGATAGCTCTCCAGCTGCGCTCGGAGCGGTCCGTCTCCTGCGATCACCAGCGGCCACTGAGACTTGTCGATGTCGGCGGCCACATAGGCTTTCAGCAAGAAGTCCAAGCCCTTGTTCTCGATGAGTCGCGCGACGAAGCAGAAGCCTTTGCGCACCTCCACCGGTACGGTGAGTTGCGGCAGGTGCGACACGGTCGGCATCAGCTCGCTGCCGCGACGCGGCTCACCCGGCTCCCACGTGCCCCACACGAAGCGTGAGTTGTACAGGCGCCGGTCCGCGATCCGGTTGCACAACAGCCAGAGCCGATTGCGCAACCCGCGTCGCCCCCGATACCAGTTGTGGATCGTGAGAATCACCGGTTTGCGCAGCAGCTTTGCAGGCAGGACGATATCCGGCGGGCAATTGTTTGCGTGCAGGATGTCGCACCAGCGGATGTTGCGCAGAATCTCCGCAGACCCGCGGCGCGCGAAGCGGCACTCGAGTTTCAAGCTCTCGAGGCTCGCCTGCAGATCGCGGGAGACGCGGCCACCCACGATCTTGAAGCACACCCGCACTTCGTGACTGGTACTGCGCGCGAGCCAGTCTGCGAGGGCCATGACGAAGGCCTCGATCCCTCCGTGTACGCCGTAGGACGGGGCGGCCAACAGAATCCTCATCGTGCGCGCTCGCGATAAGAGATCGGGGAACGGCTCGGCGTGTCGCGGCCGAGCCTAGTAGTACGAGCTCAGCTTTTCGCGCGTGCCGTTGAGAACGGTGCCCACGATCGGCACCTTATGCAACAGCTCGATCGAGCGAGCCACGTCGGCGCGCTGCGTGCGGCCTTCGCTGACGACGAGCAGTGCCGCCTGCACGTGGCGCGAGAAGGCGAGCGCATCGTCCGAATGCAGCACCGGCGGGAGGTCGAAGATCAGCACACGGTCCTTGTAACGCAGGCGCATCTCGCGGATGCACTCCTGCGTACGCACGCTGGCGAGGAGCTCCGAGGAGTCCTCGCATCGATCGCGCGCCGGCAGCAACACCAGCCGCTCGTAGCCCACGAGGCGCACCATCGCATCCTTCAGTGGCAGCCCCCGCCGCAGGCAGTCATCGATGCCGGTGCGCACATCGAAGCCGAGGCGGCGGTGAACGCTCGGCTTGCGCAGATCCAGATCCACGAGCAGCGCCGTTCGATCCAGATCGGCGGCGATCGCGATGGCCAGATTGATGGCCGTCAGCGTCTTGCCGGTATTCGGGGCCGAGCCGATGACCGCCAGCGAGTTGGCACCAAGCTCATCGAGCCGCCGCATCACCTGGGTGCGCAGCATCTTGTAGGCACGGCCATGCTCGCCCCCGGCGCCCGCCGGCAGGATGCGCTCGCGCTCGAGCAGCGCCGGATCGACTTCGCGGATGCGCGTGAGCTGGGCGATCGAATCGCCGACCTTGGCAGCGCTCTCCGCCGCCAGACGCGCGGCCGCAATCGCCAGCTCCCGCTTGCGGATCACCGAATCGCTCACGTCATCAGGCCCAGCTGTCGCATCGCCACGGACCAGATCACGTCGAGTGGCCGATATAAAAGGTGTACCGCCAGCACGGCGAGCGTCAGGGCGGCGAAGAGTCCGCCCACGGTGACGCGCAACCGACGCCGCAGGCGGGCGTGGTCGGCCTGCGTGAGCATCATGGGAATGACGGCAAGCGGTGGCACCGAGAGCAGCTGCTGCAGGTCATGCCGTCCCCGCACGCTGCCATCGGCATTCTCCAGCAGCGCGATCAGACCCACGACGCTACCCAATGCCAACACCAGGCCGAGCACGCAGATGAGCGGTCGGTTGGGGCTCGCGGGCACCTCGGCAACCAACGGAGGCTCGATCAGCGTGAAGCGCTCGCCCTTGCGCTCGGTCTCGAGATTGTCGGAAACGTCCGCCTCCATTTGTCGGCGGCGAATGTCGCTGTATTGCTG
>DATJSR010000148.1:0-9618 GCA_035504015.1 Steroidobacteraceae bacterium
CCCAGGTGCTCGATCTGCTGAGGGTCGAGCCGTCCTGAGTGGCTAGGCGCTGGCGAAGAGCCGCCGACCGGCCGCGCTCAGCTGCAGCATCGGCGTGTGATACAGCTCCTGCAGGTGCTCGGCCGTCAGGATCTCCTCGGCGGGGCCCTCGATCCAGCGGCCATCCCCGAGGAGCAGCAGCGCCCGGTCGGCGAAGCGGGCCGCCAGCGAGGGATCGTGCAGTGAGGCAATGACGCTGCGCCCGGTGCGCGTCAGCTGCCGGAACAGCTCGAGCGCGCGCAGCTGATGCTGCGGATCGAGGTGGTTGGTCGGCTCGTCCAAGAGGTAGACGTGCGGCTGTTGCGCGAGCAGCGCAGCGATGGCGACGCGGCGCTGCTCGCCCCCGGAGAGCGTGGCGAGCGTGCGCTCGGCGAGCTCCGCCAAGCCCACCCGCTCGAGGCATTCATGAGCGAGCTGCCGGTCGGCGGCGGTTTCCCATTGCAGCAGGTGCAGGTGCGGGTGGCGCCCGATGAGCACGCAGTCCAGGACGCGGGTGGTGAGGCCCTCCTCGCTGTCCTGCGTGAGCACGCCGAGGCGGCGCGCCAGCGCCCGGCGGCCGATCGCCCGTATCGGCCGGCCCTCGAGCTCTACGCGGCCGGCATCCGGTGGACGCAGCCCCGCAAGCGTGTGCAGCGTCAGCGTCTTGCCCGAGCCGTTGCAGCCGAGCACGGCCAGCAGCTCGCCGGGGGCGAGCTGCAGCTGCAGGTCGGCGACGAGCAGGCGGTTGCCCGCGCGGACGTGCAATCCGTGCGCGGCGAGCGCCGGTACCGTGCCGAGTGCCGGGGCTGTGGGCTCCCTCATCGCCCTGTCCAGTGAATCTCCGCCGCGGTTCGCGGTCCGACGAGGACCTCCTCGAGACTGTCGGGCATCGCGATCTCGCTCGCCGAGAGCGCGTAGCGTCCCGCCATGATCTCGGCACGCGCCTGCGGATACAGAGGCTGCTGCTGCGGGTCGGCAAAGCCATCCGGATAAAGGGGAAAATCGCTCTGCGGATCGTACTTGTCCGTCGCCCCCAGGGTGTGCATCACTTCGTGCGCGATCACGATCTCGTTGCTGCGCGTGGCGGCGCGATCGGCGAAGGCGTACACCACACCGATCAGGCCTTTCTGCAGGCCGAGCGAATGCGGCACGCTCGGGGTGATCGCCGGATCGTGGTAGAGCACGAACACGCGTATCTGCGGCGGGGGATGCGAATGGCTCGCCTCCCGCGCCGCATACCAGCGCAGCTGCAGGCTCCACAGCACGCGATGCAGCATATCCGCGCCCGGTGGCAGAAGCGGTGGCAGTCGTGCCGGTGAGGGGTAGAGCTCCACGTGCACCGGGGTCTCCAGGTGTACGCCGTAGCGGCTAGCTTCGCGGGCGAAGAAGCGCTCGACATCGGTGAAGGCCTGCGGTCCCAGCACCCCCAGGTAGTGCTCCGAGGCGACACTGCCATCGCCATTGAGGGGATAAATGCCGATCCACAGCGGGCTGCGCCAGCTCGTCGTCATGTGGTGGTCGATCCAGCTCTCGGCGGCGACGTAGACGAGCACGGCGAGCAGCAGCGTCACGCGCAGGCGGCGCCAGAGGCGCGCTCTCGAGCGCCCGCGAGTCATGCTAGGGCTGCAGCCGCGTCGCCGACCATGGGCCGCATTCGAGCTGTCCGTCGCGAGCGCGCTGCAGCGAGCGCACCCAGCGCGCCCGATCGTGGATGCGCGCCGCCCCCTCTACCCACAGCTCGACCGCCTCGGCCCACAGCCGGTACCCGCCCCAATGGGGAGGGCGCGGCACGAGGCCATCGTCCCCGCTGACCCCGAAGCGGGTGGTGATCGCCGCGACGGCAGCGAGCAGCTGCTCGCGCGACTGCAGGGGCTCGCTCTGGGCGCTCGCCCAGGCACCCACGCGGCTCGCCAGCGCACGGCTGGCGAAGTAGGCATCGCTGTCGGCCTGCGGCGTGTGCTCTACCACGCCCTCGATCCGCACCTGCCGGTGCTGCGCGTCGAAATGCAGCACCGCGGCGGCGCGCGGGTTGTCCTGCAGCTCGCGCCCCTTGCGGGAGAGGTAATTGGTGTAGAAGACGACATAACCCGGATCCACGATGATCTCTTTGCACAGCACCACGCGGGCCGAGGGCACACCCTGGCGCGTGCTGGTCGCGAGCATCATGGCGTTCGGGTTCGGCTGGCGGTGCTCATGCAGCGCCTGGGCCAGCCAGCGGGCGGCGATGGCCAGCGGCTCCGCGGGCAGAGGATCATCCAGCAGCTCGGTCGGCGCAGTCATGCCGCGCATGTTAAAAGAGGGGCTCGTGCGGATGCGAGCCTCGATCACCTATGACGCGCCCCGAACCGACTCTGGCGGACCTGCGCCGCGGCCTGGATGCCCTCGATAGGCAGCTTCTCGCGCTCATCGCCCAGCGCCAGGCGGTGAGCCGCGAAGTCGCGCGCGTGAAGCAGGAGACGGGGGTGCCGACGCGCGATTATCAGCGCGAGCGTGAGGTGATCATGGCCGCGCGCGCCTCCGCCGCCGAGCTCGGGGTCTCCCCCGCACTCGCGGAGAATGTCCTGCGACTGCTGATACGCTCTTCGCTCACGACGCAGGAGCAGGCGAGCGTTGCGGCGCAGGGCGCGGGCAGCGGACAGCGTGCGCTCGTGATCGGGGGCGCCGGCAAGATGGGCCGCTGGTTCGTCGAGTTCCTGCTGTCACAGGGCTTTGCCGTCGATGTGGTCGACCCGGCGGGCGCACCGGCCGGCGCGCGCGCCATCTCCAGTCTGCACGCGAGCGACCTGGGTCACGACTTCATCGTGCTCGCCACACCCCTCGGCGCCACCGATGCCATACTGCGCGAGCTCGCAGCGCGCCGTCCGCCAGGGGTGGTATTCGATGTCGGATCGCTCAAGTCCCCATTGCGTGGGGGTTTGCTCGCGCTCAAGTCCCACGGCTGCCAGGTGACCTCGATTCACCCGATGTTCGGCCCCGATACCGAGCTGCTCTCGGGCCGGCACGTGGTCTTCGTCGATCTCGGCAGCGCACCGGCGCTCGAGCGGGTGCGCCGGCTGTTCGCGCCCACGATGGTCGAGCAGGTGGTGATGAGCCTCGATGAGCACGATCGCCTGATCGCCTACGTGCTCGGCCTGTCGCATGCCCTCAACATCGCGTTCTTCACCGCACTCGCGGGCAGCGGGGAGGCCGCGCCGCGGCTGGCGAAGATGTCGAGCACCACCTTCGACGCGCAGCTCGATGTGGCGGCGAAGGTCGCTCAGGAAAGTCCGGACCTGTACTTCGAGATCCAGAGCCTCAATGACTATGGGGCCGAATCGCTCGAGGCGCTGGCAAAGGCGGTCGAGCGCATCCGCGCGGCCGTGCTGGCGCGCGATCACGGCGAGTTCGTCGCGCTCATGCGCCGCGGGCGCGACTATCTGGAGGATCGGCGCAGCATGGCGGAGCGGCGCGCGTAGGCAGGGGGTATTTTGCGGCGATCGCAGCATCCGCGCCGTGCCGTCACGGCGAGCGAGCGCGTGATCCTGCTCGAGCAGCAGAACGCCGAGCTGCGCGCGCGCATCGGCGAGCTCACCGAGCAGGCGGTGCGCAACGAGGCGCTGCTGCGCAAGACGCAGGCGCGGGAGCTGGAGCTGCTGCGTGCCGGCTCCCTGGTGCAGCTGCTCGAGCGGCTGATCTACGGCTTGCGCACCGCCTATCAGCTCGATGCCGTCTCGCTGCTGCTGCTCGATCCGCAGCACGAGATCCGCCATCTGCTCGCGGGCGACGGCTTTCCGCAGACGACGCTGCGCGAGGTGATCTTCGTCGATACGCTCGTCAATCTGGCTCCGCAGCTGGCCTCGCTCGAGCGCCCCTGGCTCGGCCCCTATCGCACCGTGGACCACGAGCTGCTGGTGCCGCATGCCGTGGGGCTCGGCAGCCTGGCGCTGCTGCCGTTGCTGCGCAACGAGCAGCTCGAGGGCGTGCTGGTCTTCGGCAGCAGCGAGCGACTGCGCTTCACAGCCGAGCTCGCGAGCGATTTCCTCGCCCACCTCGCCACGATCGCGAGTGTCTGCATCGAGAATGCGGTCAACCGCGCCCGCCTGGTGCGCAGCGGGCTCACCGACTTTCTCACCGGGTTCAATAACCGCCGCTATCTGCAGGCGCGACTGTGCGAGGAGCTGGCACGCGCGCAGCGCGAGCGCCACAGCCTCGTGTGTCTCATGATCGACGTCGACCGCTTCAAGCGCATCAACGACCGGTACGGCCACCTCGCCGGCGATGCGGTGCTGCGCGAGGTTGCGCAGCGCGTCGACAGTGCCATGCGCTTGAGCGATACCGGCGCCCGCTTCGGCGGGGATGAATTCGCGATCGTGCTGCCGCAAGGCAACCTCGAGGAGGGGATGCTCGTCGGCCGGCGCGTGCTGCAGGCCGTACGCGAGACGCCGATCGCGATCGCACCGGGCATCGCCGAGACCATCACACTCTCGATCGGCGTCGCCGTTGCCATGCCGGATGAGCGGACGCGCGATTTCAAATCGCTCGCCGAGCGGCTCATGGCCGAGGCGGATGCCGCGCTCTATCGGGCCAAGGGCAGCGGGCGCAATGCCGTGGCGGCGGCGGACACGGTCATCGCCTGAGCGCGCCGTCGAGGGCGCGCACTCGAGCGTCGGACGGCTCAGGCTCTGGAGCGCGCCCCGCTGCGCAGCAGCGCAATGAATACCGGTGCACCGAGCAGTGCAGTGATCGCGCCGACCGGCAGCTGGCGCGGGCTCGCCACGGTGCGCGAGGCGAGATCCGCCGCAGCGAGCAGCGTGCCTCCGAGCACGGCTGACGCAGGTGCCACGATGCGATGGTCGCTGGTACCAAAGAGCAGGCGCACACCGTGTGGGGTCACGAGCCCGATGAACCCGACGGTACCGGCACTGACCACCGCTACCGAGGTCGCGAACGCCGCCCCGCCATAGACGATCCAGCGCCAGGCATCGACCTGCAGTCCCACACTGCGCGCTCGCAACTCGCCGGCCGCCAGCACGTTGAGCGGGCGCGCCAGGAGCAGCGCTCCGAGGAGTGCCAGCAGCGCCGCCCCGGCGCTGAGGAGCGGCCGCGTGGTCCAGCTCAAATCCCCTGCCAGCCAGAACATCATGCCGCGAGCCTGCGCGGGATCGGCCAGGGTCTCGAGCACGCTCACCGCCGCGCCGCTGGCGCTCGCCAGGGCGACGCCGGCGAGCAGCAGCCGGGCCGTGCCGCCGCCGCGGCCGAGCAGGTAGAGGGCGATCAACGCGACGAGTGCGCCGGCGAGCGCCGCCCACTGCGTCATCCACCATGCGGCGCTGGTGGCGAGCGCGAGCACCGCGCCGACGGCGGCGCCGCCCGAGACGCCGACGATGTAGGGGTCGGCGAGCGGATTGCGAAACAGCGCCTGCAGCAGCACTCCCGCGATAGCAAGCAGGCCGCCGACGCCGAAGGCGGCGATGAGGCGCGGCAGCCGCAGCTCGAGCACGATCATGCGCGCGGCGGCATCGCCCCTGCCTGCCAATGCCGCGAGCGCGCGCTGCACACCGAGCCCGGTGCTGCCGCTGAGAAGCGACAGCAGGATGACCCCGATGGCGAGGGCCAGCAGCGCGCCGAAGCCCAGCCATCGACCCCGCGCGCACGATAAACCCGAAGCTACCGACTCGCTCACTCACACTCCGTAACGATCGCTCCGCTGCGGGCCCCTGGACGCGCCCGCTGTCGCGGGGCTCGCGGCATCATCGCGAGCCCTACATGAGCGTAGCAGACCCGGTTCACGCCCCGGGCGGGCGCGTTGTGGCAGACTGGCCGGCACGCATGAGTGACATCATCGACTCCCAGGGCTTTCGTGCGAACGTGGGCATCATCCTGATGCGCGCGGACGGCAGCGTGTTTCTGGGCCGTCGCACCGGCGGGCGCGGTTGGCAGTTTCCGCAAGGCGGGATGCGCCACGGCGAGCGGCTCGAGCAGTCGCTGTTTCGCGAGCTGCACGAGGAGGTCGGGCTCACCGAGGCCGATGTCACGCTGCTCGCGCAGACCCAGCAGTGGGCCCACTATCGATTGCCCCCACGCTACCAGCGCCGCAATCGCCATCCGGTGTGCATCGGCCAGAAGCAGCGCTGGTTTCTGCTCGCGCTGAAGCGCGAGGACAGCCGCTTCGAGCTCGCCACCACCTCCGAGCCGGAATTCGACGAGTGGCGCTGGGTCGATTACTGGGAGCCGATCCGCGAGGTCATCTTCTTCAAGCGCCAGGTGTACGTGCAGGCGCTCACGGAGCTGGCGCCGATCGCCGCTCAACACGGCGCCGCGCCCCCGCCCGGCTGGGTGACGGAGCTCGCCGCGGCGCCTGATTCGCAGCGCGCGCCGCACGCCGCGGCCTCGATCGAGTGAGGCGGCGGGCGCGGGTGAGCGATGGCGGAGCTGCCCACCAATCTCGTCATCCGCCGCCGCGCGCCGCTCCGCGGGCTCCTGCTGACCCTCGGCGGTGCGCTGTTGCTGGTGATGGGGCTGTACGCTCTCTATGAGCTCGGCCGCTACGATGCCGGCTACGACCGGCTCGCGGTCTCCGAGCAGCGTACCGAGCTCGAGGTCAAGCTCGACAAGCTCGAGCAGACCAATCGTGAGCTGCGCATCCAGCTCGCCGAGCTCGATACACTCAAGGTGGGCCGGGCCCAGGAGCGTGCCGAGATCTCCCGCACGATCGGGGATCTGCAGGCTCAGGTTGCGCGCCAGTCGCAGGAGCTTGCCTTCTATCGCGGCGTCATCGCGCAGGAGGTCAACGCACGCGGTCAACCCGAGGGTGGCGTGTACATCCAGCAGCTGCACATCCGCGCGCTGCCGGGCACGCAGCATTTCCTGCTGCACCTTGCGCTGCTGCAGGGCGGGCGCGGGGAGAGCACCGTGAGCGGCACGCTGCTCCTCACGCTCGAGGGGTCAGCGGACGGGCATCCGGCCACGCTCGATTTCCCCGCGATGACGGGCGGCAAGGATGCCGAGCGCGGTTTCAGCTTTCGCTATTTCGAGGAGCTCGATCAAGAGGTGACGCTGCCACCCACGTTCCAGCCGGAGCGCCTGAACGTGCAGGTGCGCTCGAGCCACAAGGGCATCGGACCTCTGGATCAGAGCTTCCCGTGGCGAGTAGAACCTTCGTAGTCGGTTTCGGCAGGAGAACTCATACCCATGTTCGGTCGTGATTCGCGGCGCACCAGCCGCTTCGACATCCTGATCGGCAAGAGCGCGCGCATCCAGGGTGACATCGACTACAGCGGGGGTCTGCACCTCGATGGCCGCGTCGCCGGCAACGTGCGCGCCGAGGGCGAAGGCTCCTCGACGCTCTCGGTGAGCGAGACGGGCTGGATCGAGGGCTCCGTGATGGTGCCGAATGTGCTGCTCGACGGCACCGTCCGTGGCGACATCCATGCGCGCGAACGCCTGGTGCTGGGTCCCAACGCCAAGGTACAGGGCGATGTGTACTACGGTGTCATCGAGACGTCACTCGGCGCGGAGATCCTGGGAAGGTTGGTACCGCTTGCGGGACAGGCGCCGCAACCGGAAGCCACCTCGCAGCCCGCAACAAGCTGAGCGGGTGTGCTTTGACCGCGCCCGAAGGCGCCCCTACACTGGGCTCACCAGGAACTGATCTGCCACTTATGTCCGATATGCCCGAAGTCCTCCCCGCCGAAGCAGACATGGACACGCTGCCGCCCGCGCTCGTCTTCACCGATGCGGCGGCGCGCAAGGTCGCCGACCTCATCCGCGGTGAGGGTAACCCCAAGCTGATGCTGCGCGTGTTCGTGCAGGGCGGGGGCTGCTCGGGTCTGCAGTACGGCTTCGAGTTCGACGAGGCGCTGCAGGAAGGCGACACCTGCATCGAGAACCAGGGCGTGAAGCTGCTGGTCGACCCCATGAGCGTTCAGTATCTCACGGGCGCGGAGATCGACTATCGCGAGGGCCTCGATGGTGCGCAGTTCGTGATCCGCAACCCGAACGCCACCACCACCTGCGGCTGCGGCTCCTCTTTCTCGGCCTGACGATCGCGACGAGCGTGAGCCCGGCTGCTCAAGCCCGAACCGCTCCGATAGACAAAGCGCCTGCGGGAGCCGCACAGCCGGTCCCCGATATCCTCGCAGCCGTCGATCTCGGCTCAAACAGCTTCCACATGGTCGTGGCGCGCTACTCGCACGGCCAGCTCGTGATCATCGATCGGCTGCGCGAGATGGTGCGCCTCGCCTCCGGTGTCGAGGAGAACGGGCGTATCGACAAGGACGCGGCCGCGCGTGCCCTCGCCTGTCTCGAGCGTTTCGGCCAGCGCCTGCGCGACATGCACGCCGACAGCGTGCGCGTGGTCGGCACCAATGCGTTGCGCCTCGCGCGCCGCAAGCAGGCCTTCCTCGAGCGCGCGCGCGAGGCGCTCGGGCACCCCATCGAGATCATCGGTGGGATGGAAGAGGCGCGTCTCATCTATTCGGGCGTGGCGCACACCATGCCGAGCGAGCCCGGCCGGCGGCTCGTCGCCGACATCGGCGGCGGCAGCACGGAGCTGATCATCGGCGAGGGGCTGACGCCGCTCGAGCTCGAGAGCCTGCAGATGGGCTGCGTCTCCTTGAGCGAGCGCTTCTTCCGCGACGGCAAGACCTCGGCGAAGCGCCTGGTGCGCGCGCGCGTCGCCGCGCGCCTCGAGCTCGAGCCGGTGCAGGCGGCATTCCGCCGCCGGGGCTGGGACGGTGCGGTGGGCAGCTCGGGCACGATTCGGGCGATCGGCGAGGCGATTCGCGAGCTCGACCCGCAGACGACCAGCATCACTCCCGCGGGTCTCGAGCGCGTGCTCGCCTACGTGAGCGATGCGGGCCATGTCCGCGAGCTGCGCCTCGCCTCGATCACGGACGAGCGCCGACCCGTGTTTCCGGGCGGCACGGCGATCCTCGCCGAGGTCTTCGCCATGCTCGGCATCCAGGAGATGCGCATCGCGGACGGCGCGATGCGCGAGGGCCTGCTCTACGACATGGTAGGCCGCTTCACGGACGAGGATGCGCGCGAGCGCACGGTGCGCGCCATGCAGCGCCGCTATCACGTCGATCTCACGCAGGCCGAGCGCGTGGAGGCCTCGGTGCGCGAGTTCCTGCGCCAGACTGCCGGTGCCTGGCGACTCGATGATCCGCTCGCGGGACTGGCGCTCAAGTGGGCCGCACGGCTGCACGAGATCGGCCTCGACGTCTCGCACAGCGGCTATCACCGCCACGGAGCGTATCTGCTCGAGAACGCGGACATGCCGGGCTTCCCGCGCGAGGAGCAGCGCCTGCTCGCGCGCCTGGTCGGCGGCCATCGCCGCAAGCTCTCGCTCGAGGGGCTCGAGGAGCTCGTGCCCCCGTGGGACCGCAACGCGGTGTTCCTGATCGTGCTGCTGCGGCTCGCGGTGCTGTTGCATCGTGGACGGAGTGCGACCGCGCTACCGCTCATCGAGCTCACGGCCAAGCAGCGCACGCTCGAGCTGCGCTTCCCGCAGCGCTGGCTCAAGGAGCATCCCTTGACGAGCGCCGATCTGCAGCAGGAGATGGATTACCTGAAGCCGCACGGCTTTCGCCTGCGCGTTTTCAGCGCGCGCAGCTGAAC
>DATJSR010000149.1:0-7370 GCA_035504015.1 Steroidobacteraceae bacterium
CCGATGACCTCGAAGGCCTCGTGCTCGGGCAGGGATTGCTCGGAGGCGATGAGCACATCGGGCTGCCACAGCGTCGCGGCCCGATGGCCTCCGTCGGGCAGTCTCAGCGCCGCGACACTGGCGCAACCGGCCGAGACTCGGGCCATCAACTGCTCGGCGAGCGCGGTCAGGGGTTGAGATTCAGCAGACATAGGGAGGCTCCTCGCGAAGAATAGCCGCAAGTGTGTGCCCTGCCACGCCGCCGCAGTACCGGCCGGACGGCCGGGAGACGGATGTGTCCGCCAGCCCCGGCCATCCGGCCGGGTGGAAAGGCGGCTGTGCCGCCCCGAGGCATGCGCACATGTCCGCGCCTGAGGCACTCGGTTCCGAGCTCGATCCCTACTCGCGCCTGGTCGCGCAAAGCTTCGAGCGCGTCGGCCCCGCCGTGGTCGGCATCGAGGCTCGATCGGCCGATGGCCGTACGCGAGGCCTCGGCTCCGGCGTGATCTACACGCCCGACGGCTACGCGCTCACGAACAGCCACGTCGCCGAGCACGCGCACACCGCGCTCGTCACCCTCTCGGACGGCCGCATCTGCGAGGCCACCCGCATGGGCCATGATCCCGCAACGGACCTGGCGGTGCTGCGCCTCGCCGGAAGCGGCTTTCCGCATGCGCTCTTCGGCAGCTCCTCTGCACTGCGCGTCGGGCAGCTCGTGATTGCGGTGGGCAATCCCTTAGGCTATCAGGCGACGGTGACTGCGGGAATCGTCAGTGCCCTCGGACGCTCGCTGCGCACCGCCACCGGGCGGCTGATCGAGAGCGTGATCCAGACGGATGCACCGCTCAACCCCGGTAACTCGGGTGGGCCCCTCGCCGACACCACCGGGCGGGTCGTCGGCATCAACACGGCCGTGGCGGGTGGGGCACAGGGTATCTGCTTTGCGATCGGTATCGACACCGCCGTCGAGGTGGCTTTTCAGTTGATGCGAGACGGGCGCGTACGTCGCAGCCGTCTGCGCCTCGCGGGCCAGACCATCGTCCTCGACCGGCGAATCATCAGGGCCCTCGAGCGAGCCGCATCCGGCGCGGTGATGGTCTCCGAGGTGCTCTCGGGAGGGCCCGCCGAGCGGGCCGGAATCGCCCGCGGCGACCTGCTCCTGGATCTCGATGGCGAGCCGATCACCGGCGTCGACGCCCTGCATCGACTGCTGACGGCCGAGCGGGCCGGTCGGCAGATACCGCTGCGACTGCTGCGCCGAGGCGGGGCGCAATCCCTCACCGTGGTACCCGAGGCGGACTGCTGAGGAGCGCCGCTAGTCGAGCTTGCCGTAGAGCCGTACGAGCTCGGCCATCTCGCGCGTGCGCTCATCGAGGCTGAATTCGGCGGCGACGGAGCGTCGATTGGCCTCGGGCTGATTCTGGCTCACTTTCCACTTGCCCTCGAGTGCTGCGATCTCGATCTCGATGCCGATGATGTGCTTCATCTGCGATTCGATATAGTCGGGCGGGGCATCGGTGATGGCCCAGGGATGAAGGCGCTGGGACTCTCTGCCACTCGTGAGTGCCGTCAACTGCTTCGTCAGCCAGTCGCTCTCTTCTCGCAGCTTCACCCTGCCTCGAGCCTGAACCATCGCATAGTTCCACGTCGGCACTACCTTGCCGGTCTCTTGCTTGGTTGCGTACAGGGACGGGCTGACATAGGCGTCGGGACCGCGGAACACCACGAGCACGGCCTGTTCCTCGAGCCCTCGCCACTGGGGATTGGCACGCGCGATGTGCGCCTGCAGCACTCCACGCTCGCCAGCGCCTGTCTGCAGCACGAAGGGCACCAGATTCGCCGTCGGTCCGCTGGGACCGCAGGAGATCAGCAGACCGAGCGGATGGCTTCGAATGAGTGCGTGCAGATTCTCGAGCCGGTCCTCACGAAAGAGCGGTGGGCAGTACATCCTGGTTTCTCGTACTCAAGCTACGGCAAGTCTACGGTGATTATCACCCCTCCGGGAGCAGCGCCTTGATGTCCCCCCAGGAGCGCTCGCCATTCGCGTACATCTCCTCGGCAAGCTCCCGCGGCATCCACTCGATAAAGCCCGAATAAAAGGCGGCTCGCTCGCGCATGCGCTCGAACCACCTCTGCACGCGCGGCAGCCGCCCCCCGCTCCACATACCGTGCATGGCGAGCGCAGCGAGCCGATTGACGTAGGGCGTCATGGCGATGTCCGCCATCGAAAAGGCGTGGCCCACGAGCCAATCCCGTGCCTGCAGAGCCTCCTCCATGCGGTGTAGATAGGCGTCGTAGAGGCGAATCTTGTCGGCGACGCCGGGCGCGCCCAAGCCCTGCTGAATGTATTGCCATTTGAGCGCGCGCGCTGCAACGCCTTCACTTGCGCCCTTACTGAGAAACTCCTCGTAGCTGCCCGCTCCGGCGCGCAGGATCGTGTGGCGGTGTGAGACGACATAGGTGATCGCCGAGCATGCCGGATGCAGCTCCTCGTCCACGGCCTTCGTCCAGATTCGCACCTGCGCACGCTCGAGTGGAGAGGAGGGATAGATGCGATGCTGCGGGAAGCACTCCTCGAGGTATTCGCAGATCACCGTGGACTCGCGAACGATCTCCCCATCGTGCACCAGCACGGGCACCACGGCCTTCGGATTGATCGCCAGGAATTCCGGCTTGAACTGCTCCCCGGCGAGGATATCCACATAGTGACCCTGCCAGGTGAGCTGCTTTTCAGCGAGAGCGAACCTTACCTTTGCCGCGCAGGCAGAAGAGCCGTGATGATAAAGCTCGAGCACCGAAGCACCTCAGGACATCGACCCCACCGATCTCTGGCTCGCCCGCTGTCGCTGCGATTTTAGTCGACCCGCGGCCGTGGAGCGAACGGTAAAGCCGCCCTCCACAGCTCCTGTGCCTTCAGGCGGACCCGAAAGTCCGGGTTGGAATACACGAAGCGAATGATCCCGGACGCATCCACGATGAATACCGAGGGCACCGGCAACGCGTGTGCCTTGGTGCCCGTCGTCTGCTCCAGATCGACGCCCCACTTGAGCTGGTCCGCATACTGCTGATCATCCAGATGAAAGGCGATGTGAAAGGCCTGCGCAGCCTGGAGCTCCGGGTCCGACAGCAAGGTGTAGTCGATGTCCGATTCCTTGAGGCTCGAGTACAGGAGCGCCGGCCGATCGGTGCTGAGGAATATCACCCCGAAGCCGGCCTTGCGCAATCGAGGCTCGACCAGATGAAGATCCGCAAGCTGCAAGTTGCAGTAAGGGCACCAGCCCCCGCGATAGAAGATGAGGACATAGGGCTGGCCCAGGTGGGCGGCGGAAAACTCATACCGACTGCCGTCCGCGCGGCGAGCGGTGAAGTCCGGGGCACGGTTGCCGACCTGGAGCGGTCGGGCGGCTTGTGCACTGGGCGCAAGCTGGGCGCAGGCCCACTGGCTCAGCATCAAGGCGAGCACTGAGGCGGTGGCGGATGTCCATCGGTTGAGTTTCGAGCGCATGATGATCCTCGGGCCCGTGGGACTGGTGTATAAGAGACCGAGTCACGACCCGGAACATTACACCGGGGTGAGATGCCATGATCATCCCAAGGAACCAGCATGCGCCGACGTGAGTTCCTGGGCTCATCCATCGCGGCGTCGGTCGCCCTATCGCTTCCGGCGCGAGTCGTGCTCGCAGCCGATACGAGCTCGACACCGCAGCTTCCGGCGCAGATACCGGCCGTTACCGGTGGCGGTGTTGCGACCACGCTCACGCGCAGCGACCTGCAGGCGTTGCAGAGGAGCCTGCGCGGGCCGCTCTATCTGGCCGGTGATGCCGGCTACGAGCTGTCCCGGCGTGTGGAGGACCGGTCGATCGACCGCCATCCTGCACTCATCGTGCAGCCAAGCGGCGCTGCCGATGTGCGCACCGCCGTCACCTTCGCCCGCGAGCACTCGCTGCTGCTCGCGGTCAAGTGCGGCGGCCACAGCCAGACCGGACAATCGACCTGTAACGGTGGGATGCAAATCGACCTCGCGCGAGTCCGTGGCGTGCGAGTCGATCCGGCCGCGCACCTCGCCTACGTGGCCGGCGGCAGCTTGCTCGGCGACCTCGACCACGAGGCCATGGCCTGCGGACTGGTCACCACCGCCGGCACCGTCTCGCACACCGGCGTCGGCGGCCTCACACTCGGTGGCGGGTTCGGACGGCTCGCCCGCCGCTTCGGGCTCGCGCTCGATAACGTCACGGCGGTGGACATCGTCACCGCGGACGGTGAATACCGGCACGCGAGTGCCACCGAGAACCCGGAGCTGTTCTGGGGCGTGCGGGGCGGGGGTGGCAACTTCGGCGTGGTGACCTCGTTCGAGTTCGCGCTGCATCCCATGCAGCGTCAGGTCGTGAGCGGCAATGTGGTGTTCCCCATTTCTCGACTACGCGAGCTGCTGCTCGCGTACGGTGATATCAGCGCGCATGCGCCCGCGGAGCTCTACATGGACGGGATCGTGAGCGCATCGCCAGGAAAGGACACCGTGTTCGTGATCTCGGTGTGCTACTCCGGACCCGCGGAGCGGGCCGAGCAGGCACTCGCGCCGATACGCAAGCTCGGCACTCCGCTCGCCGATACCATCGAGGCGCGCGACTACGTCGCAGTCCAGCGAGGCACGGACAGCACCGACCCTCGCGTGCGCAGCGAGTACGCGATGTCCGGATTGATCGACAGACTCGACGCGGGCCTGACTGCGGCGCTGGTGGCGGGATTCGAGCCTGATCCCGAGCGTCGGACCGAGATCTTTTTTCAGCAGGGTGGCGGTGCGATCGGCAAGATCGATTCGTCGGCGACCGCGTTCCCCCATCGCCAGGCCAGCCACAACATGATGCTGGTGACCGACTGGCTGGCAGGCAGCGATGCCACAGCACACCGTCGCTACGTCGATCGCTACTGGAAGTCGCTGCAGCCTTTCACGCACGGCATGTACGTGAACACGATGAACGACGATCCTCCGGCGATCGTCGAGGCGAACTATGCGGGCAATCTTCAGCGCCTGCGCCAGCTCAAGCGGCGATACGATCCGACCAACTTGTTTCGTCTCAACGCAAACATCCGACCCGGCGCCGCGTGATACGTGCCCTGGGCATTTGCCCCTGCCTCCGCGCCGCCCGCGCGGCGACAGAGGCGACATACCCATTCCGACACTGCGAGCGCTTTACGCAGGTCGCAGTTCATCCGACTTGTCGGCGAGTTATGTTTCCCCGAGCCCGCGATGTCGCACTTCTGCGCCATCATCTACATCCAGGGAGATTCCAGCCATCGCGGGTTGACGGCAGCTCATGTCCAGCAGCATTGAACGTAATGCGCCCGATCCTCATGCTCGAGGCAGCGGGCCTGCGCCGATCGTGGGACGATACCGTACCTCCGGCGAGGTGGGGGTGGATCTCGGGCCCGAGGCACTCCGGGATATCGTGCAATCTGGCGGCGACGAGCGCCCGTCGTTGCTTGCTTCTTATCCCGCCAACGCCGCGCCCCTCACCCCCCGTTCGGGGCCGTCGACGACTGCGAACGAACGGCGTCCGCTGTGGCGCTCGCGCCAACTCTTGCAGTGGGCACTACCGGGCTTCGCGGTGTTGCTGACCGGAGGCTTGGTGGCCGGAACCCTGCACCGGGCGCTCGTAATCGATCCTGCACCACCGCGGGCTGCTGCGACGATGCGCTCCGGCACGATCTACGTGCCGCCGGCGCCAAGCGTGGCGAGCGTCAGCCAGACCGTGAAGTTCGCGAACCCATTCGATCATGCCGAAATCTTTGAGTTCCCCTCGGGTACGAGCCGCGAAGAGGCACGCGCTCAAGTGGCAGATATGCTGCTGAAGCGTGCGCAGGATCGGCTGCTGCAATTCGCGCACCGTCCAAGGATGGGCCGGCACACTACCGCCAGCGCCACCCTGCTCCCGAAGCCGGCCAGCTGAAGTCGCCCGCGCTGCGCGCTAGAGCGGCCTCAGCGTGACTTTTGCGATCTTCCACGCGCTGCCGCACTTGGTGTAATCGACCGTGAGCAGTCGCCGCTCGCTGCGGCGCAGGACTCCGCTTCCCTGCGCATGCGCCATCTGCGCCAGCGTGCAGTCCTTCGCAAGCGGCGTTTCGGTCTCAACGGTATGATCGAAATATCCGACGGCACTTTCTCCGTTGGCGGCGATATCGATGCGCTCCGGTGCACCGGCATGATCCACGCTGATGCGGCGAACCGTGTCGTCGGAGAGCACGCGCCGGTCCCCCGCATTGACCTGCCGCACCCAGCTGTGATGCAACTCGTGGATCGCCGCTTCATCCTCGAGCTGTTTGAGACGCACGCGGGTGCCGTCGTCCTGGCACCCGACGGTGGCGATGGGGCCAGCGGCAGCAACGGCAACGGGCGCCGCGAGAAGCGCACCACCTTTGAGAAAGGCGCGGCGGCTGGCAGTGCGGGTACCTTTCATGGCCTGCCTCTCAGGTCCTGATCTGGAAGTACTTGTCGACGTCGAACTTGCCCGCGTGCCGCACCACCGCGCCGATCTGGCTCATGTTGAGTCCGTGCGAGCCGCAGTGATAGCCGATGCCGGCGTCGTGCATGATGTTCAAGTTGAGGAGGATCGTGCCGAGCGTGCCGTTGCAAGCCTCCTCGAGCCAGTACATGAAATAGATGCCGTCGCGGATCTTGACGAAATCGCCGGGTCCGCTCCATTCCATGCCGCCGTGTCCGTCGGGCGTGAAGATGATCCAGGACACCGTGTTGGGCGTGGAGTACAGATGCATCGACGTAAGCCCGGGGGCATAGCTGTAGGTGATGCAGCGCCCCAGCATCTCGGTGGTTCGGCTGTGGCGGCGGTATAAGGGCGGCTGAACACCGTCCATCTCCAGCACGCCGAAGAGCGTGCGTGCCCCCGCCTCGTTGGCGAAATACGGTGTATTCAGAAAGCCGTTGAAGCAGGTGACGAGTCCGTGGTGAAAATCCGCGGCGATGATGTGCCCGTCGTGGTTGGGTGCGCCCTCCAGCAGGTGGCCGAAGAGGAAGAGCCCCGGCGCCGCCTCGAAGGCTTGGTATCGTGCCTTGACCCAGGCGTCGCTGTCCTCGCCCATGCCCCAGTTGAGCACATCGGGGCTGTCCACCCGGTAACGCATCACCGGCCCGTGGTCATAGCGCAGCGTGAAGCGCTTGCCCGCCAGGAAATCGTTGGCGGGCAGCGCATTCGCGCTCATACCGGCGGCTCCGCCGGTGGTGAGCTGTGCCGGAAAGGCGTTGGAATGCTCCTGGACGATCCGTGCAACCTCCTCCGTCGTGAGCTTCTCCATCGTCTTCAGCGGCCGGTATACGCGCCGCCCGCCCTTGACGGCCTTGCCGTCCTTGCCCTTGGGAGCGGGGATAGGATCGCCCG
>DATJSR010000150.1:0-3281 GCA_035504015.1 Steroidobacteraceae bacterium
CGCTCCCACTGAAGGCGCCTGAATACCGGGTCCCCGAGCAACACGAAGCGCTGCCCCGTCGATGCCGGCGGCTGTGAGTCGCTGAGCATGCTGGCCGCCGGCAGCATCGAGAGCTGCACGTGCTGCACGAGCAACTCCATGACCCCGGGGGATCTCCAGGGCAGGAGGGCGAACGGAATGGTATGCAGGGCATCGTCCGGCACGAGAATCACGCGCTTGCGATCGAGATAGGGCTGCAACGGCACCAGCACTTGGTCCGCGAGTGCGCGCGCCGCAGGGGCGATTGCCGCCGCCTCGGTCTGGTTGGCGCGCAGCGCCTCACCCAGCTGGGCCGCCGAGGCAGCAATTCGCTCCCGATCACCCAGTCGCAGCAGCCGCAGCCCGTGCCCGTCGGCTACGAAGGCGTACAGATCGTGCACGCCTGCGGCATATTCGACGAGAACCGCCCCGAGACGCTGGAGCTGTGCCTCGAGCGCTGCGCGGTCGAGGCCACTCTGGAGCGATGCCGTTCCTTGCAGCAGCTTGAGCGCCTCGAGCAGCCGCGCGGCGCCCGCCGGCGAGTCCCCCGGCCGCAGGCCTGCCAGCGTCTGCATGAGCTGCTCATAGCGCCCCGAGTCGTTGCGTGCCGGAGCGCGCGCTGCCTTGAGCAGCGCGGAGCCAGCGACTAGCTGCTCTTGAGAGGCTTGGCGCAACGCGAAGCGCAGGCTGCGCGCATGGCCTTCCTCGGCGGAGCCGAAGGCTCGCCATAGCGCCTCCGAGCTCGCCTGCGACCCCAGAGCCTCGGCGGCGAGCTGATCCGTCAGGTCGGCGAAGAGCTCATGCTGGGTCGACAGATACAGTGCTCGGCGCTCCGCATCGAGTCCTTCGAGGGGTACCTGCTCGATCAGGCCGAGCGCCATCCGCAGCGTCTGTGTGGCCCCGGCATGGTCCGCGCTCAGGGACTCGACGGCCGCGAGCGCTTGCAGCGCGCTGGCGATCTCGCTCACGTCTGCTCGCCTGCACCCCAGCTCCAGTGCACGGTAAGCATGCAGGCGCGCCTCGCCGGCATCCTTCAACATCAGTGCGGCACGTGCGAGCCCGAGCTCGGTGCTGCCCTCGAGCTCGCTCGAGAGCGACAGTTGAAGCGCCGTAGAGAATTCTTCGCGAGCGGCGCGCGGCTGCTGCAGCTGCAGCAGCAGCAGGCCGCGCGCGTGTGCGAGCTCCCCACGCATCGGTGCATCGACAGCATAGCCGCGCGCCGCCTGCAGGCACGCCGTGGCCCCCGTCAGCCGACCCTCGAGGGCGGCGATCTGGCTGAGGCTGAGCAGGGCGCGAAAGACGGCGCGATTGCTCTCGAACGAGAGATCCTCCAGGTGCTGCTCCCGCCGACAAGCCGCCGAGGGATCCGCAAGCCGCGGGCGTAGCGAGCGCGGACCCGAGGCACTCACCGCCAGATCGAGCGCCGGGACAGAGGAGGCGTCAGCGGCGGCGAGCTCATGCAGCAGGGTGTCGCAGCTCTGGCTCACGATCGGCACCAGATAGCCGGCCGCGTCGGCGAGGCTGCCCACGTCCATCAACATGCTGCCCAGTCTGGCGGCGCTACGGCGCACCCCCTCGCAGCGTCCCATCGCGACATAGCCTTGCAAGGCTCGACGCTGGGCCTGCTCGCTGTTGCTGTAGAGCCCGGCGAGATCTTCCAGGCGTCCGAGATTGTCGAAGATGTTGGCCGCGAGCTGCGGGTAACGGCTCGGATCGATGGCGCCCAGGGCCTCGCGGTAGAAAGCGAGCGCAGCCGGGAAGTTCTGTCGCTGCTCGGCGATCGCCGCCATGTTCTGGCGGGCACGCGCGAAGCACTCGCCATCGCCCAGGCTCCGACACTGGTCGGCGGCGCGCGAGGAGAGCCGATAGGCCGCATCCACATCGCCGAGGCGGTATTCCAAGAAACTCTGCAGCGTGGTGAGGCGCGGCAGCTCACGTCGGGCAAGGGGGTCCGTGGCGAAGCGTGCCGCCGCCGCCGCGGTCAGCGCCCGCACGCGCGCAACGGGTACCTCGCGCAGCGTGGTCCGCTCGGCGAGCGCCTTGGCGAGGAGCTCGAGACGCGCCCCCGTGACGGTCCTGTCCGTCTGGGCATCCTCGGCGAGCGATGCGGAGATCACCGGAATGCTGTCTGCCTTGCGGTCCAGAGCTCCGTACTCGAGCTGCGCCATGGTGTGCCGTGCGGTGGCCGCCTCGGAGGAGGTTGCCGCAAACCGCGCCGCCGCCCGTTCCGCCTCGAACGCGCCCTGCCAGTCGCGTGCCTGCGCGCGCGCGTCCGCCTGTGCTTGCAGGCGCGCGGTGCGCGCGGTCGCGCTGTCGGGGCGCAGCAGCTGCGCGGCGACACAGACCTGCGCGACGATCGCCGCGGAATCGCGTGACCAGACGTGCACCGTGGCCGCAGCCGAGCCGCTGCTTTCGCCCACGAGCGTGAGGGTGCCGAAGCGCTCGACGGGGGAGGCGGCCGTGGCAGAGCGCAGCGTGGTGCGGCCCGCCATGCTGCCAGCGGACGCATCGACCCGCGCGGTAAGCTCCAAGGCCGCCGCGGCCGTGATGCCGCGCTCGCGGACCTCGATGCGCAGCAACCCAGGCCGTGTCACCTCGAGCGGTAGGCGCAGCTCCTGCCGCACACCACCGAGCCATGCACACCGGCCAGGCAGGCTCTGCTCCAGCACCGCAGGCCCGGGCGCGCACGCGGCTTGCAGCAACGCGGTCGCCGTGAGCAGCGCGATGGTCGTCCCGCGGCGTTTGTGATGCACGATCTGGCAGTCCCTGGCGCGTTCGGTTGCGGGCGACGGTCGCTAGCTGCCGCAGCCCCGGATGCACATATAGCTCAACTTGCGCGAGCCCGCCGTGCGCGCTGCGCGGAATTGTGCGTCGGCGCAGCATGCCTGGGGATGCTACCGTACGCACCCCTGGGCGCGGGTCGGGGCACTGAGCCGAACATGGGCAAGCCAAGTCAGGACATTCGCTCCATTTTGCTCGAAGAGCGGGTTTTCCCACCGCCAGCGGAGTTCGTCGCCGAGGCGCGCCTGAAGCGCGCAGAGCTCGAGGAGCTGCGCCGGCGCGCGGCCGCCGAACCGCTCGGCTTCTGGGCCGATCTCGCGCGCCGCGAGCTGCGTTGGCACAAGCCTTTCTCCGTCACACTCGATGACTCGCGCGCGCCGAACTATCGCTGGTTCAGCGATGGTGAGCTCAACGTCTCGTACAACTGCCTCGATGTGCACCTGAGCGAGCGCGGCCAGCGCACCGCCGTCATCTTCGAGGGT
>DATJSR010000151.1:0-5561 GCA_035504015.1 Steroidobacteraceae bacterium
GGCCGTGACGTTGAGCGCGGTGGGGATGAGCAGCAGCCAGGCGGTGTGCCCCATGTCGTGCAGGCGCCGCGCGTGCAGCACCGTGGCGGGAAACAGCAGCGTCACGAGCACCCACTCGCCATTGCGGCCCTTGACCAGGAAGAAGTAGAGCGCCGCCGCAGCCAGCAGCGGGATGAGCGCCCCGAGGAAAGCGCCCCGCGAGGTGCGGCCTTTGGGGTGCGCGAACAGGTCCTCATAGCTCGCACCGCGTGCCTCACGCTCAAAGAGTGTCGGAGCATGCCGCCGCAGCACATCCCGGTAGTAATCGACATAGGCCAACATCAATAGCGCGTTGAGGCCGAAGGCGCCGAGCGCCAAGGCGGCGCCGAGGGGCCGGTGCTCCAGGATGACTGCCCAATAGAGCGCGCAGACGCAGATTGGCATCACGATGCACAGCGCCACCGGAACGAGGAGGCCGGCGAGTATCAGCGCTCCGGTCAGCAGCTCGATGCCCATCGCCACGTCGAACAGCCTGCTGTGAACGAGGGCCGCCATCAGCTGGGCGGCCAGGGGCTCGCGCCCAAGCGGCTCGGCATAGAGCGCAGCGAAGAAGTGGTTGCCGCCGTTGACCAGCATCCAGGCGCCGAACACCAGACGAGCCGCGACAACCAGGCCCTTCATCGTCCGGCCTCCGCCGGCCGGGGGCGCGGCGCATCGGGGATGCCGAAGATCCAAGGCCTGGCGCGCAGGGCGAACATCGAGCGGTAGCTCTTCACGTAGGCGATGCACAGCAGGCAATTGCACGCGAGTACCGCCTCTCCGAACAGCGAGGCGCGCGAGCCCCACCCCTCGAGCGGTGTGTCCCAGTAGAACACGCAGAACGACACCGGCATGCAGATGATGAGCGCCAGTGGGGTGTAGAGCCCCGTCAGTACGCACACCCCGGCGACCAGCTCCACCGCCTTGACGATGTCGAAGAGATGACTGTCCAGCAGCGCTACGATCAGCTCGTGGCTCAGGGGCTTCGTGCCCATTGGCTGCGGGAACAGGGGGTAGAAGTGGTTCAGCCCCGCCGGAACCATCCACGCGCCGAACACCAGACGCAAGAACCACACGGCGTACTTCATGGAGTCCTCCGCTGGCCTTTTTTGTGTCCCGCCACTTCCGCGTGGCGGCGTTTGTGGAGCGCAGATTAGGCGCCGCTCACGCAATTGTAAATGGCGCCGGTTGGGCGGGGGCCGGGCGTGCGTTGCGTAGCCACCAGCGATCTCCGTACTATCCCCGAGTACGCCCGATAACACCAAGAGGGGACTCATCATGAAGCGCACCGTTCTCGCTTCGATCCTTGCCGCACTCGTCATCGGTGCCGCGCAGGTGCCTGCGCAGGAGCCGGTGGTCGGAGCGGCGGATCCCGACGCGCTGTTCCACAGCACCGATCCGCAGCTCAACACCAACCTGCAAGCGGCCTACCACATCGTCAAAGACCTCATCGAATCGGCGCACTGGGAGCTGGCCGACCGTTATCTCACCGCGCGCTACATACAGCACAATCCCAATGCGGCATCCGGCCGCGCGGGCGTGGTGTACTACTTCACCAAGGTCAGAAAAGCCGAACCCAAGCCGATCCCGGCGAAGATGCATACCAAGATCGTCTCGGTGCTCGCCCAGGGCGACATGGTCGTGGTGGCCTACCCCCGCGAGCACAAGAACGCGAGCGACCCCAGCAAGAGCTACACCACGACCTGGTTCGACATGTGGCGCTTCGTCGACGGCAAGGCGGATGAGCATTGGGACCCGGCGACGCGGCCGTGAGGCCTAAGCGGAGATGGCCAGACGCTCGGAGCCGTACACCCGGGTCGTGAGCGCCAGCATGAGCGCTGCCACGGCGAAGCCGCAAAGCAGACACGTGAGCACCTGCGCCGCGGTCACCGTGCCGCCGAGCAGCAACTCCGTGATGCCGACCTGCTGGCTCAGTAGCGGAACGGCGTACATCCACGCGGCCGTCTTCACGGGCATCACGCTCAGCAGAACGGAGGGCAGCACCGGCACCAGCATGAGTATCCCGAGATAGGTCTGCGCCTCCCGGTAGCTCTTGGAGAAGGCCGATACGAACGTCTGCAGCGCGGCCACGAGCAGCACCAGCGGCAGCATCAGTACCAGCACCTTCAAGGCAAAGGCAGGCCCGAGGCCGAGGTCCATGCCGAGCCTCTCGGTGGGGATGAAGTGCCCGGCGATGATGAACGCCGTTGCACAGATCAGCAGGCTGGTCACCGAGAAGACACAGATGGCAGCGATCTTGCCGAGCAGAATGCGCCAGGGCGCCACCGGATTGACGAACAGCGGCTCGATCGATTGGCGCTCGCGCTCGCCGGCCGTGAGGTCGATGGCGAGGTACATGCCGCCGATGAACACCGTCAGCACGAAGAAATACGGCAACATCGCGAACAACGCGCCGGCGCGCGAGCGCGGCGTGGACTGGTCACGCGCGTCGACGACGACAGGACTGGCCAATGCGGGCGAGAGGCCGCGCGCGATGAGGCGCAGAGCTCCGCTGCGGCGCGAGTAGCCATCGAGCATGCCCCTCAAGCGATTCAGCGGCTGCTGCGCATCGCGGCGGGAGGAATCGTAGTACAGCTCGACCTGTGCGGGGTCACCCTTCTCCCAGGCCGCACCGAAGCCGGCGGGAATGCGCAGCACGGCTGCGGCGTCACGGTTGCGCACCGCTGCAATCGGGTCGGCGACGGGTGGCTGCGGATCGAGTCCCTGCTGGTGCAGCGCCGCGACGAGATTCGGCGCGTTGCTCGCGCCGATGACCGGCAGCGCAAGGGGCGCATCGGCCTGATTGAGCTCGCGCGAGATGAGGATGTTCATCAGCATGATGAGGATCAGCGGGCCGATCAGGGGCCCGGTGACCAGGGCATTGATGAGCGTGCGCTTGTCGCGCAGGTTCTCGCGCACCTCCTTGAGAAACACGGTGATCGAGCTATTCATGCCGCCAGGCCCTCGCCGCTGCCGATGATCTTCACGAACGCCTCCTCGAGGTTGGACTCCCCGGTCTGCACGCGCAGTGCATCCGGAGATTCATCGGCCACCACGCGACCCTTGGCAATGACGACGATACGGTCGCACAGCTGCGCAACCTCCTGCATGATGTGGCTCGAGAACAGCACGCAGCGCCCTTCGGCGCGCAGGTCGCGCATGAACTGGCGCATGCGCCGAGTGGCCATGACATCGAGACCGTTGGTCGGCTCATCGAGGATCACGTTTTTCGGATCGTGGACCAGCGCACGCGCGATCGCGGTCTTGACGCGCTGTCCCTGCGAGAAGCCCTCGGCCTGGCGGTCGGCGAAATCCTTCATCTCGAGCACCTGGATCAGCGTCTCGCGACGCTGCGCGCTCTGCTGCGCCGGCACGCCCTGCAGCCGCGCGAAGTAGTCGATGTTCTCGCGTGCGGTCAGGCGCTTGTACAGGCCGCGCGCATCCGGTAGCACGCCGAGCCGCCTGCGCACTGCCAGCGGATCGGCGCCGGCGTCGATGCCATCGACCACGACCCGCCCCGTGTCCGGTCGCATCAACGTATACAGCATGCGCAAGGTCGTGGTCTTGCCCGCACCGTTCGGCCCAAGCAGCCCGGTGATTTGTCCGTCGTGCGCCACGAAGCTGACACCGTCGACCGCGCGGATCTCGCCGAATGACTTGTGCAGGTTCTCCACTTGGATCATGGCGCCGCTCCGTTGAAGTCGATGAACGCCGGCGTCGGCCCGAGACGCTCCAGACAGCCGGCGTCGAGACGCTTCGGGTCCGGATCGTCGACGAACTGCTCGATGAGCTTCGGCATGCAGCCGCGGATCGAGACTGCGTGGCCCTGACCCTCGAGCACCAGATGCCGTGCGTTGCTGAGCCCCTGCATGATCTCCGCGCCATACTGCGGCGGGGTAACCGGATCGCGCGCGCCCGAGAGGATGAGGATGGGCTTGTCGCTGCGAAGTGGCGCATGAAAATCAGCGGGCATCGCGCCGTGCGGCCAGACGTTGCACTCGGCCTTGATCTGCTCGACGAGCAGATTGCCGAGTAGGGTGTCGGCATCCTGCGGCAGCTCGTGCAGCTGGTCCGCATCCTCGCTGCAGATGACGCTCATGCCCATGCCGCGATTCAGGTCCCCGGCGAGATCGGCATCCAGCAGCCGCTCCTGGCCGAGCAGCGGGGCGACATCTCCGCGGGCGGCGGCATCGATCGACAGGGGCAGCAACGCAACCGTCTCCGGCTCATAGGCGAAGAGGCGCACCACCACGGCCAGCAAGCTCGGGGTCAGCCGGCGCGAGACGCTCTGGAAAGTGCGCGGGTCGCGAAAGCTCACCTCGTGCGGATTCGCGCGCAGCGCATCGCGCAGCCTGTAGAGGGTGCTCATCGGATCGCCGAAGGCTCTCTTGCAGGCCGGTGCGGCGACACAGTCGGCGAAGTCGCGCTTCAGCGCCGACTCCAGGTTGGAGGCGAATCCCTCCCCCAGGATCAGCTGGTTGGGCGCGGGCGAGTCGAGCACGACACTGCGCACCGCGTCCGGATGGCGCATCAGATACTGCTGCGCCACGCGTGTGCCGTAGGAGCCACCGATCAAGTCAAAGCGCGGTGCACCAAGTGCCAGACGCACTTTCTCGAGATCGCCCACCGCGAGGGTCGTGGTGTAGTAGCGCGGATCGGCCCGCTCCTGCACCTCGGCGAGACACGTGGCGACGTTGTTGCGGATTTCCTCCGCCGTGGGCATGTCGCGATTGGTCCCCTGAGCGGGCAGTGCCTTGGCCGTCCTCCTGCAGCTCAACGCATTCGAGCCGCCGGTGCCGCGCTGGTCGAGAAGCAGCACGTGGTGGTGCTTGAGCAGCCCCGAGTAGGAAGCCGTGTCGGCGTAGGCCTCGGTGGCCGCCTCGCCGGGGCCGCCCGCCAGCATGACCACCATGTCCCTATCGGGCACGCCCGCATCGCTGCGAATCACCGCCACATGCAGCGTGATGTGACGACCGCCGGGTTGCGCGGGATTCTCGGCCACATCGAAGTGCGTGCACCACGCCGCCGTCGTCGCCCCGCTCATGAGATGCGGCAGCTCGCAGGAGGTGAGCCTCAGGGTACCGAGCTGCCAATGCCGCGGCGGCGCCGGCGCAACCGGCGGGACGGCGGCGATCGTGGCTACCCCCTGCTCGGATCCTGCATGACTGCTGCGGATGTGCCCGCCGTGTCGACCGAAGTGCTGCCAAGCCACTACGGCTGCGCAGACCGTCAGGGCGAAAATGCGCAGGATCGTTCGACCTTTCATTGCCACGAATCGCGTTCCTCGGTTTGGCGGCGGAATGAGCCGGTCAGGATCGCCTGCGCAGACCGCTGCCGCGGCCGCGCGCGAGGCTCGGCTCGGGG
Source organism: Steroidobacteraceae bacterium (assembly GCA_035504015.1). GTDB lineage: Bacteria > Pseudomonadota > Gammaproteobacteria > Steroidobacterales > Steroidobacteraceae > JASHUC01. The sequence continues at coordinate 5,383 of DATJSR010000151.1, forward strand.
GCTCGCAGCTGCCGCTGGCCCGGATCGAAAATGTCCTCGATCGGCTGCTCGAACAGCCGCGCGATGCTGAATGCGAGCGGCAAACTGGGGTCGTATCTGCCCGTCTCGATCGCGTTGACGGTCTGTCTGGATACGTCCAAGCGGCTCGCAAGCTGCGCTTGAGACCACTCGCGTTCGGT
>DATJSR010000152.1:0-2795 GCA_035504015.1 Steroidobacteraceae bacterium
TCAATTCGTGCCTCCCATGAACCTGGACGGCTTCCTGCAGCTCCTGAGCGTCGCCGATGTGGTGCTGGACACGATGCATTTCAACGGCATGAACACCTCGCTGGAGGCATTCTCGGTGGGCGCTGCCGTGGTCACACTACCCGGCAGTCTGCAGCGAAGCCGCCATACCCAGGCGATGTATCGCGCCATGGGCATCGAGGGCTGCGTGGCGACGAGCGAGGACTCCTACATCGACATCGCGGTGGGACTCGCCGCCGATCCAGACCGGCGACGTGACCTGCGGGCGCTGATCACGCAGCGCAATGACGTGTTGTTCGAGGACACGCGCGTCGTGGCGCAGTTCGAGCGCTTCTTCGAGAGGGTCCACGTGCTCGGAGGAGGAATCGATGGAGGGGGAAACGAGGGCGCCTGAGAGGCAGCTTCGACGTTCGAAGTAATCGGCTACTGCCTCGCCGCTGCGAGGCTCGCCAGCTCCGCCTGCACGGCAGCGAATACGCTCTCCCAGTCGCCGCGCCGCGGCTGACGGAAAAGGCGCGCGCTCGGGTACCACGGTGTGTCGGTGCGGTGAAGGAACCAGCGCCAGTCCGGCACGTGCTTGACGGCGATCCAGGTCGGGCGGCCGAGCGCCCCGGCGAGGTGGGCCAGCGCGGTGTCGCACGTGATGATGAGATCGAGGTGAGCCATGACGGCAGCGCTGTCGAGGAAGGCCTGTGGGCCTGCGTCGAATTCGTCCCCGAGAACCTCGACCAGCAAACCCTCCGATGCGGCACGCAACTGCTCCGCCGTGGCGCCTTTTTGCAGGCTGATCAGGCGCACACCGGGAATGGTCGCGAGTCGTGCGAATAGCTCGAGGGACAGCGACCTGCCGACATCGATTCGATTGCGACTGCCCTGCCACACGATGCCGACCTTCAAGCCCGCTGCGCCGAGCCGCTCGCGCCAGCGCGCGACCCGGAGCGGCTCCGCGGCAAGATAGGGGACGGCGGCGGGAATGTCGCCGAGGGTCGTCCCGAAAGCGAGCGGCAAGCTCATCAGGGCGCAGTGAAGGTCGCACCCTTGCGGCTGTTCGGCGCGCGCAACGATCCGAATCGCCGGGCCGAGCCCCGTGAGCAGCTCGCGCAGCTGCGGCTGCACGGCGAGCACCACCTGAGCTCCACGCTGCGCGGCCAGCCGGGCATAACGGCAAAATTGAATAGTGTCGCCAAGCCCCTGATCGGCGTGCACCAAGAGCGTCTTGCCCGCGATGTCCTCCCGCCCGAGCCAGGCACGTCCCTCGCCGGCGGGGGTCGGGTAGGACCCGAGCCGCTTGCGCCATTCATACAGCTCCAATCCCTGCGCAAACTCGCCCCTGAGCAACAGGCAAAGACCCTTGTTGAAATGCGCCAGCGCGTGCCGAGGATCCAGCGCGATCGCGCGGTCGTAGCTCTCGAGGGCCTCCGGGAAGCGCCCCAGATCGAACAGGGCATTGGCGCGGTTGCAGTGGTTGACCGCAGAAGCCGGATCCTCGCGGATACCGAGCTCACTCTCCGCCAGCGCCTCTGCGGGGCGCTCGAGATCGCGCAGCGCGTTGGAGAGATTGCCGTGAATCCCGTCCTGGCAGGGCCGCAACTCAAGCGCACGTCGCCAGCTCGCGAGAGCCGCGGCCGGCTGACCGAGCTCGTATTGCAGCACGCCGAGGTTGCTGTGCGCATCGGCATAGTCCGGTTGCAGCGCGAGCGCGCGCTCGTAACTGGCCGTCGCCGCCTCATACCGGCGCAGTGACTGCAGCACGAGCCCGCGGTTGTTGTAACCCATGGCGAAACGCGGCTGCAGGGCGATTGCGCGGTCGAAGCTTGCGAGCGCTTCCGGCAGGCGTTGCAAACGACGCAGCACATTGCCCCGGTTGTTGTGGAGCTCCGCAGCGGCCGGCCGCAGCTCGAGCGCACGGTCGAAACTGGCAAGCGCCTCGGCATTTCGTTGCAGCTGTTGCAGGGCCATGCCGCGGCTGGCGTGAGCCTCGGCGTATCTCGGCTCGAGCGCAATCGCCCGATCGAAGCTCGTGAGAGCGTCGCTGCAGCGTCCCATGTCCCGCAACGCCGCGCCCTGCTGAAAGTAGGCTTGCGCAGTGGGCTGCTGAGCGAGCGCCGCGCTTGCCCGCGCCAGCGCCTCCTCGGACCGGCCGAGTGCGCGAAGTGCAGCGGCACTCGAGCTCAGGGCGCTCGCCTGCTGCGGCTCCAAGGCGAGCACCGCCTCATAGCTCGCCAGCGCCTCCGAGCAGCGGCCGAGCGCCATCAGCGCGGCACCGAGACTCAGGTGGGCAGCTGACGAGTGCCCCTCCAGGCCGATCGCCCTGCCGATCAGCTCCACCGCACGTTCGTGCCGGCCTGTTTGGTAGGCAATGACACCCAGTCGGTGCAGGATATCGAAATCGGTCGGGCTCTGGCGTAGCACCTCGGTGTAGATGCGCTCCGCCTCGGCGTACTCGCCGACGCGATGCAGCGCGATGGCCTGCGCGCGCAACGCTTCGAGCGTCAAGACCACCTCTGCCCGGCGGCGCGACAGTTCTCCTTGCACGGCGCGACCATCCTCATCGTCACGCCTCGACGCCGCGCCAGGCGGCCGGGTAATCCGCGCCGAGCCTCAGGATCCGCTTGAGCACCTCGGGATAGCCCATGCCGGCGGTGAGAGCGGACTGTGCGAAGTCCTCCGCCGCGGAGAGATTCGGGTTGGCGTTCGCCTCGAGGGCATACAGTGCGCCGTCGGCGCGCAGCCTGAAGTCCATGCGCGCGTAGCCCGTCAGGTGCAAGGCCCTGAAG
>DATJSR010000153.1:0-7818 GCA_035504015.1 Steroidobacteraceae bacterium
TCCGGGGACCGGGTGCTGCGGACCCTCAACGACACTCTGCTGCATGTCGACGCCGTGATCTCGCCGGAGAACGCTCGGCACATCTCCCGGCTCATGGCCGAGGCCGACATGCTGTTCGGGCAGTTCAACCAGATCGCCCGAGACGTGCGACCCGCGGCAAAGCGCATCAACACGCTGCTGGCGCAAGCCGAGGCACTGACGGGCACCGTGCAGACCTCCATGAAAGACATCGATGGGCTCGTGGTGCAGGTGCGCGCCCGGGTCGATATGCTCGATGCCATTCGCAACAACGCCAACATGGCCGGTCAGGCGGCACACGATGTCGACCGCAAGCTGGTGAACGACACGCTGCCGCGCATCGATGCGCTCGCGGACCGCCTGTCGCGCAACTCCGATGCGCTCCAGGGGGTGCTGCACGAGCTCGAGAATCAACCCCAGAGCCTGATCTTCGGTCGCCCGCCCGCGGCACCCGGCCCCGGTGAGCCGGGTTTCCAGGACACGGCCCAGCGATGATCCGGTCCTGCATCATCGCCGTGTCGCTCCTCGGCGTTGCCTGCGCGACGCATCGGGAGACGCCAGCGCTTTATGACTTCGATTCCGTGGCCATGCCCTCTGAGCACACCCCGCAGCTCGATGCACCGATCACCGTCACCGATGTCAGTGCTCCGAGCTGGCTGCGCAGCGCCTCCCTCATCTATCGGCTCAACTACAAGATGCCGGCGCGCGCACAGCCCTACGCACACAGCCAGTGGTCGGCGCCCCCGGCCGAGCTCTTGACGGTGCGCTTGCGCGAGATGCTAGCCGGGGCCAATTCCGGCTTTACCACGACGCGACTCGGTGCCGGCCCAGCGGGGTACCAGCTGGAGGTGCGGCTGCAGCGCTTCGAGCAGGACTTCACCTCATCCAGCGAGAGTCGCTGCATCGTCAGGCTCGAGGCGACTCTCGTGGGCTCCGGCGGGAGCATCCTCGGACAGAGGATGATCGAAGTGGAGCGCCCATCGCCCGCGGCGGATGCGGCCGGCGGCGTGCGCGGACTGGTCGAGGCGACGGATGATGCGATCGGGCAGCTGATCGACTGGATGCGCTCGACGCTGCACGCACAGGGCTTCAATCAGACGGCCGAGCAGGCCGAGCGACCGGCCTCACAGCAGCGCTAGCGGAGCTCCGGCGCTACGGTCTGTCCCACCAGAGGGGAGCCGGCCACGGCATCGACCTTGCCGAGGAGGCGAACCTCCCGGTGCGGATACGGCATGACGATGCCGCGCTGGCGAAACACCTCGAGGATGTCACGGATGATCTCACCGGTCGCCAGGCCGTAGTCGGCGACGCTCACCCAGGGACGCACCGCCACGCTGACCGATGAGTCTCCAAGCAACGAGGTGAAGATCACCGGCACGGGCTCCTGCAGCACTCGCGGGTTGCTGCCGAGCACGTGCCGAACCGCATTGAACACCTCGGTGATGTCGGTGTCGTACGCTACCCCGACGGTCACGTCCACCTGGCGCAGGTTGCCGTAGTTGTGCAGGATCTCCCCGACGATCTTGCGGTTGGGGATCACGATCCGTGAGCGGTCGGGGTGGGCGAGGGTGGTGCTGAAGAGCGTGATGCTCTGAACGGTGCCTTCCTTGCCCACGATGGAGATGTACTCGCCGACGCGAAACGGTTTGGTGAAGATGATCGAGAGGCCGGCGACCAGGTTGCTCAATACGCCTTGCGTGGCGAGTGCGACCCCCGCGCCGGCGACGCTGATGCCGGCAATCAGCGGCAGCAGCTCGACCCCGAGGTTCTCGAGCGCGAGTATCAGGAAGAGGGCGAACGAGAGCAGCCACACCACGCGGGAGAGGAGCTGGCGCACGGGCGGCTCGAGCTCGAGACGGCCGAGCCCTCGCGCCGTCCAGCGGCTCATCCAGCGGCTGACGAGGATGCCAACGAACAGAATCACCAGCGCGACGAAGACCTTGGGGCCGAAGCGCAGCGCCAGATCGATCGCGGTGTTCCGCAGCTGATCGATGGATGATTGCGAGATCGTCATTGCTTGTTCTCCGGCGCGGGTGCCAGCTTGGCCGTTATTCTGATGGTTTTCTCAGGCCGCGATCTGCAGGCGCTCGGTTGCGCCGGCCGTCGACGCGGACGCGTCGATGCCGAGCCAGAGGAGGGCGCTCGCCGCGGCGCTGAGACTGCCCAGGGTGAAGGCGGTGCTCCAGGAATGGTGTCCGGAAAGATACGCCACGAGGGGGATACCGATGATACCCCCGATGAGACCTCCCGCATTCACCAGACCGCTCGCCACCATGGCGTTGTCGCGACCCACGGTGGTGGTTGCTCCCCAGAATGAGCCTTCCGTGAGCTCCAGACAGCCAAAACACAGCGTCAGCGCCACAACGGCAACGTAGGGGTTGGAGAGCCGAGGCGTCGTCATCAGCAGCAACGCCGCCACCGCGAGGCCCGACAGCGGCACTATTCTGAATCCCCAGCCCATGCCGAGGCGTCTGCAAAGCCGTGCGGCGAGCGCTCCTCCGACTGCCGCACCGGCGGCGGCCGCGAGCGGCGGGGCCATGGCGAGCCAGCCGCTCTGAATGAGGGAGAAATGCCGCTCCTGCAGCAGATACAGAAAGCACCAGTTCGATAGCAGGAAGAAGCAGTAGTTCATCATCGTGTACGAGAGCGTCAGCAGCAGCAGGTTGCGCTCGAGAAGGGCGCGCAGCGCGTGGCGAGAGCGGGCCGCCGTCTTGCCCTGAGCACTCGTTCGAGCGCCGATCTCGGCAAGCTCCTCGCGAGTCACACTGCGGTGGGCCGATGGCACATCGCGCGCATACCAGATCCACAGCGCGAGCACGATCAATGCCGGACAGCTGGACCACGCGATCGCCCGTTGCCAGCCGACGGTGGCGGTGAGGGAGGCGATCAGCGGGGCCGCGATGGCAGCTCCGAGGCTGGTGGAGGCGGCCGCCAGGCCTTGCACCAATGGCCATTGGCGCGCCGGAAACCACGATGCATAGACTCCTGCGGCCACGGGCCAGCGACCCGCCTGGCCGAGTCCCAGCAGAAATTGAGCTGCCAGGAGTGCGGCGAACAAGCCGCTGCCGCCGAGAACCACGGGCGCCAGCGGGGTTGCGATGGTGGCGATGAATGCGACCAACCCAAAGAGCGTGTAGGCGAGCCGCGCGCCCAGCCGCTGCCCCAGGAGGGCCCCGGGCAATTGAAAGAGCGTGTAGCTCAGAACGAATGCCTGTTCGAGCCAGCCGATCTGCAACTGACTCAAGCCCAGCTCGGGCATGATGCGGGCGGCGGCGATCGTCAGGCTTTTCTGCTGCACATAGGCGATCAACGCGAACGAGAAGAGCAGCGCGAAAATGCGCCAGCGAATTCTCACTGCCGGCGGGAGTCGCTGGGCGGTGGCACCTGGCCGCGTGAGGCGGCATCCGTTCCCTTGCGTGCCCGCTTGACCCACACGGGATCGCTCCCGTGGTACGTGCCGAGCCGATCCTGGCCATCGGAGTGAGCGGCGTAGCCGAGCAGACGCCGGATCGTATCGTCGTAGCGAGTCGCCACCTGTGGTGGTACCTCGAGCACGTTGTTGTTCTCCGGGCGCAACCACCCCAGGCTGTAGGTATTGATGAGCCCCGTCCGCGCGGCCTCGCTGCGATTTGCGCCGCCGCCGTGCCAGGTCGATCCCAGATAAAAGAGTGCCGAGCCCCTGGGCATGACGGCCGAGGCGACCTGCGACAAGTCGGGCTTGTGCCAGGCACGCAGAAAACGATGGCTGCCGGGTACGACGCGGGTGGCCCCGTTCTCCGCCGTAAAGTCCGTCAGCGCCCACATCACGCCGATCTGCAGCTCGAGGCCTGCCACGCAGATCGGATAGGGCGTGTCGTCGCGGTGCAGCTGCTGCTCCGACTCGCCCGGCAATATCTCGATGCCGGTCATGCTACCGATCTGATAGTCGGCACACGATGGCAGCAGGATCGCATCGGCGATGTCGAGAACCGCCTGGTGAGCGATCAATTCGCCGGCGCTTGGGGCGTAACGCAAGACCCCGTGGCAGCGCAACGTCTTGCGCCCGCTGAAATCGGTCCGCTGAGCCTCGGCGAATTTGGCAAACTCCGGGCGCAATTCATCGATGACGGCCTCGACCAGGCCGAGCGGGGCGAGGTTGCGGATGACGACGCCGCCGGTGCGCTGCAGCGCTTCGATCGCGCTCGAGCGCGGTGCATTGGCGTCAAAGGACGGGATGGACATCGTGATTCTCCCTCATCGCGGTCGCGCTCGGATTATCCGCCGGCGCCCCCGGCGAGCCAGCCCCACAGGTGCTCGGCAAAGCTGCGATCGACCCACAAGCGGAAGCGGTCCGGGGGCGAGGCGTTGATTCGGCGCAGGATGACGGGAACGTCGGCGAGCACGGTACGGGCGACCCGCCCGAGCGATAGGGCCTGCGGCGTGGTGTCGAGGCTGCAGCCACTGGCCAGTCGCTCGGCGGCGCCAGTGCCTTCGAGGTCGAAGCCTGCAAGGGCGTCGCTCATCTCGGTGACGGCGGTGAGCGATGCCCCGCTGGTTGGCGATGCCGCGCCGGTCGGATTTGAGGCGAGCGCGTGCTCGAGTGTCGTACGAGCCGAATCCGTTTGAGCCAGCGGCAACTCGATCAGCCACTCCTTGGGCGCCAGCCACAGGATGGCGAGGTCGTCGCGGAGGTCGACGGCAAGCGGTGCGGGAATGGCGAGCCCGAGATGGCGCTGCAGCGCATGCTGCAGCGCCCGATCATCCGCTCGAGCTTGCAGGAGGAGCAGACCCCGATCCGTAATCTCCGTGAGCCGCAGCGCTGCGTCATCGCCCGGCTGCAAGTTGCCCGAGCAGGTGAGCTGAGCGAGTGGGAGGCGACGCTCAAGCATGGAGCCGCTCTCCCTTCGGATCGTACGCCTGCGGCGCGACGATCCTCGCCGGCCACACCTTCCCGTGCGAATACACCGCGATCGTCTCGCCGGTGCGGCTTTGTCCGCCTGCGATGAGGCCGAGCGCGACGCTTCTGCCGAGCGCCTCGCTCATGCAGCTCGAGGTCACGTATCCGTGACTTCCCGTGCGGGCCTCGCGATCGGCGAGGATGTGGGCGCCGACGGGGAGCACCGTCTGCGGATCCTCGGAGGCGATGCCGACGAAGTGCAGTCGATCGGGGCGCATGGCATCGGTACGCGTGAGCGAGCGCCGGCCGACGAAGTCATCGCTCTTGCGGGCCAGGACCGCTCCCATGCCGATGTCCTGCGGCAGTGTGCGCCCGTCGGTGTCGGTACCGACGTGCAGATAGCCCTTCTCCGTGCGCAGCTCCTGCAGCGCTTCGATGCCGATAGGAACGGCATCGAGATCGCGACCGTGCTCGAGCAGCCTCTGCCACAGGGCGAGCGAATAGGCGGCCGGGATGTTGATCTCGAAGGACTGCTCACCGGTGTAGCCCACGCGTGCCACCCGCAGCGGTACTCCCTCGACAGTGCCGGCGCGCACGCTGAGATGAGGGAAGCTCTGGGGCCGCAGATCGATGTCCATGCCCAGACGCTCGAGGAGTGCGCGTGCCCGCGGGCCGGCGACGGCGACGTTGCCCCACTGCGAGGTGACGTTGGTGAGGAGGACGCGAAGCTGCGGCCACTGGCATTGCAGCCAGTCCTCGAAGGCCGAGAAGATGCGGGCGGCGCCGCCGCTCGTCGTGCTCACGAGGAAATGATCCTCGGCGAGGCGCAGGCAGACGCCATCGTCGATGACGATGCCGTGCTCGTTGAGCATGACGCCATAGCGAACCTGCCCCGGGGCGAGGGTGCGCATATTGTTGTAGTACATGCGGTTGACGAAGGTCGCAGCGTCGGGCCCGCGCACCTCGATCTTGCCAAGAGGTGAGCCATCGAAGAGGCTCACGCCAGAGCGCGTGGCGCGCTTCTCAAAGCGCACGCAAGACTCCCGGGACTCGCCCTCGCGCGTATACCAGGCGGGCCGCAGCCACCCGCCGAAGTCCTCCATGACGGCGCCGTGCTCGGCGTGCCAGCGGTCGAGCGGGGTGCGCCTGAGCGGATGATAAGCGGCGCCGACGTGTCCGCCGGCGAGGGCGCCGAGCGTCACGGGGTCGTAGGCGGGGCGAAAGGTCGTGGTGCCGAGCTCGGGCAGCTCCCGACCCGTGAGCTCGGCGAGGATACCGAGCGCGTTCATGTTGCTGGTCTTGCCCTGATCGACGGCCATGCCGAGCGTGGTGTAGCGCTTTACGTGCTCGACCGAGCGCAGGTTCTCGCGCGTGGCGAGCTCGAGATCGGCTCGTGTGACATCGTTCTGTAAGTCGACCCAGGCGGGACGATGACCGAGTGGGGGAGAGGACCAGAAAGCGGCAACGCCGGCGGTATTGGCGGCGCTGCTCGGTGCTGAGTGCGGGACTGTGCTCGATGCGCCGTCACGCGCCTGAATGGCGCCGGCCGCGTGAGCGGCGGCCTCGCCCATGGCGAAGCCTCCCTGCAGGCAGGCCTGCAGCGCGAAATCGCCCGACATCGCGCCTGCGCAGCGCACGCCTGCGGGCATCGCCCCGGGCAGCAGCGCTGCCTGCTCGGGCGCGTAGCGCAGCCGGCCGCCTGCCTGCGAGTAAAGATGCACGGTGGGTGTCCATCCGCCGGAGACACAGAGCAGGTCGCAGTCGATGCGCTTACCCGGCCCGGGCCTCCAGGCTTTGCCCTCTGAGGCGAGGGCTCGGCACTCCAGCGCGCGCAGCTGACGCGCGCCGAACGTTCGCGCAACCGCGTGCCCTGCCAGCACCGGAATGTCCGCCGCCTCGGCGGCACTCGCGAGCTCACCGGGCTCGGGGCGGGTATCGATGATGGCGATGATCTCCACGCCGCAGGCACGCAGCGCCTCTGCCGCGGCATAGGCGGAATCCCCACAGGTCGCGATCACGGCGCGCTCACCGGGCTTCACGGCGTATTGCACGGCGTAGCTCGTCGCAGCGCTCGCGAGCATCACTCCGGGTACGTCGTTGCCGGCGAAGACGAGCGGGCGCTCGATGGCACCGGCAGCGAGGACCACCTCGTGTGCACGCACGTGCCAGAGCCGCTCGCGCACACGCCCTCGTGAGCCAGGCCCTGCGAGCCGCTCGGGGAGTGATTCGAGGCGCTCTCGCAGGGCCACGAGCTTGTGATCGTAGAACCCGAATGCGGTCGTGCGCGTGAGGAGGCGGACGCGAGGGTTGGCGCGCAGCTCGCGCTCGGCCGATTCGACCCATGCGGCGGCAGGCTTGCCATCGATCGAGTGCCGCTCCCATCGCAGGGCGCCTCCGAGCAGCGGGCACTCTTCGGCCAGCACCACACGGGCACCGGCCCGCGAGGCAGCGAGCGCCGCGGCGAGTCCCGCAGGTCCGGCACCGACGATGAGCACATCGCAATGCTCGTGCTGCTCCGCATAGCGATCCGGGTCGGGCAGCGTGGGTGAGGTGCCCAGTCCGGCCGCGCGGCGGATCGCGGGCTCGAACCAATGCCAGTTGGGCCAGCGGAAGGTCTTGTAATAAAAGCCCGCCGGCGTGAAGCGCGAGAGCCAGCCGAGGAAAGCGAAGATGTCGTTCTGTGCGCTCGGCCAGCAGTTGACACTGCGGGCGAGCAGGCCATCGACGAGCTCGACCTGAGTGGCCTTGAGGTTGGGCGTGAGCCGCGCCGCCTCGCCCACCTCCACGATGGCGTTGGGCTCTTCCACGCCGCTGCCGAGGAGCCCGCGGGGCCGATGCCATTTGAAGCTGCGAGCGACGATGCGCACGCCATTGGCGAGCAGCGCCGAGGCGAGTGTGTCGCCGGCGAATCCCTCGTAGACCCT
>DATJSR010000154.1:0-32786 GCA_035504015.1 Steroidobacteraceae bacterium
GCCTGAATGGCCTCGCGCGCTCGCGCGAGGACCAGCTGGTCGAGCTCCGCGGGCGGCTCGAGGCGATCGAGCTGCGCGAGGCGCCGCTGCAGCGCCGAGTCGTGCGGCTGCGGCAGTTCCTCCTCGAGATTCTCGTCCCTCACGATGGCTCGGACTCCTGCGCCAGCAGCGGCCCTTCGGCCGCGAGGCTGCTTGCCGCCGTTGCCGCTCTGTCTGGCTCGGGGCGCAGCAGCGGTGCGAGTGCGACGCGCAGTTTCCCGAGCGCGTAGCGCACCCGACTCTTCGCCGTCTCCACACCCACGCCCGTGATCGCCGCCACCTCCGCCAGGCTCAGGCCGGACTCCTCATAGAGCAGAAATGCATCGCGCTGCGCGCCGGGCAAACTCGCCAGCGCCGCACGGTAGCGACGCTGCAGCTCATTCTCCTCGACGCGCGCATCGGGCGCGTCCGCCGCCGGCGCAGGCAGCAGGTCTTGCGCACTCTCGCCGTCCGGACCCAGCGGCTCCGGTGCGCGCAGCCGCTGCGCGGCACGGCGCCGGTGATCGATGAAACAGTTGTGCGCGATGCGGAACAGGAACGTGCGAAAAGGCGCCCGGGGTTGGTAGTGCGCGCGATGGGCGATCACGCGGCTCCAGACCTCCTGAAACAGGTCGCTCGCCGTTTCGGCATCGCGCGTCTGGCGCGCGAGATAGCGGTACAGCGGACCGCGATGGCGGGCGTAGAGCAGCGCGAAGGCCCGCATGTCGCCGGCCGCGTAGCGCAGCATCAGCTCGCCGTCGTCGTCCGCGGAGGACATGGCGGCACTCTACGCGCCCCTGCCAAGCCGGGCGAATCGCCGCGATCGAGGCTTCTGCAAAGAAAGCCTTGACACACAACTAGTGATGTAGTTATATATAACACTATATCAAGGCGGCAATGGGCCGCCGGGAATTCGAAGGAGTCCAGACATGAGCACTAACATCAGCACTGCCCGCCGTCGGGCACACCTCTCCTGCGCTGCCATTGCGCTGGGTCTGAATGCCCTGTTCGCGTGGGGCGCCATCCAGGCCACCTCCACGGTCCCGCCCCTGCGCGCCTGGCAGGTGCCGGCTCCCGTTGCGCAGGCCGCGGACGCCGCGGACGCAGCCACGCCGATGCAGACGATCCGGGTCGCTGGCCTGGCCGCGGCGCGGGTCGCGGGAGCTGCTCTGGTACAGTAGTCGGCTAACACGCCTGTACGCAGCATGCCGGAGCCCTCGATGGACCCGCAGTGGGATGACAGCCTGCCGATCTACCGGCAACTGCGAGACCGGGTCGTCGCCATGATCCTGGAAGGGGTGCTGCGCGAGGGGGATGCCTTGCCCTCCGTGCGCAGCGTGGCGGCGGAGTTCCGCCTGAATCCTCTGACGGTGCTCAAGGGCTACCAGCAACTCGTCGACGAGAACCTCGTGGAGAAACGCCGTGGGCGCGGCATGTTCGTGGCACCCGGCGCCCGGGGCGCGCTCATGAAGGACGAGCGCGCGCGCTTTCTCACCGGGGAGTGGCCGAAAATCTACGCCACCATCCAACGGCTGGGACTCTCCGCGGGCGAGCTGCTGCGCAACGGCGCGCCGCCCCCGGCGACGCCCTGGCCGGGCACAGCGGAACCGGATCATGACGAAGATCATTGAGGCCCGCGGCCTCACCAAATCCTACGGCACACAGCGCGCGCTCGATGCAGTGAGCTTCTCCGTCGAGAGCGGCCGCATCGTCGGGCTCATCGGGCCCAATGGCGCCGGCAAGACCACCGCATTGAAGGCGGTGCTCGGTCTCACCAGCTTCACCGGCGAGCTCTCGGTGCTCGGCCGCAACCCGCACGTCGAGCGCGATCGGCTGATGCGCGATGTCTGCTTCATCGCCGACGTGGCGGTGCTGCCGAAGTGGCTGCGCGTGAGTCAGGCGCTCGAGTTCGTCGGTGGCGTGCATCCGCGCTTCGATCCGGCGCGCGCGCGCGAGTTTCTGGCGAAGACGGACATCAAGCCGCGCAGCCGCGTGCGCGAGCTCTCCAAGGGGATGGTCACGCAGCTGCACCTGGCGCTCATTCTTGCGATCGATGCGCGGCTGCTGGTGCTCGATGAGCCGACGCTCGGTCTGGATCTCCTCTACCGGCGACAATTCTACGACACGCTGGTGAATGACTACTTCGACAAGGACCGCACCATCGTGCTCACGACCCATCAGGTCGAGGAGATCGAGAACCTGCTCACCGACGTGATCTTCATCCAACGCGGCCGCGTGGTGCTCGAGAGCTCCGTCGAGAGCCTGCCCGAGCGCTACGTGCAGCTGGTCGTCACGCCGGAGCAGGCGGGGAAAGCTCGCGAGCTCAAGCCCTTCTACGAGCGCGAGGTCTTCGGTCGCATCGCGATGCTCTTCGAGGGGCGGGCGGGGCGCGAGCTCGCGGAGCTGGGGGAGGTGCGCACTCCGACCATCGCCGACCTCTTCGTCGCCAAGATGCAGGCCGCCACCTGAAGGAGCCGCCGATGAACACCAATCTGCGGACCGATGATGCCGGCGGCGGAGCACCCCTCGATGCCCCGACGGCCGCCGCGGCGGCTGAGCACCCCGTGCGCCCGATGCTCACGCTCGTGAAGCGGGAGTTCTGGGAGCACCGCTCGTTGTGGTTGTGGCCGCTGTGCGCGGCAGGGCTGATGATCGTCACGGCGTTGTTCGGCCGCGTCAACATCGATGGCTCGCAGATAGCGCTCACGCCGCAGACGCTGCGCTCGATCTTCGCCGTCGCCGTGTGGGCCTTCGGCATGATCCTCTACGTCACCATGGTCATCGTGCTGTGGTTCTATGCCACCGACTGTCTGTATGCGGAGCGGCGCGACCGCAGCATCCTGTTCTGGAAGTCGTTGCCCGTCTCGGACGCCAAGACCGTGCTGTCGAAGGTGCTGATCGCCATGGTGCTGGTGCCGCTCGGGGTGTTCGCACTCGCCGCGCTGACCAGCCTGGTGGTGTCCGCCATCTTCAGCATCCGCGCCGCTACCGGCTCGATCCCGTTCTCTTTCTGGGACACCGGCACGTGGCTGCGGGTGCAGGGCTTCACGCTCGCGACGACCATCATCTTCACCCTCTGGTATGCCCCGCTGACGGGATACCTGATGCTGATGTCCGCGTGGGCACGACGCAACGTGCAGCTGTGGGTGCTCCTGCCCCCTCTGGTGCTGGTGCTCGTCGAGCACTTCGCCCTCGGCACTCACTACGTCTCGAGACTGCTCTACTACCGCTTGCACGGGCTGTGGCCGCCCGGTTTCGAGCACGAACTCGGCCTGCTGTTCAACGACGACGGGCCGATGCCCCTGCGCCCGGGCGCGCACTCACCCTTCACGGGCGACCCGTTCCTCGGCTTCGCCAATATCGACCTGTGGCTCGGCGTCGCCTTCGGCGCCCTGTGCGTGCTTGGTGCCATCCGCATCCGCCGTTACCGCGACGACAGCTGATTCGCTAGACTCTGAGGCTCGCGATCGGGGGATCTCGAGCCAACCGTGCCTGTTACCGCGCAGCGCAGCGCCGACACTCTGCAGCTCGCTCTCACGGGCGAGTGGCGCATCGCTCACTACCAAAGCCTTCACGCAGAGCTCGCCCAGCTCTCCCTCGCCCACGTCCGCGAGGTGCTGATCCGCACCGATCAGCTGCAAGCGCTCGATCTGTCCTGCAGCCTGCTGCTGCGCGACTTCGTGGAGCGCGCCACCGGGGCCGGCATTGGCGTGCAGTTCCAGCCGGCGGCGCCCGATCAGCTGCGGCTCATCGAGCAGACGCTGCGCGAAGTGCCGCCCCCGCCTCCGGAGCACGAGACGGCGCTGCTCGAGGCGGTGGAGGAGCCCGTCGAGGCGCTCGGCCGGCGCGTCGTCGGCGGCTGGCGCGAGACGCTGCGCGGCCTGGGCTTCGTCGGGCGCCTGGCCGTGACGCTGCTCGCGGTGGTGCCGCATCCGCGGCGGCTGCGCCCCACCTCCGTCTCGCGCCACGTCTACGAGACCGGTATCACGGCGATTCCGATCATCTCGCTGATCGCGTTCCTGATCAGCGTCATCATCGCCTACATCGGTGCCCAGGAGCTGCAGCGCTTCGGTGCGCTCATCTTCGTGGTGGACTTGATCACGATCGGTGTGCTGCGCGAGCTCGGCGTGCTGCTCACGGCGATCGTCGTCGCGGGCCGCTCGGGCAGCGCGTTCGCGGCCGAGATCGGCGCCATGCGCCTCAACGAGGAGGTCGATGCACTCGAGGCGATCGGCGTGGACCCCTACGAGGTGCTGGTGCTGCCGCGAATGCTCGCGCTGATGATCGCGCTGCCGCTGCTCACGGTGATCGCCGATGGCATCGGGCTCGCAGGCGGGGCGCTGCTGTGTCGCGTGCTGCTCGACATTCCACTGTCGCAGTACCTCACGCGCGTCAACGACTCGATCGCCGCGACCACCTTCTGGGTGGGCATCATCAAGGCGCCCGTCTTCGGGATGCTGATCTCGCTCGCGGGTACCTACCGCGGCATGCAGGTGCGCGACTCCTCGCGCGAGCTCGGGCGTCTCACCACGGTCGCGGTCGTCGAGGCCATCTTCCTGGTGATTCTCGCCGATGCGCTGTTCGCGGTGCTGTTCCTGGAGCTCGATATTTGAGCGCGCCCGCCCCGCCGGCGATGTCCGCTGGGGCCGGCGCCGTGCCGGGGCGGGCGCTCTATCCCGTCATCGAGGTGCGCGGCCTGGTCAATCGCTTCGGCCGTCAGGTGGTGCACGAGGGCCTCGACATGGATGTCTACCCGCACGAGATCTTCGGCATCGTCGGGGGCTCGGGCGCGGGCAAGTCGGTGCTGCTGCGCACGATCCTCGGCCTGCAGCGTCCGCAGGCGGGCAGCGTCCGCCTGCAGGGTCGCGACATCACGCGCCTGTCGGCGAGGCAGATGCGCGCCGTCAAGGCCGACTACGGCGTCACCTTCCAGCAGGGCGCGCTGTTTACGGCGCTCTCCGTGCGCCAGAACGTGCAGCTGCCGATGATCGAGCACCTGCGCCTGCCGCAGAGCGCGCTCGATGAGCTGGCGATGCTCAAGGTGCGCCTGGTCGGGCTGCCCGGAGAGGCCGCTGCCAAATACCCCGCGCAGCTCTCCGGAGGCATGATCAAGCGTGCCGCACTCGCCCGCGCGCTCGCGCTCGATCCGCAGCTGCTGCTGCTCGATGAGCCGACCTCCGGACTCGACCCCTTGAGCGCCGCCGCCTTCGACGAGCTGCTGCTGTATCTGCAACGCCATCTGCGGCTCACGGTGGTGATGATCACCCACGATCTGGACAGTATCTTCCGGACCTGCAATCGTGTGGGTGTGATCGTGGACCACCGCATGGTGAGCGATACGCTCGAGCGCATCGTCGACGACCCGCATCCCTGGATCCAGCAGTACTTTCACGGCGAGCGGGCGCGTGCGCGCCTGCAGGGGGGCATGACGCATGGAGCGTGAGGCGAACTACGCGGCCGTCGGCGCCTTCGTCGTGCTCGTGGTCGTGATGGCGGGGCTCTTCGTCTACTGGTACTCGGACACTCATGAGCATCGCGAGTACGCACGCTACGAGATCTATTTCGATGGCAGCGTCGCCGGGCTCACGCGCGGCGCCGCCGTGCGCTATCTGGGCGTGGACGTGGGTCGCGTGATCGCGCTGCACGTCGATCCCCACAACGCCAGCCGCGTGCAGGTGATCGCGGCGATCGATGTGACCGCGCCGATCTCGGACCGCACGGTGGCGCAGCTGTCGATGCAGGGCATCACCGGCGTGCTCTACATCGATCTGCTGCAGAGCCCGCGCAACGTACGCCTCGCCGAGGCCGTGCCGAGCGAGCGCTATCCGGTCATCCGCTCCACGCGCTCCAATCTCGACGTGCTGCTCGCGGGCCTGCCCGAGATGGTGAAGCTCGCAAGTGGTGCGATCGAGCGGCTCGATCGCGTCATGAGCGACGACAACATCGCCTCCATCTCGGAGACGCTCGGCAATCTGGGGCGCGCCAGCGCCGATCTGCCGGGCACCCTGCACCAGGTGCGCGACCTGGTGGCCGACCTGCAGAGCAGCTCGGGGGAGCTGCGCGCGACCCTGCTCAGCGTCCACTCGATCGTCGCCGACAGCGCTCCGCAGCTGCGCCAGACCCTGGAGCGCGTCGCCACCGTAGCGGACCGGCTCGCATCCGCCTCGACGCAGATCAACCAGCTGATCGCCGAGAATCGCTCGGACCTGCGCGCCTTCACGCGCGACAGTCTGCCGGAGCTGCAGCCGCTGCTGCACGATGCCCGCGATGCCGCCGCCGAGATCCGCGATCTCGCGCGCAGCCTGCGCCAGGATCCGACTCAGATCCTCTATCAGCCGCGCCAGGGTGGCGTGGAGATTCCGCGATGAGCCGCGTGCTGCGCGGCGCCGTGGTCGCGCTGCTGGCCGTGCCGCTTGCGGCCTGCAGCCTGCGCAGCGCCGCCCCGCCCGTACAGAGCTATGTGCTCGCCGCGCCCCCCGCGGCTCCCGGCCACCCCGAGGCACGCCCGGCGTCCGCCGCTGCACCGGCGGCGCCGGCGTTGCAGGTGCTGCATCCACTTGCAGCGCCGGGTCTCGATACCGATGCGATCGTGGTGCGCTTGAGCGGCGGGCGTCTCAATCACTACGCGGGCAGCCGCTGGGCGGTGCCGCTGCCCGACCTCGTGGAGGCACTCACCGTGCAGGCGCTCGGCGCCGCGAGCGACTGGAGCGCGCTCGAGGGCTCGCGCGGGGTGTTCCCCGCGCCGTATTTGCTGCAGCTCACCATCCGGCGCTTCGACGCGGAGTACGGCGACGGCGCACGCGCGCCCGTCGTGCACGTGCTGCTCGAGGGCGCGCTGGTGCGTCGGGCCGATCGGGCCGTGCTCGGGGACTTCCGCGCCGAGGGTAGCGCGGCGGCGACCGAGGATCGGCTCGGCGCCGTGGTCGCCGCCTTCCAGCAGGCCTCGAACACGGCCCTCGAGAGCACGGCAGCGCGTGCGCGCCAGAGCCTTCAAAACAGCGATAGCCCGAGCGCTTCCAGCAAGCGGTAGCGCCAGTAGCTCACCGGGGAGGCATCCGCGTAGACCCCCACCTCGGTGGTGTACTCGATGCCGAGCGGGGCGCGGTTACTCCAGAGCGTCTCGAAGTACTGGCTCACCTGCTGGGCGAGCGCGGAGCTGCGGGGCATCTGCAGCTCGACTTCGCTATCGAGGTCGTAGTCCTCGAGACTGCGGCGCGTGAGATTGGCGGAGCCCGTGAGCAGCCACAGCCGGTCGTGATCGGCGATCGTCACGAGCGTTGCCGCAAAGCGCTCACCATGGGTGCGATACCAGCGCACGCGGATCGCGCCATCGCTCGCGGTCACCAGCTCGCTCGCCGCCGGCCGGTTGGGGACACCCGATACCGTGCGGCCGAAGGCCTCCTTGTTCGGGTCGAGGATCAGCCGCACGCTCACTCCGCGCCGGCTCGCGGCGAGCAGCGCATCGATGAGAGGACGGTCCGCGAGGTAGAGAGCGCCCACATCTATCGTGTCGCCCCTCCAGGTACTGCCGATGCGCGTGAGAAGCGCATCGCCGATCGCCCCCTCCGTCAGGATGCGTCCCGCGATGACGCCCACCCCGAGCGGGGGTAGCGCCTGCCCACTGCGCGGCTCCGCAAGGCTCGGGCTCGCGCCGTCGCGCTCGAGACTCTCTGTCCCGAGCGGTGCGCCGCGGTTGGGCAGCTCCCCGCGCCAGCCGGAGAAGCGTGCGACCGCAAGCTCGCTTGCGAGCAGCGGCTCGAGCACCACCCCGCGCAGCGTCACGCCCACGGTGGAGTCGGCGCTCACCGCGCGCTGCGGGCTGTCCGAGGAAATGAGCCCCACGAGATCCCCGTGCGCATCGTCGGCGAGCATCACGTTGCGGTGGTCGGATTTGAGGTCGAGCAGACGAGCCCAGGCCGCTGCGGGCAGCTGCGCCGGGCCGCCGCCGAGCGGATTGGGCAGCCCACCCTCGCCCGGCGCGGCGCGCCACCAGGAAAGCAGCAGCCGGCGTAGGCTCGAGTACAGAAAGTTGGGATCCCGCAGCCGATCGAGATCCACGCTCACCACGTCGATGCCGGCACTGCGCAGCGCTTGCAGATCGCGTGCGGGCGCAGTGCCGTAACCCTCGTTGAGCGGGTCGGTGATGAAAAGGATGTGCAGCCCCGGGCTGCGCTGCCTGCAGGCGATGAGCGCATCGCGCAGCTGCGCCGAGAGCGGCTGCAGCGGCATGGCACCGCCTCTGGCGGCCTCCTCGGCCGCGAACAGTTGCGTGTCGATCACGATGAAATGCTGGGCGGCGCGCGCGAGGCGCAGCATCTCATCGAAGATCGCGTGACTCAGGATCGGCCGGCCGTAGGCATCGGCCGTGGTTATGTCAGCTACGAAATCGACATCGCTCGCGGGCAGCTCGCTCCAGGGCCCCGCCACGTGGGTGCCCGGCGGCAGCGCCTTGTGCGTCTGCCACCAGGCGCAGCCGAGCCACGCGCACAGGGCCGCGCCGAGCAGCAACCGCACGATCAAGCGCCGTCGCCGCCGCGGCGCGCGCCGCGGCGGGCGCCGCGCCGCAGCGCCGGGTGCGACCGACGCATCGGGCAGCGCGGGTTCCGGGGGCATCAGTTGATTCTAGTTGAACTCTCGAGCGTCTCGCTGAGTGCGAGCCAGCGCGTCTCGAGCGCCTCGATCTCCTCGCGCACCTGCCGGTGCTCCTGGGCGAGGCGCCGCTGCTCGGCGGCCGGCTGTGAGGCGTACAGCTCCGGTGCGGCGAGCGCCTGCTCGAGCGCCGCGCGGCGCACGCCGAGCGCCTCGAGTCGCTGCTCGGTACTCGCGAGTTGCGCGCGCACGCCGCTCAGGCGATTGCGGGCCAACGCCTCCTCCCGGCGCTGCTCCCGTCGCGAGCGCACGGGCGCTGCCGCGGCCGACGCACCCGACAGGTGCGCGGACTCGCTCGCCGCGGCCCGAGCTGCCTCTGCCGCAGCCTCCGGCGCCTGCGAGCGCTCGCGGTCCGTCGCGAGCCAACGGGCATAATCCGCGAGATCGCCATCGAAGGCCGCGAGACGCGCGTGCGCGACCAGCACGAAGCGCTCGCACAGCTCCCCGAGCAGCGCCCGATCGTGCGAGACGATCACCACCGCGCCCGCGAACTCCTGCAGCGCCAGCATCAGCGCATGGCGTGCCGAGAGATCGAGGTGGTTGCTCGGCTCATCGAGCAGCAGCAGGTTGGGGCGCCGTGCGGCGAGCACCGCGAGCCCGAGCCGCGCGCGCTCGCCGCCCGAGAAGCGCTCGAGCGGCTCGAACACGCGCTCGTTGCCGAAGCCGAAGCGAGCAAGATGATCGCGCAGCTGCTGCTGCGGCCAATCGTGCGCCTCACCCCCGAGACGCGCCAGCTCGCTGATCGGACTGCCGTCCGCGGCGAAGCGCTCGAGCTCGATCTGGGCGAAGAAGCCCGGTACCAGATCCGGCGCGAGCGTGCGCTCGCCGTCCTGCGGTGCGAGCTCGCCCGCGAGCAGCCGCATCAGCGTGCTCTTGCCTGCGCCGTTGCGGCCGAGCACACCGATGCGATCTCCCGGGGAGATGCTGAGGCTCACCTCGCGCAGCACCGTGTGCGTCGCGTACCCGGCCGACACCCGGTGCAGGCTCACGAGCGGCCTGGGCAGCTTCGCAGCCGGAGCGAACTGCCAATCGAAGTCGCCATCGGCGTACACCGCCTCGACCGTCTCGAGCCGCTCGAGTCGCTTGAGGCGGCTCTGTGCCTGGCGCGCCTTGCTCGCGGTTGCGCGAAAGCGGGCGACGAAGGCGTGGATGCGCTGCACTTCGCGGCGCTGCCGCGCGGCGAGGGATTGGGTGCGCTGGCGCTCGGCCGCATACGCCTGCTCGAAGGCGCTGTAATTGCCGCTGTAGCTCGCAAGGCGGCCGGCCTCGAGGTGCACGATGCGTGAGACCACGCCATCGAGCAGCGCGCGATCGTGCGAGACGACGAGCAGCGTGCCGCGAAAGCGCATGAGCCACTGCTCGAGCCACAGGACCGCATCGAGGTCGAGGTGATTGGTGGGCTCATCGAGCAGCAGCACGTCGCAGCGGCGCATCAGCGCACGCGCCAGATTGGCGCGCATCTGCATGCCCCCGGAGAACTGCCGCAGCGGGCGTTGCAGATCGCGCGCCTCGAACCCTACTCCGCGGGCGAGCTCCGCCGCGCGTGCCGGCGCCGCGTAGCCTCCTGCGGACTCGATCTGCGCATGCAGCGCGGACTGGGCGAGGCCATCGCCCGTTTGCTCGGCGGCGCGCAGCTCGCGCTCGAGCGAGCGCAGCTCCACATCGCCATCGAGCAGGTGCTCGATGAGCGGGGTCGCCTGCTCCGCCAGCTCCTGCGCGACCGCGGAGAGCCGCAGGCGCGCGGGCGCCGCGTAATCGCCGGCATCGGGTGCGAGCTCCCCGCGCACCAGCGCGAGCAGCGTGGATTTGCCGGATCCGTTGCGGCCGACGATGCCGACCTTCTCGCCGGCGAAGACCGTGAGAGTGGCCGACTCGAGCAGCACGCGCGCGCCACGACGCAAGCGCACGTCTCGCAGGGTGAGCATGGGGCGCCTCTCGGGACGACGGCTGCTTGCCCCTCAGGCCGTACGACTCACCGTCGCATCCTGGGGCAACAGATGCGCGAAGGGTGCCTTGCCCGCGGCCTGCTGCGCAAGCAGCGCGAGCAGCTCCTCGGCCGAGCACGGCTCGCTGAAGAGCTTGCCTTGCCCGAAGTGGCAGTGGTGATTGCGCAGGAACTCCAGATGGCGGGCAGACTCGATGCCCTCGGCGACGACCTCCATCCCCAGGCTGCGCCCCATGTCGATGATCGTGCGCACGATGGTCGCATCCCCCGCATCCTCGGCCACGTCGCGCACGAAGGACTGGTCGATCTTCAGCGTGCCGATGGGGAACTGCTGCAGCGCCGAGAGCGAGGAGTAGCCCGTGCCGAAATCATCGATCGACAGGTGCAGTCCCATGCCGTGGAGCTCGTCCAGCAGGCGCACCGTGCGTTGCGTGTCCGCCATCAGCGTGGTCTCGGTGATCTCGAGCTCCACGGAGGTGGGTGAGACTCCGTAGCGGCGGAACACCGAGCGGCAGCGCAGGATGAAGCTGGCCTGCCGGAGCTGCTTCAGCGAGAGGTTGAGCGAGATGCGGCCCGGATCGGCGACCTGCGTCTGCAGTCGCTGGTAATCGCGGCACACCCGGTTCAGCACCCACTCGCCGATGTCGAGGATGAGGTTGGTTTCCTCGGCGAGCGGAATGAAATGCCCCGGCGGAATGTCGCCGTGCCCGGGCAGGCGCCAGCGCAGCAGCGCCTCGGCCCCGACGATGCGCCCGGTGCGCAGATCGACCTTGGGCTGGTAGTGCATGACGAGCTCGTCGCGCTCGAGCGCGCGGCGCAGCTTGCTCTTGAGCATCAGCCGCTCGACCGCCGCGGCGTTCATCTCCGGTGAGTAGAAGGCGAAGGTGTTGCCGCCGTTCTGCTTGGAGTAGTACATGGCCGCATCCGCGTTGCGGATGAGATCGATGACGTTCTCCGCATCGCGTGGGCAGAAGGCGATGCCGAGGCTCGCGGTGAGAAAGACCTCCTGCTGATGGAGCTGGAAGGCGCGGCTCACCTCGGTGAGCAGCGAGCGCGCCAGATGCGCGACCGGACCACGATTGTCGGCATCGGCCGGCAGCCCCTCGATGAACAGCGCGAACTCATCGCCGGCCAGCCGCCCGACGATCGTCCCCTGGGGCAGCGCCCGCCCGAGCCGCTCGGCCAGCACTTCGAGGACGCGATCGCCTGCGCCGTGACCGAAGGTGTCGTTCACCTCCTTGAAGCGGTCCATGTCGAGGTACAGCAGCGCCACGGCCTGGCCGCCGCGCAGTGCCCGCGCGATGGCCTGCTGCAGCAGATGCTGGAACTGCATGCGGTTGGGCACGCGCGTGAGCGCATCGTAGCGGGCGAGGTAGCGGATGCGCCGCTCGTTGCGCTTGCGCTCGGTGATGTTGCGCGCAACGAAGATGCTGCCCTGGAACTGTGGGTCGTTGCTCGCGATCTGCGACCCGGTCAATGCTACCGGGATCGTCTGGCCCTGGCGCGTGCCGACGATGGTCTCGCGCGTCTCGCGCGAGGCCTGCTCGAGATCGAAGCCGGCGCGCTCGCTCTCGGCGAGCATGGCGCGGATGCTCTTGCCGATGATCTCCGCCTCCGTGAGGCCGAGCAGCTTGCAGGCCGAGCTGTTCGCGACCTTGATCGTGCCCTCCGGAGAGGTGACGAACACCGCATCGGCCATCCCGTCGAGGACGCTGTGCAAGTAGTCCTTGCTGATCGTCGTCTGGCGCAGCCGGTAGCGCATGCGCTCGAGCGCCTGCTGCAGCTCGCCGATGCGATCGCGCCGCTCGATATCGAGGGGCCGTGAGTAGTCGCCCTGTCCCATGCGGTCCGCACAGCGGATGAGGGCCGCCAACGGCCTCTCGAGGCGCCAGCCGGCGCGCCAGGCCATGATGGCGGCGAGCACGGCCACCGCCGTACCGAAGCTGGCGGCGAGCACCATCAGCAGCTGGAAGTCGCGCTCCCGCTGGACGGCGAGCCGCGTGGCGAGCGAGGGCGCGGACTGAGCCAGAGGGGCGAGGCGCTGCGCGGTCAGGTGCTGCTGCCAGGCAAACACCGCCACCACGAGCAGCGCCGCCGCCAGCACGCCCAGGAAGGCGGTGGCGGCATACTTCGTCTTCAAACTCACCGCACTTGATCCCGATCCCCGGACCTCTCGGCTCCAGGGCACTATCCCTTCAGTTCGGCAAAGCGCGAGGTTGCGGCGTCATTTGCTACGCCGAACCATCCCCTCATCTGTTAGTCGCGGGATGTTACTCGTCGGGATCAGGTGTCACCAGACGCCACTGCGTCGGCATCGGGCGACAGCGCGGCCGTGCTCAAGGTGCTGCGTTCCAGGCCTTGCGCAGGTAGCCGATCATGAGCGCGCGCACGGTGGTCATGGGATCGGAGAGCGCGGCGAAGACCGGGGGCCTTCGGCGCAGCAGCCGCCAGTTCTCGCTGCGCAGGATCTGCCGCAGATAGTCGATGTTCTGCTCGATCGCCTCCATGTACGGATTGCGTCCTCCGTAGAGGGACTCGAGGTGGTGGTAGGCGCCGCCGAAATGACCGTCGAGGCGCGTGAGGCGCGTCTCGGCGACGAACTCCGGCGTCTGTCGCAGCAGGTCGAGCCCGGAGGCGTAGCGCACCTGGCGCCCCCCGTTCGCGGCGATCGGCAGCGCCATGCCGGCGAGCACGAATTCCGGGTAGAGCCGGTCGCGGCATTTCTCGAGGTAACAGCGATCGGCCATCTGCCCGATCATGTCGGCGGTGCCGATCAGGTGCCCGAGCTTGATGTCGCGCGGATCGCTGACGGCGATCTTGGAAAAGGGCACCTCGTAACCGGTGAAATGCACGATCTGCTCGGCCATCGGCGCCCAGCGTCCGAGTCCGACGAGCGGCAGGTACTGGCGCAGGAACCGCGCGCCGCGCGAGACGTGCACGCGCGTGAGCTCCGCACCATGGCGATACTCGGGCGGATCATCGGCGTGGCGCAGGTAGCCCATGTCGTGGAACAGGCCGACGATCAGGCCGACCACGGCGCGCTCGGGTCCGAGCTGCTGCGGGCCCCGGTGGGTGCGCTCGTACCCCACGATCAGACGCGCCAGCGCGAGCGTGATGTCGAGGGTGTGCTGACGATCGTGATAGACGGTGTCGACACCGAAGTAGCCCGGCACCTCGCCCGCGAAGAGCTTGTCGAAATAGTCGAAGGAGCGAGCGAGCGGCTCGAGCGAGAGCTCGGGCCAGGTGGTCCGGTACAGCTGCAGCACGGCGGCTTTGACCGCGGCAGTGGAGCTCACCTGTACCGTGTTGGTGACATCGAAGTCGTTGCGGCGGGCGCTCGTCATCTTGCTCTCGGCCGGCCCCGTTCGTCCCCTGGCGATCGTAGGTAGTCTAGGCATGCCGCCGAGCCCGATCAGCGAAGCGCAGCACAGTTTGCGGCCGGTGCACCCGCCGAGCCGCCGGGCCCGCAAGGCCTGCAAGCGGCCCGCAGGTCCGTGGCCGGGCCCGGGCCGGGTAATACGGTGAATGCGCGCTTCATACGTTCAATCGCGCCCGCCGGCGAGCCGCCCGGGTGTAGTCAATAGATCTTGAGCCCACCATAGCGCTTGCGGATGCGCCGATCGAGCAGCCGCCAGCCGAGCGCAGCCCCGGCGAGCCCCCCGAGCAGCACTCCTGCGAGCAGCCATCCCCAGGGTGCTCCCGGGGAGGATGCGGCGGGGTTGTCGAACCACGGTGCCGCCGCGCGCTCGGGCGGGTTGCCCTCCGTCGCGACCCGCATCGCCGCGACGCTCGGGGCTGCCGCCGCCGGCGTGCTCGGGCCTTCGCTTCCGGCACGGCCCTGCTGCTGGGCGAGCTGCGCCTGAGCGTGCGCGAGCTGCTGGCGAGTGATCTCGAGCTCCTGGGCGCGGACCTCGAGCTCGTGCACGCGCTCGGCGAGCTCCTGGGTGCGCGCGGTGAGCTGTTGGCGCAGGGGTGGGTCGCTGCTCAGATAGCTCGTCTTGATCCACCCTTCCTCACCCGAGCCGAGCCGCACATGCGTCCGCTCGTCCTGCTGCTCGAGCACCTCGAGGGTATCCCCGCTGCGTACGGTGGCGACGCGCTCCCCCGTGCCGTCGGCATTGGCCGTGAGTCCGACGATGAGCGTGTCGCTCACGTAGCGCATCTCCCCCGCCCGGGCAGCGGCTGCCACGGCAAGGACGGCTGCGATCCCGAGCGTGGCGCAGCGGGCCAGCTGCAGGGGGCGCAATGCCCAGGGCGATGGAGCGGGGCGCCGCTGGGCCCGCCCGCTCACGCGGCGATTCCGTGCTGCTTGAGCAGCGGCCGGATATCGGGCTGGCGGCCGCGGAACTCGACGAATGCCTCGAGCGCATCGGCACTGCCGCCGCGGGCGAGGATCGAGTCGAGAAAGCGCTGCGCGGTGCGCCGGTCGAAGACCCCGCTCTCCTCGAACGCTGAGAAGGCATCTGCCGCGAGCACCTCGGCCCACTTATAGCTGTAATAGCCCGCCGCGTAGCCTCCGGCAAAAACGTGGCCGAAACTGTGCGCGAAGCGGTTCCACTCCGGCACGGTGACCACGGCGGTCTCGCGCCGTACGCTCGCCAGCACCTCGGCGATGCGCCCGCCCTTCTGCGGGTCGTACTCGGCGTGCAGGCGAAAGTCGAAGAGCGCGAGCTCGAGCTGGCGCATCATGTGCAGGCCCGCGTGAAAGCTGCGCGTGGCGACCAGCTGCGAGAGCTTCTCCGCAGGCAGCGGCGCGCCGCTGTCGATGTGCCGCGACATGCGCGCGAGCACCTGCGGATGCCACGCGTAATTCTCCAGAAACTGGCTCGGCAGCTCCACCGCGTCCCAGGACACCCCGTTGATCCCCGCCAGGCTCGGGTAGGGCACGCGGGTGAGCAGGTGATGCAGACCGTGACCGAACTCGTGGAACAGGGTGAGCACGTCGTCGTGGGTGAGCAGCGCGGGCCGCTCGGCCGATGGCGGCAGAAAATTGCACACCAGATAGGCGACGGGGAGCACGTCGGCGCTCATGAGACGCTTGCGGCCGACGCACTCATCCATCCACGCGCCGCTGCGCTTGTTGGGCCGCGCATAGGCATCGAGGTAGAAGCTGCCGACGGTGGCGCCCTGGGTATCCTCGATCTGGAAGAAGCGTACCTCCGGGTGCCACACCGGCACCCCCTCGCGCTCGCGGATGCGCACCTCGAAGAGCCGCTCGGCGACCTCGAACAGGGCGGTGAGCACGCGCGGCAGCGCGAAATACGGACGCAGCTCCTCCTGAGAGATGGCGAAGCGCTCGCGCTGCAGGCGCTCGGAGTAATAGCTCACGTCCCACGCCGAGAGCGGCCGCCCCGCAAAGCTCGTGAGCTCCGCGAACTCGTGCTCTGCCGCCGGGCGCGCCGCCACCGACAGCCGCTGCAGAAACTGCATCACCTCGGCGACGCTGCGCGCCATGCGCGTCGCCAGCGCATAGTCGGCGTAGCTCGGAAAATCGAGCAGCCGCGCGATCTCGTAGCGCAGTCGCAGGATGCGCTCCATCACGGGGGAGTTGTCCCAGCGGCCTGCGTTGGAGCCCTGGTCCGAGGCGCGCGTCGTCCAGGCCTCGTAAAAGATGCGGCGCAGCGCCGGCGACTGCGCATCGGTGATGACCGCGATGTAGGTCGGCTGATCGAGCGCGAGCACGAAGCCGGGCCGCTGCTGCTCCTCCGCGCGGCGCCGCGCCTGCTCGATGATAGCCTCGTTGAGTCCCTCGAGCTCCGCACGCGTCGCCACGGCATGCGTCCAGCCATTGGTGGCGTCGAGGACGTTCTCCTCGAACTTCGCCTGCAGCTGAGTCAGCTCCAGCATGGCCTGCTTGAAGCGCTGCTTGCGCTCGCTGTCGAGCCCGACGCCTGCCAGGCGAAAGTCGCGCAACGCGTGCGTGAGTACCCGCCGCTGGGTCGGCTCGAGGGCCGGGCCCTCGTGCTCGGCGATGTACTGATAGGCGCGATAGAGCGGCTCGCTCTGTGCCAGATCGGTCTGATACGCCGACAGCAGCGGCAGGCACGCGTTGTAGGCCTCGCGCAGCTGCGGCCCGTTCAGCACCGCGTTCAGGTGGCTCACCGGCGACCAGATGCGGGCGAGGCGGTGCTGCAGATCCTCGAGCGGCTCGACGAAGCTCGCGAAGGTGGGCACCGGCTGCGCTGCGAGCTGCGCGATGCGCGCCCGGTTCTCCTCGATGACGGTGCGCAGCGCGGGCTCGACGTGCTCCGCCCGGATCTGCGGGAAGGCCGGCAGGCCCTGCATCGACAGCAGCGGGTTTTCCATGGGCGGACTTCGGCTCCTTGGCTCGGTGGCGCATTGTAGCGCCCCGCCTGCGGTGAGTCGGCCGCGAGGGCATTTCGCTAAGATCCGCCTCTGGAAGCGGACCGGGGCGGGAAAATGGCGCAGGACTACGATCTGATCGTGATCGGCGGCGGCAGCGGCGGGCTCGCGTGCGCGCAGCGTGCGGCCGAGTACGGCGCGCGCGTGCTGCTCGCGGAGTCCGGCCGTCTCGGGGGCACCTGCGTGAACGTCGGCTGCGTCCCGAAGAAGGTGATGTGGAATGCGGCCGAGCTCGCCCAGGCCTTCGGCGACAGCGCCGGCTACGGCTTCCAGGCGAGCGCGCCGCACGACTGGAAAGTGCTCAAGGCGGGGCGCGACGCCTATGTGCTGCGCCTCAACGGCATCTACGAGCGCAATCTCGCGGGCCGCAAGGTGGAGCTGGTGCGCGGCACCGCGCGCTTCGCCGGCCCGCATACCGTGGAGGTGGACGGACGTCTGCTCGGGGCGCCCCACATCGTGATCGCCACGGGCGCGCGCGGTGTGCTGCCGGACATCCCGGGCGTCGAGCTGGGCATCACCTCGGATGGGTTCTTCGAGCTGGCGGAGCGCCCGGAAAGCGTCGTCGTCGTGGGCAGCGGCTACATTGCGGTGGAGCTCGCCGGCATCCTGGCCTCGCTCGGCGCGCGGGTGCAGCTGTGCGTGCGGGGCAAGCAGCTGCTGCGTTCCTTCGATGACATGCTCGGCGCCGCCTGCGCGGTGTCGTTGCGCGATGAGGGCGTCGAGGTGTGCCTCGAGGCGAGCGCCGCGGAGCTGCGCCAGCGACCCGATCGAGCGCTCGCGCTGCGCCTGCGCGACGGCCGCGAGCTCGGGCCCGCGGCTGCCGTCATCTGGGCGATCGGTCGCGGCGCGCAGGTGGAAGGACTGGGGCTCGAGCGCGCCGGGGTGCCGCTCGATCCCTACGGCTTCGTGCGTGTCGATGACTACCAGGCGACGGCCGTGCCGGGCATCTACGCGATCGGCGACGTGACCGGACGGCTACAGCTCACACCGGTGGCGATTGCCGCGGGCCGGCGCCTGAGCGATCGGCTGTTCGGCGGTCAGCCCGAGCGCCATCTCGATTATCAGAACGTCGCCACGGTGATCTTCACGCACCCGCCGATCGGCACCGTCGGGCTGTCCGAGCGCGCCGCGCGCGATCTCTACGGCGACGAGGTGCGCACCTACGGCGCCGCCTTCGTGCCGATGTACCACGCGCTCACGCAGCGCAAGCCGCGGACACAGATGAAGCTCGTCACCCTGGGGCCCGAGCAACGCGTGGTGGGCGTGCACGTCTTCGGCGATGGCGCCGACGAGATGATGCAGGGCTTTGCGGTGGCCGTGCGCATGGGCGCCACCAAGCGCGATCTCGACGATACGGTCGCGATTCACCCGACCAGCGCCGAGGAGCTCGTGACCATGCGCTAAGGCGCGGTGAGCGCCGCGAGCACAGGGGCGGTGTCGGGGCGCACGCCGCGCCAGACCGCGAACGACTCGGCCGCCTGCTCCACCAGCATTCCCCAGCCGAGCACTGCGCGCCCGCAGCCGTGCTCCCGGGCCCAACGCACGAACGCCGTATCCTGCTTGGCGTACGCCATGTCGTAGCAGAGCGTCCGAGCACCGATGACCCCGGGCGGAATCGTCGGGATCTCTCCGTGCAGGCTCGCGGAGGTGGCGTTGATGACCACGTCGAAGAGGCCGGGCGGCAGCTCCTCGAGCGCGCAGCCGCGCACGGCTCCCAGTGTCGCGAAGCGCTCCGCGAGCGCCCCGGCGCGCTGTGCCGTGCGGGCCGCGATCACCACCTCGGCCGGCTCGAGCGCGAGCAGCGGCCCGATGACCCCGCGCGCGGCGCCGCCGGCGCCCGCGATCAGGATGCGGCGCTTGGCGATGGTGACACCGAGATTGATGCCGAGGTCGCGCACCAGCCCGGCACCATCGGTATTGTCTCCCACGATGCCATCGCTCAGCAGGCTGAGCGTGTTGGCCGCGCCCGCGCGCTGGGCGCGCTCGGTCAGCTCGTTGGCGAGCTCGGCGGCCTCGACCTTGTAGGGCACCGTGACGTTGAGACCGCGGCCGCCGTGCTCGCGGAACTCGCGCACGGTATCGGCGAAGCGCTCCGGCGTCACATCGTAGAGACGATAGACGAGCGGCTGAGCGGTTGCGCGGGCGAACATCCCGTGTATGAAGGGCGACCAGCTGTGCGCGACCGGGTGTCCGATCAATCCGTACTGATCGCGCGTCTCGCTCACTCAACCGCTCCGCGCAGCTCCTACGCCCCTCGCAGTCTACAACGCCTGCAGCGCAAAGCCGCCGGAACCTTCCGGATCGAGCAGCCGGTGCAGCGCGGGCAGCCATTGCTGCATGCGCGTATCGAGCTGGTAGGGCGGGTTGACGATCACGATGCCCGAGCCGTTCAGCGCGACGCGCGAGTCGCAGGGATGCACCCACAGCTCGCTCAGCAGCGCCTCGCGGTCGAGCGCGGTGGCCAGCTGCCGCTTCCATCCCTCGAGGTCGCGGCGGTCCTTGAGCGGATACCACAGCGCGAAGACCCCCGTGGCGAAGCGGCGCAGCCCGTCAGCGAGCGCGCGGCGCGCGCGCGCGAAGTCCTCGGCGGTCTCCTCGTAGGGCGGATCGATGAGGATCAAGCCACGCCGCTCTCTGGGCGGCAGATGCGCGCGCAGCGCCTCGAAGCCGTCGGCGCACTCGACCCTCGCCCGCGCATCGACGGGCAGCACCTGAGCGAGCGCGCTCGACTCCTCGCGCGAGAGCTCCAGCAGGAGCGCTCGGTCCTGGGGCCGCAGCCGCCGCACCGCGAGCAGCGGGGATCCCGGATAGGCGCACTCGCTGGCACGCTCGCGACGCCAGGCATCGACGCCAGCGGCGTAGGCCACGAGCTCGGGCGCGGCACCGGCCGCGGCGGCGGCGGCGAGCACCCGGGCGACACCGTCGAGTGCGGCACGCGCGTGCGTCGCATCGCGCAGATCGTAGCTGCCGCGGCCGGCATGTGTCTCGAGGTACAGGAAGCCTTTGTCCTTGCGCTGCAGCGCCGCGAGCAGCGCGAGCAGGGTCACGTGCTTGTGGACATCGGCGAAGTTGCCGGCGTGAAACCGATGACGGTACTTCATCCCTCCCCGGACCTGGAGCGCCGGGCGCCGGCGCGCTCCGGCTTCGGAGCCTGCGCGCCCTTGGGGGCGCGGCGCGCGCGTGCCGCGCCGCTCAGCGCCGCGGACTTGCCTGCCTTGACACTGCGCACTTTGCGCACGGCGCGGGCCGCCGCTTTGAGTGCAGGAGCGGCCGCGCGCGTGGCCCGGGCCGCGCGCAGGGTGTCGGCGCCGCGCGCGCCGTTGCCGGCACTCGTCGCGGCGGTGCTCGCGCTCGGTTGCTCCCTGCGCACGCGCGGCTCGCGAGGGCTCTTGCCGTTGCCGGTATGGCGCGCGCCGGCTTTGCCATTGCCTGCGCGAGCGCCTGCGGTGGGCGCTGCACCGGAGCCGGCGTCCTCGGCCGCGGCTGCGGGCCGCGCGCTCGCGGCGCTCGCCGCCCCCCGGCGGCCGCGGCCGAAGCGTCCGCGCTCGGGCGCCTGAGCCAGAAGCTCACGGCATTCCTCGAGCGTGAGCGAGCGCGGCTCACGATCCTTCGGGATCTTGGCGTTCTTCTTGCGGTCGGTGACGTACGGGCCGTAGCGACCGTTCAGCACCTGGATGCCCTGCTCCGCGAAGTCGCGGATGAGCCGGTTTGCATCGGCTTCCTGCTTCTGGCGGATGACCTCCAGCGCGCGCTCGAGCGTCACGGTGTAGGGGTCGTCCTCCTTGAGCGAGACGTATTTGTCGCCGTATTTGATGTACGGCCCGAAGCGTCCGATGTTGGCGACCACCGGCTCGCCCGCCGCCGTCTGCCCGAGCGCGCGCGGCAGCACGAAGAGCGCCAAGGCCTGCTCGAGCGTGATCGCATCCATCTTCTGTCCGGGACGCAGACCCGCGAAGCGCGGCTTCTCCTCGTCATCCTTGGTGCCGATCTGCACGAAAGCACCGTAGCGTCCCATGCGCACGCTGATCGGTTTGCCGCTCTCGGGGTCGCGGCCGAGCTCGCGCGCCTGCGCGACCTCCTCGCGTGAGACGTTCTTGTCGGTGCGCTGCACCTGCTTGATGAAGGGCTTCCAGAATTTCTCGAGCGGCCGCGTCCACTCCTCCTCGCCGCGCGAGATGGCATCGAGCTCGTCTTCCATCTCCGCCGTGAAGCCGTACTCAACGTACTGGTGGAAGTAGCTGGTGAGGAAGCGATTGACGATCTTGCCCACATCGGTCGGCACGAAGCGCCGACTGTCCATCTCGACGTACTCGCGATCCTGCAGCGTCGAGATGATGGTGGCGTAGGTGGAGGGCCGGCCGATGCCGTGCTCCTCGAGCGCCTTCACGAGCGAGGCTTCCGTGTAGCGCGGCGGTGGCTCGGTGAAATGCTGATCCGCATGGATCGCGTTGAGCCGCACCGTGTCGCCTTCGTTCATGACCGGCAGCACGTGGTCGGCGTCGTCCGCCTTGGCGTCGTCGAGGCTCTCCTGATAGACCGCAATGTAGCCCGGCGTCACGAGCGTCGAGCCGTTGGCACGCAGCACGTGGCGCTCCGGGCCGTCGGCGCCGGCGCGCAGATCGACCGCCACGGTGTCGAAGACCGCATGGCTCATCTGCGAGGCAACCGCGCGGCGCCAGATGAGCGTGTACAGGCGCTGCAGATCCGGGTCGAGCTTGCCTTCCACATCCGCCGGCGTGATCGCCGCGGAAGTGGGACGGATCGCCTCGTGCGCTTCCTGCGCATTCTTCGACTTGGTGCGATAGATGCGCTCCTCCTCGGCGACCGCCTCGGCTCCGTAGAGTTTTGCGGCCACGGCGCGGATCTCGCTCACCGCCTCGGCCGCGAGCGCCACCGAGTCGGTGCGCATGTAGGTGATGAGCCCGACGTTGCCCTCGCCGATGTCGACACCCTCGTACAGCTGCTGCGCGAGGCGCATCGTGCGGCGGGCGTTCAGTCCGAGCTTGCGCGCCGCCTCCTGCTGCAGCGTCGAGGTGGTGAAGGGCGGGGCGGGGTTGCGCCGGCGCTGCTTGCGCTCGACGGCGATCACGGTGAGCTCACCGGGCCGCTCGCCGAGCCCCGCGGCACGGCGCAGCGTGTCCTCCACGCTGCGGGCGCCGGCCTCGCTCACGAAGCTGAACTGCTCGACTTTGCGACCCTGATACTCGGTGAGCTTCAAGGGAAAGCGCTGCGCCGCGTGCTCGCCCTCGCCCTCGAGGGTCCAGTACTCCTGCGCCTGGAAGGCGGCGATCTCCGCCTCGCGCTCGCAGATCATGCGCAGCGCAGGGCTCTGCACACGTCCCGCGGAGAGCCCGCGGCGCACCTTCTTCCACAGCAGCGGGGAGAGATTGAATCCGACCAGGTAGTCGAGCGCGCGCCGCGCCTGCTGCGCATTGACCAGCTCGGCGGAGAGCGTGCGCGGATGCGCGACGGCGTCGCGGACGGCGTTGCGCGTGATCTCGTAGAAGGCGACCCGATGCACGGGCTTGCGCTCGATCTCGCCGCGCGACTTCAGGATCTCGAGCAGGTGCCAGGCGATCGCCTCGCCCTCGCGGTCGGGGTCGGTCGCGAGATACAGCGCCTTGGCCTTGCGCAGGGCGCGCGAGATCGCCTCCACGTGGCGCTCGTTCTTCTCGAGCACCTGATACTGCATCGCAAAGTGCCGGTCCGGATCGACGGCGCCTTCCTTGGGCACCAGATCGCGCACGTGGCCGTAGGAGGCGAGCACCTCGAAGTCCCTGCCGAGGTACTTCTTGATGGTGCGTGCCTTGGCCGGCGACTCCACTACGACCAGATTCTCTGCCATGAGCTCACGATGCCCTTGTCAATCCCCTGCGGCTGCGACGCGCGTCTCGCTCGGCGCACGCCCGCGCGCGACCCGTTAGACGAAAAACCGCGGTCGAACCGCGGGTGTGAGTGACGCTTTGCAATGCGGCCGGCCGTCAATTGGGGGGACGGGCCGCCGTATCGAGCGCCAGATCCTCCATCCGGGCGAAGGCCTGCTCCTGGCCGGGCTGACTGGAAAGCACGAGCAGCACCACCCATTTGAGCTGCTCGGTGTCGAGCTCGTCTGCATCGAGCGCCAGCATGCGATCCACCACGACCTCCCGCTGCAGGGCCGTCAGGATGCCGAGCCGCTCGAGCGTCATCAGAAAGCCGCGCGCCTCGGTCGAGAGCCGGGCGAGCTCGCAGTCGGAAAAAATGCGCACCGCCCGCTCGCTGCCCTCGGTCACCTGACAGGCACGCTCACCGACGAGATCGGCCAGCCAGTCGAGCGCCCGCTCGACGTGTGACTGCGCGAAGCCCGCGCGCTCCAGATCGCGCGCCAGCACCTCGCGCTCGAGCGCCTCCGGCGCCTCATCGAGGATGTAGCGGTCGAAGACGTAGATCAGGATATCGAGAACACTGGTCGTCATCGCGAGCACTACGAGAGACGGCAATAGCAGCCGCCGGGGTGAGGTGCGACACGCCCCTCGAGCTCGAGAATCAACAGCATCGAGGAGAGAGGGCCGCTTTGCAGCCCGGTCCGTTCGACCAGCGTATTGATGCTCGCCGGCTCAAAGCCGAGCGCATCTAACAGCATTTCGTATGCCTTGTCCAATGGTGCGGACACAGGCGCGACATCGGTTGGCTTCGGCACGAACCCGCTAAGTTGCTGTTTTCCATCCGCAAACTCGAGCGCCCGCAGCACATCTGGCGCCCCCTCGATGAGGACGGCTCCGCCGCGCAGCAGCTCGTGGCAGCCACTCGCATGGCTGCTGCGGATCGAGCCCGGCACGGCGAGCACCGGCCGACCCTGGCGCCGCGCCCACGCCGCCGTGGCGAGTGAGCCGCTGCCGCGACGCGCCTCGACCACGAGCGTAGCAAGCGACAGGCCGCTGATCAGACGGTTGCGGGCGTGAAAGCGCCAGCCCGCCGGGGCACTGCCGGGCGGCAGCTCGCTCACCAGGGCTCCTCGGCGCTGAATGCGCACGGCGAGACCGGCGTGCTCGGGCGGATAAGTGAGGTCGAGCCCGTGGGCGCACACCGCGAGTGTGATACCGCCGCCCTCGAGCGCCCCCTGATGGCTCGCCGCATCGATGCCCCGCGCGAGTCCACTCGTCACCGCCAACCCCGACCTTGCAAGCTCGCCGGCGATCTCGCGCGCGCTTGCGGCGGCTCCGGCCGTCGGCGCTCGCGAGCCCACCATGGCGATCTGGGGCAGCCCGAGCGCTTCGAGCTCACCGAGCACGTACAGCACCGCCGGGGCATCCGGCAGCAGCGCCAGGGATCTGGGGTAGGCGGCGCAGCTGTAATCGAGCAGCCGTGCGCCGCTGGCGCGCAGCCACTCGAGATCTGCCTCGATGCGGGCGCTCGGCGGAGCGGCGAGATAGGCGCGCGTGGGCTCGGGCAGGGCGCCGGGATGCTCGAGCAGCTGCGCCGCGGAGCCCGCTTGCCGCAGCGCTGCGCGCAACGTCGCGGTGCCCACGCC
The DNA here is from genome assembly GCA_035504015.1 of Steroidobacteraceae bacterium. GTDB lineage: Bacteria > Pseudomonadota > Gammaproteobacteria > Steroidobacterales > Steroidobacteraceae > JASHUC01. The sequence goes on from DATJSR010000154.1 coordinate 24,486, forward strand.
CTGGGCGCGACCGAGGAGCGCCCTGGCTCGCAGCTCATCCATGCGCTTCGAGGCTAGGCGATCCTCGAGCGCTTGAAGAGCCGCATTCGGCAGGTGTCGGTGTCGATTTGGCTAAGGGTTGCGGACGACGTCGGCGACCTGGATCGGCTCGGTCGCACCGACCACCAGTGCCCAGCTCATGTTGTCGTAGGCCTTGAACACGAGCAGCGTGCCCTCGCGCTCATTCGGCAGGCGCACCTTGGGGGCAAAAAAGTCGCTGCGGCCGAAATTGTCCCAGCCGTGCGGACCGCGGTCAGGTACCACCTCGCCTGCCTGATCGATCGCGAGCACCGTGCCGGCATCGACACCGTGCTGCTTGCCCCGGTTGATCGCGATGATGTTGAACTGGCCGATCAGGTGCACGTTGTCGACGACCGCCATGATGCGACCCTTCACCTGGCCCGCGGGTGCGCGTGGCAGGATCGCGAGCGGACTGGCGCCGTTGTCGGGGAACAGCAAGTCTCCGCGCAGCGCTTCGCGCTGGGCGTCCACCAGCTGCAGCTTGGCCGGGTTGCCGCGGCGGACCATCACCGCGGTGCCGACATACAGGCCTTCGTAACCCAGAACCTTGCCGCTTTCCGGGTCCCGCAGGCTGTCACCGACGTGCAGCACGGTGTAGTGCGCGCCCTCCGGTGCATCGAGCGTGCGGGCGTAGAGCTCATCGCCGGCACCGACCGCCTGGTGCTCGTCGCGGAACGCTACGACGTGCGCGGCATGGCTGATCTCCTCGTTGGCGAGCAGCGCTGGTCGTGACAGGAACGCGGCAATCGTCGAGTACGGCACCACCGGGATCGCACCGTTGATCGGGGTGCTGCGCAGCGTCGGGTCGAGGTGCGCGGCCTCGAGCCGTGCGGCACCAGCCTGGGCGAGACGCACCAGCGGATGTCCATCGGCGCCGTAGGCAAGCGCGAGCACGTCGCCGGGATAGATCAGATGCGGGTTCTGGATGGCCGGATTGACATACCAGATTTCCGGCCACAGCCAGGGATCGCGCAGGTACATCTGAGCAATGCCCCACAGCGTGTCGCCCTGGCGCACCGTGTAGCGCTTGGGCGCCGTGGGATTGAGGGCGCTCACCGGCAGCGGCACTGCCTGTGGCTGCTCTGGCAGCGCCAAGGAATGAGCAGCGCCGTCCTCGGCGATCGCCCGCTCGGTGGCGGTGGGGGTAGGCCCACTGGTCGCGTCGGCCGATGCGACGGGTGTGCCCACCTGTTCCTGAGCGGCAGGGGTCGCGCTCGGGTGCGCGTGGCCCCAGGGGAGCCAGGAACATCCGGCGGCGAGCGCGGCAATGGCGACCGCGAGCGCGCCGTGAGAGACCACCCGGCAACCCTTAAGTTCTTGATTGAAAAACATCCTCCCCCTCCTTACATATCGGGTGAGGCGATGACTGCGCTGTTATAATCGTGCGGGCCTGTGGACACACGTCGCGCATGTCAGGTTTGTGGACTCGGTCACGAGCCGCGCAGATCTCGAGGCCCTCCCGCGCAGCCGGTGCCTCAGGGGCGGCCGACGATCCGGAGGGCAGACCGGCACTCGATGCGCCCGCCTGGCGGGCTCACGGAGAAACGATGGCGCTTCTGACGATCCTGGAATATCCCGATCCACGACTGCGCAAGCGCGCCGCCGCTGTGACCCATTTCGACGCCGCGCTCGCGCAGCTGGTCGATGACATGTTCGAGACCATGTACGCGGCGCCCGGCATCGGCCTCGCCGCCACCCAGGTCGATGCCCATCTACGGCTGATCGTCCTTGATACCTCGCCCGACAAGACGCAGCCGCTCGTGTTCGTCAACCCGGAGATCCTCTCGCGCGAGGGCGTTGCGAAGATGGAGGAGGGGTGCCTTTCGGTGCCTGGTGTGTTCGATGAGATCGAGCGGGCGGCAAGAATACGCGTGCGTGCCCAGGACCGTACCGGAGCGCTCATCGAGCGCGAGCTCGAAGGGGTGACGGCCGTGTGCCTGCAGCACGAGATGGACCATCTCGAGGGCAAGCTGTTCGTCGATTATCTCTCGGAGCTCAAGCGCGAGCGCGTGCGCAAGAAGCTCGAGAAGGACCGTAAGGAGCGGGCCGCCAGCCTCGCGCGCGAGGCTCGTGAGCGGGGCGCACGCGCGTACTGAGCGCGGGAGGCGCCTTCCGGGCGCGTCGTCAAGGTGCGCATCGTCTTCGCTGGAACCCCCGCGTTCGCCGTCCCTTGCCTGCGAGGGCTCGCCAGGGAGCATCAGCTGGTCGGGGTCCTGTCGCAGCCGGACCGGCCGCGAGGCCGCGGGCGGCATCTGACACCGAGTCCCGTCAAGACACTCGCGCTCGAGCTCGCCGTGCCGCTTTCCCAGCCCGTGCAGCTGCGCGACGCGCAGGCCATTGCCGTCATCGAGGCCTGGCGGCCCGATGCCATCGTGGTGGTTGCCTACGGGCTGCTGCTGCCGCCCGCAGTGCTCGCGCTGCCTGCCTATGGCTGCGTGAATGTGCATGCCTCGCTGCTGCCGCGCTGGCGCGGCGCAGCTCCCATACAGCGCGCGATCCTTGCGGGTGATTCCGTCACGGGCGTGAGCATCATGCAGATGGAAGCGGGCCTGGATACGGGACCGGTGCTCCTGCAGCGCCGGCTGGCGCTGCCTCGGGGGACCACCGCCGGTGAGCTCGAGGCATCGCTCGCCGACCTCGGGGCTACCGCCCTGCTCGAGGCGCTGCGGCAGATCGCCGCGGGCACTGCACGGCCCCAGCCTCAGTCCTCGGAGGGCGTGACGTACGCGGCAAAGATCACCAAGGCCGAGACGCTGATCGATTGGGCGAACCCTGCTGCACAGATCGAGCGCCAAGTGCTCGCATTCAATCCCCGGCCCGGTGCCACGATGAGCCTGGGGGACGAGTCCGTGCGCGTACTGGCTGCGCGCGCGCTGGAGGGCAGCGAGAGGGGCGATCCGGGGCTGGTGCTCGAGGCGCGTCACGATGCCCTGGTCATCGCCTGTGGCAGCGGCCGACTCGCGCTGCAGGCGCTGCAGCGACCGGGGCGCAACCCCGTCAGCGCCCGCGAGCTGGCAGCGGCCTGTGGCATCTTGCCCGGCCAGCGCCTGGGGGTCGGGGTACCGCGGTGAAGCACTCCCCACCCGCTCAGGTACGCTCGCGCTGGGCGCCGGGGGCGCCGCTGCTCGCCCATGCCGCACGCGCGGTTGCCGCCGTCGCCGCTCACGGCCGCTCGACCACCGAGGCGCTGAACGCCACTGACCCGAGCGTGGAGCGCGCCGCGCTGCAGGCGCTGCTTCTCGGCACGCTGCGCTGGTACCTGCGCCTGCTGCCGGCGGTGCAGCGGCTGCTGCGTGGCCAGCGGCTCGATGCGCACCTTCGCGCTCTGCTCGTGGTGGCCGCGCACCAGATCGAATACTCGCGCCACGCGCCGCAGCCGACGGTGCATGCCGCCGTGGACGCCGCGCGCATTCTCGGCGAGCCGCGGGCGAGTGGGCTCGTGAACGCCGTGCTGCGCCGCTTCCTCGCCGAGCGCGCGACCCTTCTCGCGCAGGTGGATGCCGACGAGGCTGCGTCCACGGCGCACCCCGCCTGGCTCGTGGAGGCGCTCGGGCGTGCCTGGCCTGCGCAGCGCGCCACCCTGCTCGCCGCCGACAACGAGCATCCACCGCTGGTGCTGCGGGTCGATGCATCGCGCGTCGAGCGCCGCGCCTATCTCGAGGAGCTCGAGGCCGCCGGCCTGCCGGGCGAGCCGCTCGGCTGGGCACCCCAGGCCGTGCGGCTGCTGCGACCGGCGCCCGCCAGCCTCATCCCGGGCATCGCCGCGGGTCGCGTCTCGGTCCAAGATGCGGGCGCGCAACGCGCGGCGGTGCTCCTCGGTGCGCGCACTGGCATGCGCGTCCTCGATGCCTGTGCGGCACCGGGCGGCAAGACTCTGCACCTTCTCGAGCTGGCGGGAGGGCCGCTCGATCTGCTCGCCATCGATGTGGATGCCAAGCGACTCGAGCGCGTGGCCCAGAATCTGGCAAGGGCAGGTCGCACGGCCAAGCTCGAAGTCATCGATGCACTCCAGATTGCCTCCGTGGACTCTTCCGTGGCCGTCAGGTGCTTCGACCGGATCTTGCTCGATGTCCCCTGTTCGGCCACGGGAGTCATCCGTCGGCATCCAGATATCAAGCTCTTACGACGCCCGACGGACATCGCCGCCTTCGCTCGCACGCAACTCCAGCTGCTGCGCAGTACCTATCGCGTGCTGGCACCCGGCGGCCGCCTACTGTACTGCACGTGCTCGGTACTGCCGCAGGAGAACGAGCAGGTGGTGGAGGCGTTTCTCCGGGAGCACCCCGAGGCCGGCGCGCAGGGGCTGCCACCGCCCGAGGAGATCGCCCCCGGGGCAGTCCCCCGATCCGTCGGTGTGCAGCTGCTGCCTGGCGGTCCGGCAGGCAGCGACGGGTTCTATTATGCTTGTCTCGAAAAGACAACGGCGAGCACCACGCCCGCGAGCGAAAGCGCCCCATGACCGCCCGACTCCTGCGTCCGCGCCCTCCGCTGGGTTCGCTGCTGGTGGCGGCACTGCTGCTCATCGCGGTGGCCGGCGGCGCGCTCGCCGATGCGCTCGACGGGGCGCTCGCCGTGCAATCTGCGTACGTCGATCTCGACCGCGGCGTCTTCGAGCTGCACGCCCGCATCGAATACCCGATGACGCCTGCCATCCTGGATGCGCTGCGTGACGGCGTCACGCTATCCTTCGACGTGAATGCACGTGTGGTGCGCGAGCGGCGCCTGTGGTTCGACGCCGTGATCGTCGATGAGACATTGCGCCGGGAGCTCGCCTACCACACGGTCAGCGATCGGTACGTGGTGCGGGACGTGCGCAGCGGCGACCAGCAGACCTTCGCCACCCTAGACGAGGCACTGAGTTTCTTGAGCAAGGTCGATGGCTGGCCGATCCTGGTGGAGTCGCAGGTGAGTGGCGCAGAGCACTACCGCGTCAGCGTGCGCGCGGAGATCCGCCGCGGGCGCCTGCCTGCATCGCTGCGCGCCCTGCTCTTCTGGACCAACGACTGGCACCGCAGTAGCGGGTGGTACTCATGGAACCTCCCCGGCTGAACGCCACGGCGCCGCTGCGCTGGAGCAGTTACGGCGTTGCGCTGCTGTGGGGCGCAATCGGCGCCGGGGCGCTGGCGATGCTCGCCTGGAGCGTGCAGAACGCCTCCGAGTTCTCGCGCCTGCACCTGCTGTTCCTGCTGCTGAACGGCGTGAGCCTGCTCGGCCTGACGGCGCTGCTCGCGCGCAAGCTGTGGCAGCTGGTGCGCGATTACCGCGCCCACGTGCCCGGCTCGCGCCTCACGGCGCGCACCGTCCTCATCTTCGGCGCTCTGGTGATCGCCCCACTGCTGATCGTGTACTGGTTCTCCCTGCAGTTCCTCAATCGCGGCATCGACAGCTGGTTCCGCGTCGAGGTGAAGCAGGGGCTCTACGATGCGCTCGAGCTGTCGCGCTCGGGACTCAATGAGCGCATGCGCGAGTACTCGTGGCGTACCGAGCGTTTCGCGCACTCGCTCGCCGATCTACCGCAGTCCGAGCTCTTGAGCCGCCTCGACTACGAGCGCCGCGCCACCGCCGCGCAGCAGATGGTGCTCTACGACGGGCCGGAGCGGGTGGTGGGCTTCAGCACGGACACCGGTTCGGACGTGATTCCGCCGCCGGTGCCGCTCGAAGCGATGCGCCAGGTCGCGCTCGGCAGACCCTACGTGAGCCTCGAGCCGCAGGCCGGCGGGCAATACCTGATCCGCGTGGCGGCGCCGCTCGCGGAGGGCTTCGCCGGTCCCGACCGGCGCTACGTGCTGGCGGTGTACACCGTGCCCCCGCAGCTCGCCGCGCTCGCCGAGGCCGTGCAGGACGCCTACTCCCGCTACGGCGATCTCGCCGTGCTGCGCGAGCCCCTGAAATCGAGCTTTCGCCTGACCCTGACGTTGGTGCTGCTCCTGGCGATGGTCGCGGCCATCTATGGCGCCATTTTCTCGGCCCAGCGCCTCACCCGCCCGGTGCAGGACCTGATCGCCGGCACGCGCGCGGTCGGCAAGGGTGATTTCGCGACGCGCCTGCCGCTGCCTTCGCGCGACGAGATGGGCTTTCTGGTGCATTCCTTCAACGACATGACCAAGCGGCTGCGTCGGGCACGCGAGGACACGCAGCGCAGCCAGCAGGCGGTCGAGCACGAGCGCGAGCGCCTCGCCATCATCCTCGCGCGGCTCTCCACCGGCGTGCTCGCCGTCGACCGCCAGCTGACGGTGCGTATCGCCAACGAGGCCGCGGGGCTCATCCTCGGCGCCGACCTGAGCGCCGCCACCGGTCAGTCCCTGCCCACGCTCGCGGCGGGCAACGAGCGCTTCAGCCAGTTCGTGGCCGCGCTCGTGGTGCGTTTCGCCGCCGGGCGCGAGGAGTGGCGCGAACAGATCGATCTCGACGGACCCAGCGGACAGCGGGTGCTCATGTGCGCGTGCACGGCGTTGCCTGCCGAGGGTGGCGAGCGCAACTACGTCATCGTGTTCGATGACATGACGGCGCTCATCTCCGCGCAGCGCGATGCGGCCTGGGGCGAGGTCGCGCGCCGTCTCGCGCACGAGATCAAGAACCCGCTCACGCCGATCCAGCTCTCGGCCGAGCGCATGCGACGGCGCTTCCTCGGCAGCATGACGCGCGAGGACGCAGAGATGCTCGAGCGCTCGACCGACACGATCGTGCAGCAGGTCGAGACGATGAAGCAGATGGTGAACGCGTTCAGCGAGTACGCGCGCACGCCGGATCTCAAGATCGCGCGCTTCAACCTGAACGAGCTGGTGCGCGAGGTGGTCGACCTGTATCGTTTTCAGGACTCGCGCGTGGAGATCCGGCTCGACCTCGATCCGCAGCTCGCCGCGATCGAGGCCGATCGCGGCCGCGTGCGGCAGATTCTCAATAATCTGCTCGTGAACGCGCTCGAGGCACTGGAGACGGCGAGTCCGGCGGTGGTCGAGATCGCCACGCGCCTCGAGACAGCAGCTGACGCGGAGCACGTCGCCATCAGCGTGTGCGACAACGGTCCCGGCTTCCAGCGGGAGCTGCTCGCGCGCGTGTTCGATCCCTACGTCACGAGCAAGCCCAAGGGTACGGGCTTGGGCCTTGCTATCGTGAAGAAGATCGTCGAGGAGCACGGTGGGCGCATCGACGCCGACAACCGCCCCGAGGGCGGCGCCCGTGTGCGGGTGGTGCTGCCGGTGCGCGACCGCTCGCGTGCCACGGCGGGGGCGCGCGAGCCGCGCGCCGCCAGACGGAAGGAGAGGCTCGTATGAGCGCGGCGCGCATTCTGGTGGTGGACGACGAAGCAGACATCCGCGGGCTGCTCAAGGAGATCCTCTCGGAGGAGGGCTACGAGGTCGATGTCGCCGCCGACGCCGGCCAGGCGCGCGCCTCGCGCGCGCGGCAGAGCCCGGATCTCGTGCTGCTCGACATCTGGATGCCCGACGTGGACGGCATCACGCTGCTGCGCGAGTGGTCGGCGAGCGCGACGGACGGCTGCCCGGTCGTGATGATGTCCGGGCACGGCACCGTCGAGACGGCCGTCGAGGCTACACGGCTCGGCGCCTTCGACTTTGTGGAGAAGCCCCTCTCGCTCGCCAAGCTGCTGCGCACCGTCGAGCGCGCGCTCGATGCCGGACGGCGTCGCCGCCAGCCCGCCAAGACCCTGCCGCCGCAGCTGCTCGTTCCGGTCGGCAAGAGCAAGCTCATGCAGCAGCTGCGCACCGAGCTGCAGCAGATCGCCGCCAATACCTCCGCGGTGCTCCTGATCGGCGAGCCGGGCTGCGGACGCGAGGCGTTCGCCCGCTATCTGCACGGGGAGAGCCCACGCGCGAGCGCTCCCTTCGTCACCGTGGTCGCGAGCAGCCTGCGGGATCAGGATGCCGAGGAGCAGCTCCTCGGGCGCGGCAATCAGCCGGGCCTCATCGAGCGGGCCGCCGGCGGCACGCTCTTCATTCACGAGCTCGAGGACCTGCCGCCGAGCGCGCAGCGCGCGCTGCTCGGGGTCATCGAGTCGGGCACCTGCACGCGCCTCGGCGGTGCCGCCGGCGCCTTCAGCGCCCGCCTGCTCTCATCCGCACAACCCGGCATCGAGGTGCGCGCGGGCGCCGATCCCGCGAGCTTTCGCCGCGACCTGCTGGCCCATCTGAACACGCTGCTGGTGCGCGTACCTCCGCTGCGCGAGTACGCCGAGGACGTACCCGAGCTGCTGCGCTACTACGTCGATCGCGCGGTCGATGC
>DATJSR010000155.1:0-4072 GCA_035504015.1 Steroidobacteraceae bacterium
TTGGCGATCTGCACCGCGAGGGTTCCCACCCCGCCCGTCGCGCCGTGGATGATCAGGCTGTTCCCTGCCTTGAGGCGCAGCACATCGTCGATTCCCTGCAAGGCGGACAGACCGCTGATCGGGAGGATCCCCGCCTGCGGAAAGCCCACGCCCCTGGGCAGATGCGCCACGTCCTGAGCCCGAGCGAGCGCATATTGAGCATAGAAGCGGCCTCGCGCCGCGTAGACGGCATCACCCACCTGCAGGCCATGCACGTCCGCTCCGATGGCGACGATCGTGCCCGCACCGTCGGAGCCGAGGATGAGAGGAAAGCGCGCCTGCGTGCCGGGCTGCCGGCGCAGGTCGGCGTCCCAAACGGCGACGCCTGCCGAGCGTACGGCGATGAGCACCTGCCCTGCGGCGGGCCGCGGAACGGGCAGGCGGTGAATCGTCAGCACCTCGGGACCACCGCCGCTATCGATGGCGGCGGCGAGCATCGTGTCCGGGATGGCTCTCACCTCCGCGCTCGTCCACGTTGCGAGCGCAAGACTCGAGAATCCAACCCAGCCGAGCAGCCTGCGGGCTCTCATCGGGGCCCGCGCTTGGGGTGTGGCCATGCGCGGGCGGCTCAGGGATCGAGCGCCGCCGAGACACTCACCGCTTGCGGCCTCACACCGGTTGGGTGAGGAAACAGCCGGGATATCTCCCCCGCCGGTGCCCACAGAATGAGGAGCTTCGCATCCGAGCCCTTGGGAACGAGGTGTCGCACGCTGTCCCCCGGGCGCACGATTCCCAGCATTCCGGGCTTGAGGATATAGAGCTTGCCGTTCACCTCGTGACCGTAGGTGCCCGAGAGCACATAGATGACCTCGACAGACCCGTGGCGATGGCTGCGCACGACGGTTCCCGCCGGCAACGTGACTTCGGCCGCCTCGAGCTCCTTGCCGCCCAGATTCGATTCATCGAGCAGCAATCGCCAGGTGGAGCCGGAGCCGCCATGCACGTCCTCGAGAAGGCCGCGGGTAGCGTAGCTGTAGTTGGTGCTTGCGCGTGATGCCGGACTCGGGACATCGCCCCCCACGGCTGCCATCGCCATCGCAACGCCCAGCGAGAAAAGAACCCCCGCAACGACCCGACGTAGTGAGCTCATCGTCCACCCTCTCACCCACACTCGCCGCCCGGCGAGCCTCATCGCCTATTCTACTTGCTTTCCTGCAGTGGCAGCCGCGGCACGCCAAATCTGCCTTCCAGCCGCTGCAGCTTCTGCAGATCGATGGAGCCGACGATATTGACGATGGTGAAGGAGCGGGGCTGGCTGGTGATGATGGCCATGCCGTTGGCGCGGCCCTGCTCGACGGACATGTAGATATCGACGTTCGCCTGCTCGTGCGAGTTCCTCACCTCCACCACGTGCTGCCAGCCTGGCGCGGACAGCTGCCTGCGCACGGCATCGACATCGGCCCGGGGATAGACGAAGTCGGCATCAAACGAGTAGCTGCGGACGTAGATCCCGCGAATGCCGGTGATGATCTCGCGCGCCGCAGCGTCATCGGGCTTCGACGGATCGAGGAACGTCGCCGCAAGACCGAGCAGGCTCGCATCGAGCGTGATGCTGACCGACTGCCGCGCCTTGCGGCTCAAGTCGGCGAAGCTCGGCAGGGCGAGCGGCGCGGGCGGTGCAGCCAGGACGGGCGCTGCCAGCACCACGCCAGCGATAGCGGTGAGCATCCCGTGCCTGAAGGCACCCGACATCCTCATACCCCGGGGTCCGAACCCTGCCGAGCGCCGCCCCCCTCGTTGACGGCACGATCGGCAAGATCCAACGATTGGCCCGTGACCCGCAGCGCCTGCATCAGAGCCTGACGCGCCTCGAGGCCCTGGCGCGCGTGGTGAGCCTCGAGCGATTGCACCAACAGCAAGGCGACGCAGCTCATCGCGGCAAGCACAGAGGCCCAGCGCCATGCGGGCGCCCAACGCCACCAGCGCAAGCCGACGGGCGCAGGCCGCTCGGCGCGCACGCGAGCCATCACGGCGTCGGCGAACGCCTCGCCCGGGTCGAGCGGTCGAAGCGCCGCTCGCAGGGTCTTTTCCAGATCCTCGCTCATGTCGCGGGATCGGGGCGCGAGCGCACGGCGCAAGCCTGCTCCGGCGAGTCCTGCAGATGCTCACGCAGCATCGCCAGCGATCGCTTGAGGTGACTCTTCACGGTGTTCACCGACATCTTCAGCGTACGTCCGATCTCCATCGGGTCGAGATCCTCCTGGTAGCGCAACAGCAAGACGGCACGCGCCGCCGGCGGCAGCTCGGCAATCAGCATCTGCAGGCGGCGCCGCAGCAGCGGATCGCTCTGCTCCTCTTCGGCAGCAAGCTCTGCAGCCTCCTCGAGCGAGGCCGTGCCGCGCGGCGGCTCGCGGCGCAGCCGGTCGATCGCTCGATGCATGGTGACCCTGCGCAACCACCGCGACAGGTGCGCCAGCGACTCGATCGAGGCGAGGTGCCGGTGCAATTGCAGGAAAACCTCCTGCGCCAGATCCTCGGCACGCTGCCGGTCGCAGAGCATGCGCCAGGCCAGCGAGTACACCGCCCGCTGATGGCGCACGACCAGTGCACGGAAGGCATCCGCCTCGCCGGCGAGCGCCCGTGAGAGCAATTCCTCGCCGCCCTCATCCTCGATCACGCATCACGGTCCATGGGACGGCTCATCGGGAACGAAGGTGCGACGCAGGGCGGCGACCTGGTCGAGGTCGATAGCGCCCATGATGTTCACCAGCGTGAAGGCGCGCGCGGCCGTGGAGAGGATCGTCAAGCCCGTGACGGTATGATTGTCGAGCGCGTAATAGATGTCCACGTTCTTGCCGTCGTCGCGATTGCGCACCTGCACCAGCTGATGCCAGAGCGGGGCGACGAGCTGCGATCGCAGCGCCTCCAGATCCGCCTGAGCCTCACTCTGATCGCTCTTGAATCGATAGCTGTGGACCTCCACGGTCCTCACCCCGAGCAGGGCCTTCCTGAGCGCAGCACTCTGCGGATCGTGCCCGTCGATGAACTGACCCGCGAATTCGAGGACCGACGGGCCGAGCGTGACGCTGACGGTCTCGACGGCATCGCGCTGCAGATTCGCGAAGGAGGGAAGATTGAGCGCGGGAGGCTGTGCCAGGCATGGCCCGGAAGCGAGGAGGCTTGCCGCGACGACGGCGCATCTGCGAGCGTTCATGAGCATCTCCCGGACACCGCAAGGAAGAGGCGGCTCATACGCTAATACGCAGGTCGGGGTATCGCGGGGTGCAGCGCGCATGCGCCGACCGCGCGCGGCCCCTTCAGGCCTGCCCCAGAAGGCGTCCGTAGCCGAGAGCCCGACCGCTGAGGCCGAGCAGGCGCACCCCGGCGCGCAAGGCGTGCGGCAGGCTCGATACCACGGGCACCCCGCAGCGCGCCTCGAGCGGGGCGAGCAGCTCGAGCGTGCGCAGCCCGCCGCAGGAGATCAGCAGCGCATCGGCCCGATCGGCGGCGTGGTACACATCGGCGCTGAAGCTCAGAAGCGCTTGCTGTGTCACGCGGCCGATGTCCTCGACCTTCTCCACTCCCAGGCCGCGGATCGTGCGCACCTCGAAACCCTGCTCGTGCAGGAACAGTTGCAGGCGTCGATTGACCTCGGCGTCGTAGGCGGTGGCAACCGCTAAACGCCGCGCGCCCACGCTGCGCAGCCCCTCGCACACGGCGGTGCTCATGGTGATCGCCGGATACCCGCTCGCCGCCTGAATGCGCCTCGTCAGCTCGAGGTTATAGCTCGCGCCGCGGTAGAAACTGAGCGAGGTGCCCATGAGCGCCATCGCCCGGGCACCCCGGCGAGCAAGCGCGCGCGCTGCCGGCTCGATGCGCTCGAGCACTTCATCGTAGCCCTCGGGCGTCATGCTCTTCAGGCCGACGCTCAGCTGCTCGAAGCGCACCTGCGGGTAGAGGACGGCAGCCTCGGGCGGCACGTTCGCATCAACAGGTGCGATCAGGCCCAGCGTGGGCATGGTGGAGGCGCCCGCCGCGCGGCTCGCCACGGCCGCCAGCGACGCTTTCAGGAATTGCCGACGCGCAATCACGT
>DATJSR010000156.1:0-4302 GCA_035504015.1 Steroidobacteraceae bacterium
CCCTGCGCAATCCCCGCGCCGAAACCGAAGGCTTCGTCGTGCTCGATGGCAACGCGCTTGCCAGGCGCACCCTCACCGAAGCCGTCGCCATCGCCGCCGGGCGCGCCACGCGTAGCGCAGCGGCCGCCCCGCCTCTGCGACATGGCGCGCTGCGGACTGCGCCCGAGCGTCAGGAGGCGATCCGCCAGGGGCGACTCATCCTGGTGGCCGAGGATCACGAGATCAATCAGCGGGTGATCTGCGAGCAGCTCTCGCTGCTTGGCTATGCCGCCGACATCGCGCGCAACGGGCGCGAGGCGCTCGAGCGCTGGCGCACGGGACAGTACGGCCTCATCCTCGCCGACCTGCACATGCCGGAGATGGATGGTTACGCACTGACGCTGCAGATCCGCCTGGAAGAGCGTGACCGCAGCCGCACGCCGATCATCGCGCTGACCGCAAACGCTCTGCAGGGCGAGGCCGAGCGCTGCCGCTCGATCGGCATGGATGACTACCTGACGAAGCCCGCCTCGCTCGCGAGCCTGACGGCACTGATGAGCCGCTGGCTGCCGGCCCCAGCGCCTACCGCTACCGGGCCCGCGGCGGATGTCGTGCCGACCCAGACGGCGGGTACGCGCGCCGCCGCGCCGGCACTCGATGTGAGCGTGCTCGAGTCCCTGATCGGCGACGATCCGGCTTTGATCGCCGACTTCCTCGAGGACTTTGCGAGCAGCGCCGCGCAGCTGACGCGCGAGCTCATCGAATCGCAGCGCCGCGGGCCCGGCCAGGCAGCCTCCATTGCTCACAAGCTCAAGTCCTCGGCGCGCGCTGCGGGCGCATTGAAGCTCGGTGAGCTCTGCGCCGCCATCGAGGAGGCCGATCGCGCAGGCCAGCAAGCACTCCTGCCGAGGCTGATCGAGGCGGTCCAGACGGAGATGAGCGCCGTGCAGCGGCAGTTGCTTGCCCGGCAGCACACGCCGTCGGCACGGTATGCATGAGGTGAAGCGTATGGCGGAGCAGGAAAGCGCGCTGCGGATGCTGATCGTGGACGATGAGCCCTTCGTGCAGCGGCTGCTCGCCACCATGCTCGCGCAGCTCGGCTATCGCAACGTCGTGACCTGCAGCAGCGGCACTCAGGCGCTGCAGCAACTCACGCGCTCGGTGGTGGATGTCCTGTTCCTGGATGTGAACATGCCCGGCATGGATGGCGTCGAGCTCATCCGCCTGCTGGCGCAGGCTCGCTACTGCGGGCTCGTGGTACCGGTGAGCGGCGAGGACAGTCGCATCCTCGAAAGCGTCAACCGGCTGCTCAGCGCCCATCAGCTCAAGTCGGCCGGCTGTCTCGAGAAGCCCGTGAGCCGCGCGCGGCTCGAGTCGCTGCTACAGAGCCTCAAGCCCAAAGGATCCGCCGGCAAGCTCCCCGGCGCGGCCCCGCCCGGCACGCTCGGTATCAAAGAGCTGCATTCGCTGCTCGCATCGGGCACCGTGATCGCACACTACCAACCCCAGGTATCGCTCACGAGCGGCGCGCTCGTCGGGGTAGAGACGCTGGCGCGGCTGCGCGATGCCTCGGGCGCGACGGTGATGCCCAATCGCTTCATCGCGGTCGCCGAAGAGTACGGACTGATCCGGGAGATCACGCGCCGGGTGCTGCAGTGTGCCCTCGAGCAGGCCAAGGCCTGGCGCGAGGCGGGCCTGCGCGTGGGGCTCGCGGTCAACGTCTCCATGGACGACCTGGCGGCGCTCGATTTTCCGGACATGCTGGACGGCATGGCGAATGCCTTGGGGGTGGAGCCGCAGAGCATCACCCTCGAGGTCACCGAGAGCCGCGTGCTGCAGCAGTTGAGCACGGTCCTCGATGTGCTGAGCCGTCTGCGGCTGAAGCGCTTCCGGCTGTCCATCGATGACTTCGGCACCGGCCACTCCTCGCTCGCGCAGCTGCGCGATCTGCCCTTCGATGAGCTCAAGATCGACCGCGGCTTCGTCGACGGGGCCTCCCACAATTGCACGCTACGGGCGATCTGCGAGGCGAATGTACGCATGGCGAAGCAGCTGAGCATGAGCACGGTCGCCGAGGGCATCGAGACGCAGGCGGACTACGACGTGCTGCGTGATCTGGGCTGCGACGCAGGTCAGGGCTACCTGATGGCGCGTCCCATGCCGGGCGAGGAGCTGCTGCGCTGGGCGAGGGAGCGCGCGCAGCGCGCGGCTCGCGACTGTGGCTGAGGCCGGCCTCAGCTGCCCCATGTCCGCGAGTACCGCACCGGCCGGGCCCGTGCTCCTCGCCTCCGACAGCGTGGCGGAAGCGGAGCTCATCGGCTCGCTGCTGCGCGATGACTTTCCCGACATCCTGCGCTGCATCGACGATGGTCGACCGAGCGCGCAGCTGCCGAGCGGGCAGCCTGACGTATTGTTGCTCGCGTTTCGCGATATCGAGAAGGCCGAGCGCTTCTATCTGAGCCTGTATCGGGCCGGCGCGCTCAGCGCCGCCCAGGCCCACCGCACGGTAGTGCTGTGCGCTCGCGAGGACTGCACCCGGGCTTACGAGATGTGCCGGCGCGGCATCTTCGATGACTACGTGCTCTTCTGGCCGGTCACCAACGACCCGAAGCGGCTCTTCATGTCATTGCATCGCGCCTTCAGCGAGCTGCGGCGCGCCGGCGGCGGCGCCCAGCTGCTCGCAGCCTTCGTCGAGCAGGCACGTCGCATTGCGGGCCTCGAGACCACCCTCGCCGGAGCGCTGCAGCGCGGTCAGGAGCACATCGTGTGCGCAACTCAGGCGCTCGCCGGCGCGCAGCCGCCGCTCGCCGCGGGTCTCCTGCAGCCGCTTGCGTCTTGGGCGACGAGCCTGATGCCGAGCCTTGCTTCGCACCTCGAGGGCGCCCGCGCCCTGGGCGAGCTGGCAGCGCGTGTGCGCCCGCTCGCGCTGGTCGTCGACGATGATGAGTTCCAGCGCCGGCTGGTCGGACACGTGCTCGAAGCCGAGGGTTACCGGACGGCCTACGCCGCGAGCGGCCACGAGGCGCTGCGCGCGCTCTCGCGCGCCCTGCCCGACATCATCCTGCTCGACATGGACCTGCCCGACATCGACGGAGCGGAGGTGCTCAGGCGCTGCAAGTCGCAGCCCGCACTGGCACGCGTGCCCGTCATCATGCTCACGGGAAACGGGGCGGCCGATGCGGTGGTCGGCAGTCGCCGGCTCGGCGCTGCGGACTTCATCGTCAAGCCCTTCGATCGCAGCACGCTCATCGGCAAGATAAGCCGCGCCCTGGGAACCGGCGCCTGCGAGGCGCCCTGAGAGCCCCCGCTGCGCGATTGGACAGCGCCCCGCCGCGTCCCTAAGCTGCTGCGCCATCCGCCATCGCTCACGGAGAGTTCAATGAAGCGCGCCAGTTTCACCCTCCACCCCGCAGCCCTGGTGCTGGCCGCCGTGCTCGGGCTCGCCGCCGTCCTGGCAGTGCATACGGCCGCTCGTGCGCAGGTGCCTCCCACGGCCGCCCCCGACCAGATGGCGCTCCTCAAAAGCAACGACCCTCGGCTCGCTGCCAATAAGAAGCTGGTGTTCGACATGTACCGCGTGATCATTCAAGGCGGACACACCGAGCGCGCCCCGGAATACTTCACGCCCGATTACATTCAGCACAACCCCAATGTCGCGACCGGGCGCGATGCCATGGTCGCCTACATGAAGGCGACTCGGCCGGTACGCCCGATCCCGCCTCGGATCACCTTTCCGGTGATCGCTATCATGGCCGAGGGGGATCTGGTGCTCGTGGCCACCGTGAGCTACGCGCCCGATCCGGAGAATCCCGGCAAAAAGTACGCCGGCACGCACTTCGACCTGTTTCGCATCGAGAACGGCAAGATCGCCGAGCACTGGGACAGCGTGCCGAAGAGCCGGGCAGCGCTGCACACCGATCCGAACGTGACGAATCGACCTTAGCCGGTCTTTCCTGTCCGCCGGGCATCGTCGATGAACCCGCTGAGCACACGCTGCAGCAGGGCGGGATCGACCGGCTTCAGCAGATGCAGATCGAAGCCCGCGGTGCGCGCCTGCCGACGATCGCGCTCAGTGCCGTAACCGCTCATGGCAATCAGAATCTTCCCGGTCGGATCCGCCTGACGCAGTCGCCGCGCAACCTCATAGCCATCCAGTCCCGGCATCCCGATATCGAGCAGCACGATATCCGGTTGGAACTCCGCAGCGAGGGCGAGTGCCCGCTCGCCATCGAGCGCGCTGCGCACGCGATAGCCCGCAAGCTCGAGGACGATTGCGGTGCTCTCGGCCATATCGGCGCTATCGTCCACCACCAGGATCTTGCG
>DATJSR010000157.1:0-25017 GCA_035504015.1 Steroidobacteraceae bacterium
AACGGTTTGCGGACTGGTCCGCCGTGCGATGTCGATGAGGTGTCTCGCCGTCAGCGTTGCATAGCCTCGCTGCATGAAGTCCGGAAGCGTGAAGTAGGCGATTTCGGCCATTCCATCCCGTGGGGCACCGACGAAAGCACCCCCGCCCACGCCTCGAGTCCCGTCAGCCGCCACGTAGCTCACCCAGGGCGGGTGGTAGCCGATGCGTCGATAGAGCTCGGCGCTCTGCTGGCAGGCCTCGAGCAGAGCGTGCGGCATCGGCTCGAGCTCGCCGAGCGGCTGGCCGTCGGCATCGCACGGCAGCAGTTTGAACGTAGAGGCCATCGCGGATCACGCACCCGGCATCGTTTCGAACACCGTGAGGCCCGCGGGCATCGGGACCCACTCCGGCTTATCGCGCGCGAAAATTGCGATCGTCGGATGAAAGAGCGCGGCATCATCGAGCGAGCCCGCATAGATCGTATGCTCGCTGTCGCTGCCGACGATTCCGCCGAATACGAGTCCGCCGCAAACCGCGCAATGGTTGCGCACCGCTTTGCTCGCCCGAAGCGATGTGGCGATGGACTGTCGCGTCTCGCCGCTGAAGTGCACCGAGCTCGCCGGGAAGAAGAGAAAGGGGACAAAGCCCGAGCCGGAGGCCTTGCGGCAATCTCTGCAGAAGCAATAGCCCTGGTAGAGGGGCTCGCCACGTGCTTCATAGCGAACCTTGCCACAGAGGCATCCGCCGGCATAAATCATCGTGCTGCTCATCCCTCGAGGCTAGCGAGCCCTGGCGGCGATGGCCAGTACTCCGGGATTCACCGATTTCCCCGCGCTCGCAACCGCGTCTCGTCAATGCCACGAACGCATATTTGCTTATTCGCACATTAGCTAATAGTATAGCCACATGCCAGCCGACAAGATTTTCGAGGCCCTGGCGTCAGCCCAGCGCAGGAAGATCCTCGCCTACCTGTCCAAGACCCGGCTCACGACTTCCGAGCTGGCGCGGCGGTTTGCCATGACCGCACCGTCGATGTCACGGCATTTGTCGGTGCTCGAGCATGCCGGACTCGTCAGCAGCAGCAGGCAGGGCCAGCATGTGTTCTATCAGCTCAACTCGGACAATCTGGTGAACACGCTGACGGGCTTCGCCCTGGAGATCTGCCCGGTCGCGGGTCCGCTGAAGCGCGAGTCCCGAGCCCTCGCAAAGCGGCGCGCTGCAAGCGAATAGCTGCCACCGTAGGCCGCTAATGGCTCATGGGGTAACCGCCAGTGAGCGTCGCGCGACTCGATGTCTCTTGCAATGCGGCAGGCTTTAGCGCGGCCGCGGATGACGTGTTCGGGAGAATCGCCGCACGTTATGACCTGCTGTGCGACCTCTTCAGCCTGGGTATCCATCGGCAGTGGAAGCGGCGCGTGGTTGAGCTCATCTCGGGCGAGCCGTGGGACGAGTTCCTGGACGTTGCCTGCGGTACGGGGGACATCATTCTGCGAATTCTGAGACGGCACGAGGCGGGCCCTGCACGTCGCATCGTTGCCTGCGATATCAGCCCCCAGATGCTCGAGATCGCACGCCGCCGGCTGCCTCAAACCCACCATAGCGTGGAGCTGCGCCGCGGGGATGCGCACTTGCTGGCGGGTGTGGTGTCGGGCAGCGTCGATCTCTACTGCATTTCGCTGGGGCTCAAGATCTGCGAGCGGCGTGCCGTGCTGCAGGAGGCCATGCGTGCGTTGCGGCCCGGCGGCAGGCTGATCGTTCTCGAAGCCTCCAACATTCCCGTGCGCTGGCTGCAAAGTGCCTACCTTCTTTACATGGCGGTCTGCATGCCTGTCATCGGGTGGGTGGCCACCGGGGGCGATGCATCGGCGTATCGTTACTTGCTCCAAGGAATACGCCAGTTTCCTGCGGCTGAAGCGCTGGCCGACGAGATTCGAGAGCTCGGATTTCAAGACGTGGCCTTCGAGCGCCTGTCCCTCGGCATCGTAGCCATCCACGTCGCACGTAAACCGTTGCAAGGGCTCCCCCGGCAGCGAAAGTCCGCATAGGGAGTCTTGAGTCCTCCGCGCCCCGCATCGGCCGTGCGGGATGGTGTGGCGATGGTGTGGCGCGCCTCCTTGGAGGATGATTGCGCCCACGCCGACCAAGCGGGTCGACCGGGGCACACATGAAGAACCGCAGCTTCCTCTGGGCTCTACTGATTCTCTCGGCAGGCGCACTGGCACAGACGCCACCCCCATCGACCCAAGGCACACCGAGCAAGACACCGGGGGGTGCCACGTTCTCGGTGCCTCCCGAGTGGACCGAGCACGCGAAGGGGCCGCTCGTGCTGCTCGAGCCCCCCGAGGGCGATACGCACGTCGCCATCGTGGATATTCCGCAGGCGGCCGATGCCAAGAGCGCGGCGGCCGCCGCCTGGGAGCTGTATCGCGCCGGTGGCGCGCATCCTTTCAGGCTGCTGACGCCTTCGCCGGCGCGTGATGGCTGGGACGAGATCGCGGCGATCAGCTACGAGACCTCACCCAATGAGCATCTGGCCCTCGTGAGCCTCGCGCGCCGCAAGGGCACGCGGTGGACGGTCACGATCGTCGATGGGAGCATCAGCACCATCGAGAAGCGCGGCGCGGCGGTGAATCTCATCGCGGCGAGTCTGCGGCCGGCGGCGTATACGCGCGAGAGCTTCGCCGAGAAGAGTGCGCATCCGCTGGATGCAGCAAGGCTCGCGACGCTGCTCGCCTTCGTGCGCGACTCGGCGCAGGCGCTGAACGTGCCGGGGGTGGGACTGGCGCTCATCGATCACGGAAAGATCATCTACGAAGGCGGCGTCGGGGTGCGCCAGATGGGCAGGCCCGAGCCCGTGGATGCGCACACGCTCTTCATGGTGGCCTCGAACACCAAGAGCATGTCGACGCTGCTGCTCGCCGAGCTCGTCGATGAGGGCAAGCTGCGCTGGGACGAGCCGGTCATCGAGGCCTATCCGACCTTTCGCCTCGGCAGCCCCGCCACCACGCAGAAGGTGCTGATCAAGCACCTGGTTTGCGCCTGCACTGGCCTGCCGCGGAAGGATTTCGAATGGCTCTTCACCACGACGGCGCAGACACCGGCCAGCGAAACCTTCGCGCTCCTTGCCGGCACCGAGCCGACCAGCGGCTTCGGCGAGGTCTTTCAGTACAACAACCTGATGGCATCCGCCGCAGGCTATATCGGCGGCCACCTGGTGCATCCCGATCGAGAGCTCGGCGCCGCCTACGATGCGGCCATGCAGGAGAAGGTGTTCGGGCCGCTCGGCATGCGCGATACCACGTTCTCGATGTCGCGGGCGCTCGCCACCGATCACGCAAGTCCGCATGGCAAGGATGTGGACGGCAAGCTGCAGCTCGCCAGTCAGGACATCAACTATGCAGTCGCACCGTTTCGCCCGGCGGGCGGCGCGTGGTCTTCCCCTCACGACATGATCCTGTACGTGCGCAACGAGCTCACCGAGGGGGTGCTGCCGAGCGGGCGCCGCCTGGTCTCGGTCACCAACCTGCTCGAGCGCCGCCGCCGCGGGGTCCCGGTGGGGGAGGATGAGTGGTACGGCATGGGCCTCATGGAGGATGCCCACTGGGGTGTCTCGGTCATTCACCACGGGGGCGATCTGGCGGGCTATCACAGCGACTTCATGCTGATTCCATCGGCACAGGTGGGCGCCGTGATCCTCACCAATTCGCAGGACGGCGCGGCCCTTCGCGGGCCCTTCCTGCGACGGCTGCTGGAGGTGCTCTACGACGGCCACGAGGAGGCGGCCGGTGATGTCGCCGCGATCGTCAAGGCAGAGGAGGCGCAGCGGGTCGAGTTCCGGCGTCGGCTCGTCGTGCCCCCGGCCGAGGCGGACGCGGCACAGCTCGCCTCGAGCTACACCAACCCCGACCTCGGCCGCCTGCAGGTGCAGAAGGAGGGTCGCTCGATCCGCTTTCGCACCGCCGCGTTCGTGAGCCCGGTGGCCTCACGCCACAACGATGACGGCACCCTGTCCTTTCTCACGATCGATCCTGCGCTGACGGGACTCACCTTCGTCGTCGGAGGCAGCGAGGGCAAGCGCACGCTGACCACGCGCGACGGGCAGCATGTCTACGTGTTCAACGAAGCCCCGCCGCCGTGACGGGCCGGCGCCACTCCCTGTGAGGAGCGGCGGCCCATCAAGTCGAGGGGGCCGGCGCCGCGCTATCGAGTGAGGGTTGCTCGACGCTGTCGATCCACAGCTCCTCGACGGGCGCCGTCGTGGGCTCGATGGTCAGTCCCAGCTGCTCGCGCAGCATCGTGGGCAGCGTCTCGGCGTTCAGGGTTCCAGTGAGCGCGAAATCGTAGCGGCCTTGAAGGCCCGTCTCATCGATCACCGGGCGCCCGAGCGTATGCGTCAGGAACTGCGTCAGGGCTTTGAGGTCGCTCGCCGCCGCCATCACGAGCTCGTGATGCGCGATCATCATCGACTGTGGGTGTGGCTCACCTTCGACCAACGCTCGATCGAGCTTCGACCCGCTGGGGGCAACGCGCAGGGCATAGGAAGGCAGCTCGTGCGTCTCGGAATGCACCACCAACGCGAAGCGCTCGGCCAGCATCGCCTTGAGACTTTGTGGGAAGACCGAGGGCGCACCGGGCGCCGGGATCGGGTGCGCAACATGGGCGCTGATGTCGTAGAGGGGCTGATCGAGCCAGTCGGGACCGCCGATCACCTGCGACTTGTCTAAGCCATAGGCGATCGCGATCAGCTCGCGCACCGACAGGCGCGTGGCCGTAAACGTACCGTTCGGCCGCATCTTGACCAGATGTCTGTGGTCATCGGCGCCCGCGGCCTGGGTGATCCGGACGGTATCGAAGGCGGCGGGCGCACCGGCGGCCTCCGCCGCTGGCTGGGCGAGCGCTGCAGGCACACCTGCGATGCCCACGAGCAGCGGTATGGCGAGTGCCAGCACGGCCGTGGCCGCGACCAGCAGCTTCTTGGATGGGCTGAGCTGTTGCACGACACGGTTCCTCATGATGGTTTCGATGCGCTTTTTCAGACTCGCTCCGGATACCCCGGCGACGCACGCCAGGCGCGATTCCATGTAGAAGCGGCAAACCTTGAGCAGGCACTGCGCATAGGATTCGGCATCGCTACCGAGCTCGACGACGGCCTCGTCGCAGGCGCGCTCGCGCTCCTCGATCAGGCGCGCGCCGATCCACCAGATGAGCGGGTGGAACCAGAACGCAGCCTCGAGCAGCATGTGGACGGCGGCGGTGAGATTGTCCCGCTGCCTGACGTGGCAGAGCTCGTGCGCCATGACGGCTTGCAGCTGCTCGCGACTCAGCCGCTCGGTGATGCCCACGGGCAGGAGCAGCACCGGACGGAAGATGCCGATGACGCCCGGCTCGAAGGGTGCGGGAACGAAGCGCACCGGGATTGGCGCCTCGATGGGTGCCGCGACGGCTCCACGCAACAGGCTGCGCAGGCGTACCCAGCCGATGAGCCAGCGTGCCAGAAGCACCACCGCGCCGGCGGCCCAGAGCAGGAGCAATACCAGACAGACCCACATGCGAGTCGGCGGCGGGCGCTGCCTGCCAGGCCAACGGCGGCGGAGCGAGCACCGCCGTGAGGGGCTGCCAGGTCTGGGTCAGGACCTCCCGCACGAGCGGCGCGGCAGAGGCTGTCGGCCAGCCAACGCGCCTGCCAATGAGCATCAGAAGCGAGAAGGGCACCAGAAACTTGAGGGAGGCGGCGAACCACACCCAGTAGCGGGCGCGCGCGCTGTTGCTCTTGAGGGCAAGGGTCAGGAGGGCGGCGGCGAGGCAAAAAAGTGTCGACTCCCACAAATGCTCGAGCACGGCGTGCATCACGATGGCTCACCCCTGCGGGCCGCCAGCTCGCGCAATGTCTTCTCGGCATCTTTGATGTCATCGAGGGTGAGCTTTCCGGACTCGATGAGGTGGGCCATCACCGGTTGCGGGCGGCCGCCGAAGAGACCGAGCAGCTCATCGATCAGCCGGCGCTGGGTGGCCTCGCGGCTGATGGACGCTTCGAAGATGAGCGCGTTGCCGACCTTGCGCACCCGGCGCACCGCCTTCTTGGCCTCGAGGCGCGTCACGATCGTCTGCACGGTGGTGTAGGCGGGCCGTTTGCGCTCGGGGAGTGCCTCCTGGATCTCCCGCACCGCGCAGGGGCCGCGGCTCCACAGCGCCTCCATGATCTTGAGCTCCAGCCTGCTGAGGGAGGGTGGCACGGGTGAGAGACCCTAAAACTACAACTGTAGTAGATGCTACTACGACGTGCTGAGAGACACAAGAGGCCCCTGCGGGGGCGGGTATCGGCGGGGGGACCCTCTGGCCGTCGACCGCGCGGCATTACCGGGAAAAACGTGACCCTGGTCGTCAAGATCGCGCTTGACTGGCCGTTAAGTTCGATGTTGCGGACGCGCAAGACGCCGAGCGCTGCCCTCAAGCAGCGGGCGTCGGCGGCGCGGCCGGCGCGAAAGTGGCAGTCACGTCGCGCTTGCCGCCGCCGCCCGCGTGCGGCGCGCGGGAGACGTGACGGCGCTCACGGTGCGCTCGCGGGCGCGGCTGCAACGTGCGTTTTTGTCGCTGTTCGCATTCGCGACCGGTGGGGGCATGACGGGCAAGATCGGATTGCGCCACGCGGCATTGGCGCTCGCAGCCCTTGCGGTGTGTGGCGTGCTCGCGCTGCTCGCGGTCGGTGTCAGGGCCGGTGTGGCGCTGCGCCTCGAGGAGGCCGGCATCGCGCTGCTCGTCATCGTCGCCTCCGCGGCCGGAGCGCTCTCCCTGCGCCTCGTGAGCGCCGAGCAGCGCGCGCTGCAGAGCCGGCTCGAGCATCTCTCCACGGCCACTCAGGCCTCGGGCGTCTCGGTGTGGAGCTGGGATGCGCAGACCCGGATGATCAGCGCGCCGCTTGGCAGCGCGGTGCGCAAGCGCTGGGGCGGAGCGCAGAGCTACAAGGCGCACGAGTACAACGCACGCTACGTGCACCCGGATGATCGCGCACAGCTCGATGCGGGCTTCGATCGCCTCATCCACCCCTCATCCACCTCGAAGCTCGCGATCATGCGCTATCGCTCACTGCCCGATCAGCGCCACATCGAGGTGCGCGCGCACGCGGTGCGCGATGCCGGCGGGCGGCTGCTGCAGATGATCGGCGTCAGCCGCGATGTGACCGAGGAGGTGCTGGCGGCCGCCGAGCTCGAGCGGCAGGCCGAGGAGCTGCGTGCGGCGGAGCGGCGCTTGCAGCGGGCATCGCTGTGGAGCCTCGAGGGGCACTGGGACCTCGACATACCCCGCAACACGCACTGGCGCTCGCAGAGCTTTCAGATGCTGCTCGGCCACGAGGCGCACGAGCTGGTGAGCACCGCCGCGCAGGCGCGTGCGGATACGCATCCGCAGGATGTGCATGCGATGTTCGATGCGCTCGCGCGGCAGGCCGAGCGCGGCTCGCCGATCGACTTTCACGCCCGGCTGCTCATGGCCGACGGGGGCTACCGCTGGTTTCACCTGCGCGGCGGCGCCGAGCGGGATGCCGACGGACGGCTGCTGCGCATCGCCGGCTCGGCGCGGGACGTACACGCACAGAAGCTCGCCGAGGATGCACTCCGCGAGGTGCGCGCGCGCTTCGAGCGCGCGGTGCACGGCACGCAGGATGGACTGTGGGAGGTGGATCAGAGCGGGGAGCCGCGCCGCTGCTGGCTCTCGCCCCGCTTTCACGAGCTGCTCGGTCTGGCCGACGGTGAGCTCGCGGAGCATCCCGATGCGCTGCGCGCGCTCATTCATGAAGACGATCTGGCGCTCTTCGATACCGCCACGCGCATGCAGATCGATCGGGGCGCCGCGCTCGATCTGGAGGTGCGCATGCGCACGCGGGTGGGGGGGTATCGCTGGTTCCGCCTGCGCGGTAGTCCGGGACTGGACGCCGGCGGGCGCGTCATCCGCACCTCTGGCTCCATGCAGGATGTGACCGATGCGCGCGAGGCGCGCGAGGCGCTGGTGCAGGCGACGCGCGCGGCGCAGGCCGCAAGCGGCGCCAAGAGCGCATTTCTCGCCACCATGAGCCACGAGATCCGCACGCCGATGAACGGCATCATCGGCATGACCGCGCTGCTGCTCGACACGGTGCTCGGTCGCGTGCAGCGCGAGTACGCGGAGGCGATTCGCGCGAGCGCCAACTCGCTGCTCGGCATCATCAACGACATCCTGGATTTCTCGAAGATCGAGGCGGGCAAGCTCGCCACCGAGGTCCTCGAGCTCGATCTGCGAGCGCTCGCCGAGGACGTGGCCGCACTGGTCGCAGTGCAGGCGACGCAGAAGCATCTGGAGCTCATCCTCAGCGTCGATCCGCGCTTGCCCGCGCGCCTGCGCGGCGATGCGCAGCGTATCCGCCAGTGCCTGCTCAACCTGCTCGGCAATGCCATCAAGTTCACCGCGGCGGGCGAGGTCGTGCTCGCCGTGCGCACTCTTGCGGAGCTAGAGGGCGCGCTGCGCGTGCGCTTCGAGGTGCGCGATACCGGGATGGGAATCGAGCCGGGCGCGGGGAGCGAGCTCTTCGAGCCCTTCACACAGGCCGACTCCTCGATGACGCGGCGCTACGGTGGCACCGGCCTGGGTCTGTCGATCGTCAAGCGCCTGGTCGAGCTCATGGGCGGGGAGGTCGGGGTGCAGAGCGCACCGGCCTCGGGGTCGACGTTCTGGTTCGAGCTGCCGCTCGCCGTCGAGGGCGGCGTCGCGCTACCGGCCTCGCCGCGCATTGCGCATGGCGAGCGGGCGCTGCTGGTGGTGCCCAATGCCACGCTGCGGCAGGTGCTCGTCGAGGAGCTCGAGCGCGAGGGCTTCGTGGTGCACGCCGTTGCGAGCGGCAGCGCCGGGCTCGAGGCTGCGCAGCAGGGGCTCATTGCCGATCAGCCCTACGATCTGCTGCTGATCGATGAGCAACTCCCCGATGAGCAATCGCTCGAGCTGCTTGCGCGGCTCGATGCTCAGGTGCCGGCGATCGGCGCGCCGCGCGTGTTGCTCACCCGCTTCGATCGCAAGGCGGAGCATGCACGGCTGTGCGGGCTCGGCTTCAGTGCCTGCCTCGCCAAGCCCGTGCGCGTGCGCGAGCTGCGCGAGTGTCTGCAGCGCGCGCTCGTGCCCGATGCGCAGGATTCGGGCGCGAGCACTCTGTCGGCGGAGCTGCGGCAGGCGGTCGCCGCGATGGGACTGCCGCGCCAGTTCACCGGACGAGTGCTCGTGGTCGAGGACAACAGCGTCAATCAAAAGGTGGCGCAGAAGTTTCTCGAGCGCCTCGGCTGCACGGTGCAGCTCGCGGGCGATGGCGCCGAGGCGGTGGCGCTGTGTGGCCTCGAGCGCTTCGATCTCATTCTGATGGACATGCAGATGCCGGTGATGGACGGCACGACGGCCACCCGCACGATCCGGGCTCGCGAGGCGGGCGGGCCGCGCGTTCCGATCGTCGCACTCACCGCCAACGTGCTCGCGGGGCAATTTCAGAGCTGCCGCGATGCGGGCATGGACGAGGTGCTCACGAAGCCGCTCGATGCGGGGCGGCTCGCCGAGGTGCTCGAGCGTTTTCTGGGAGTGCGTACCCCCGCCTCATCGCAGCAGGCCGCAGAGGCAGGGCCGAGCCTTGCGCCCCCGCCGCTCGATCTCGCTCGACTGCACAGTCTGAGCGGGGATGACGTGGTCTTCATGCAGGAGCTGGTCGCGACCTTTCGCGCGAGCACGGGCGCGCTGCTCGCGGAGCTGCGGGCCGGCCTCGCCGCCGCGGACCGAGCGGCCCTGAGCCGCGCGGCTCACAAACTCAAGGGCGCGAGCGACAACCTCGGGGCGACTCGGTTGCGTGAGCTGGCAGCGCGCGTGGAGGCCGCAGCGACGCAGGCACCGGTGCCCGCGCTCGCCTGCGAGGTCGATGCCATCGCGGTCGAGCTGCACGAGCTGGATCAATTCCTGCGCAGCACACAGCTCTTTGCAACTCTCGGCCAGCGTCGCGCATCTTAGAACCAACGCTTGCGACGACTGCCGGTCCGCGCCCTCAGGCGGGCCCACTGCGCTTGACACAGACATAGTGATCTAGTTATATATAACACCATCTAACCTGAGTTTGCTGGAGACTCACCCTGTGGCTGGACAAGCCGAACCGCAGCCCGAAAGCCTCGCCACGCGCGAGCAAGTTGCCTGGATCGGACGCGATCGTGCCGGAATCTCCCCTGTTTCCGGTGATACGGTCGCGTTCGATCGAGGCGCCGGGGAGGCCGGTGGCTCCAGCGGCTTCTCTGGGGTCGCTGCACCGCAGCGGTCGCGCTGGATTCCGGTGGTCGTGGCCGCAGCCGTCGCTGCGCTGGGCCTGGTCATCGCGTATCGCCTGTTGCACCGCACACCGGATGCCTCGGCCGCAGCCGACAACGCCGTCCCGCTGGTGAGCGCCCGCTCGCCCGGGGTGAGTGCCGTCACGGCAACGGTGAGCTTCACCGGCACGATCGATGCGCGTTACGACATGCCGATCGGCACCGAGGGTGAGACCGGGCGGATCACGGCGGTCTATGTCGAGGCCGGCGAGCATGTGCATCAGGGGCAGCCCCTTGCACGCCTCGATGACTCGATCCTGCTTCCCCAGGTGGAGCGGCTCACGGCTTCGCTCGATGAGGAGCGCGCCAATGCGGCACTTGCCGATGCCGAATACGCCCGTGCGCGGCAGGTGCAGTCCGCCGGGGCGCTCTCGGCGGAGGACATCGAAAAGCGTCGTGCCACCGCGGTCACCGCCGAAGCACAGGTAAAAGTGGCCGCGGCCCAGCTCGCCGAGTACCAGGCGCGCCTCGCGCACACCGAGATCCGCGCGCCCGCCGCCGGCATCGTGCTCACGCGTTCGGCGGAGGTGGGGCAGATTGCAACCCCTGGCGGCAGCGCGCTCTTTCGGCTCGCCCGCGGCGGAGAGGTGGAGATGCGCGGCCAAGTCGCCGAGCAGGACCTGCCCTCGCTCGAGGTCGGACAGTCCGCGATCGTGCACCTGATCGGCAGCGACCGCGCATTTCGCGGCAAGGTGCGCCTGCTCGGCGCCGTCATCGATCCGCAGACTCGCCTCGGGGACATCCGGGTGACGCTCGAGCCCGATCCGCTGCTGCGACCGGGTGCTTTTGCGCGCGCCGAGGTGGTGGTCGGTCGCGGCCGCCGCCCGGTGCTGCCGCAGACGGCCGTGCTCTCCGATGAGCTCGGCAGCTACGTCTACGTGGTCAACGCGGACGGCCGCATCGAGCGGCGCGCGGTGCACGTCACCGATACCACCGAGCAGGGACTGGTCATCGGCAGCGGCCTCACCGGCAACGAGCGCGTGGTCATGACGGCTGCCGCCTTCCTGCATCCCGGGGAGCGCGTCGCGGTCTCATCCGCCAGGGTCTCCTGAGCATGCGCAACATCTCTGCCTGGGCGATCCGGCACCCGGTTCCGCCCATCGTCCTGTTCTGCGTGCTGCTGTGCGCGGGCGTCGTCGCCTTCTGGCGCCTGCCGATCAATCTCGATCCGGACATCGACTATCCGCTGGTCGAAGTGACCGTCTCGCAGCCGGGCGCCTCGCCGCGGGAGATCGAGACACAGATCACGCAGAAGGTGGAGGGCGCGGTCGCCAGTGTCGGCAACGTCCACACCATCTCCTCGACCGCGCAGGAGGGTCAGTCAGTCACCGACATCGAGTTCCAGATCGGCACCCCGATCGATCGGGCGGTCTCCGACGTGCGCGATGCGGTGACCCGGATCCGCAACGATCTGCCCCAGGGCATCCTCGAGCCGCAGGTGAACCGCATCGACGTGGTGGGCGGGCCGATCGCCTATTTCGCCGTGAGCACCACGCAGATGAGCCAGACCGAGCTGTCCTGGTTCATCGACAACGCCCTCACCAAGCGCCTGATTGCGTTGCCCGGCATCTCGCGGGTGAGCCGCGACGGGGGCGTCGACCGCGAGATCCGCGTCGAGCTCGATCCGGCGCGTCTGGAGGCGCTCGGGCTCACCGCCTACGAGGTCAACGAGCAGCTGCGCGAGCTCAACCTCGATGCCCCCGGCGGGCGCGTGGACGTGGCGGGCGGGGAGGAGTCGATCCGCGTGCTCGGCGGTGCGCAGAGCGCGCTCAATCTCGGGGATACGCAGATCGCGCTGCCCTCCGGCGGCACCGCGCGCCTGCGCGATGTGGCCGAGGTGCACGATGGCTACGCCGAGGTGCGCTCGATCTCGCGCCTGAACGGCCGTCCGGCCACCACCTTTGCGGTGTTCAAGAGCAAGGGCGCCTCCGATGTGGCGGCGCTCGATCGCGTCGACGCCGAGCTCGAGAAGATCCGCAAGGACTATCCGCAGGTGAAGTTCGAGCAGGTCTTCACCACGGTTGCCATGACGCGCGATATGTACCGCTCGGCGCTCGAATCCCTGATCGAGGGCGCGCTGCTCGCGGTCGCGGTGGTGTGGCTGTTCCTGCGCGATGGGCGCGCCACGGCCATCTCGGCGCTCGCGATACCGCTCGCCGCCATCCCCACCTTCATCTTCATGGAATGGATGGATTTCACGCTCAATCAGATCAGCCTGCTGGCGCTGTCACTGGTGGCGGGCGTGCTGGTCGATGATGCCATCGTCGAGATCGAGAACATCGTGCGGCACATGAGGATGGGCAAGAGCGGCTTTCAGGCCGCGCTCGATGCCGCCGACCAGATCGGGCTCGCGGTGGTGGCAACCTCTGCGGCCATCATCGCCGTGTTCCTGCCCGTGAGCTTCATGGGGGGGATCATCGGGCAGTTCTTCAAGCAATTCGGACTCACGGTGGCCGCGGCGGTGTTCTTCTCGCTGCTCGTGGCACGGCTCGTGACCCCCGTCATCGCCGCCTATACCCTGAAGGGCGATGCCCTGCCGACACACCACGACGGTCCGATCATGGCGTGGTACCTGCGCCTGCTGCACTGGTGCGTGCAGCACCGCTGGCGCACGCTCGGAGCGGGCAGCCTGTTCTTTGCGTTCTCGATCTTCGCGATCGCGCAGGTGCCGACCTCGTTCTCGGGCGAGGACGACATCGGCTTCAGCCAGCTCGACATCGAGCTGCCCCCCGGCGTGCGTCTCGAGGACACCGCGGCAGTCTCGGCAGCCGCCTACCGCATCCTCGCCGCCCGCCCGGAGGTGCAGAGCGTGGTCGAGAACATCGGCGCCAACGGCGATGTGCGCACGGCGGAACTGTACATTCAGCTGGTGCCGAAGAGCCAGCGCAAGCTGCTCTCGCCGGAGTTCCAGCGCGATGTGATGAAGCGCCTGCACACGATCCCGGATGCCATCATCTCCTTCGAGCGCCAGTCGGGCAGCGGCGGTACGAGCGATCTGCGCTTCTTCCTCGCCGGGGACGACCCGGCGCAGGTCGAGCGCACCGCGCAGAGCCTCGTCACGCAAATGCGCGGGCTCACGCAGCTGCGCAACCCGCGCATCCGCGGCGAGCTGCAGCGCCCCGAGATCATCATTCGCCCACGGCTCGACCTTGCGGCACAGCTCGGTGTCACCGTCGAGAGCATCAGCCAGACGATCCGCATCGCCACCATCGGCGATCTGCCGCAGAACACGGCGAAGTTCTCCCTGAGCGATCGGCAGATCCCGATCCGCGTGAGCCTGATCGATCGCTCGCGGCGCGACCTCGAGACGCTCGAGAACCTGCCGGTGCCTGCCGGCACCGGCCGCGTCGTGCCGCTCAAGTCCGTCGCCGACATCTCGATCGGCGCGGGGCCGAGCCAGATTCGCCGCGTCAATCAGAGCCGGCGCATCGCGATCGAGGCGGACCTTAATGGCGTGCCGCTCGGGCCGGCCATGACCGCGATCCACGACCTGCCGGCCATGAAGCACCTGCCGCCGGGGGTGCGCGAGGTGGACACCGGCGACACCGAGCTCATCAACGAGCTCTTCGTGAGCTTCGGCATCGCCATGGGGACCGGCATTCTCATGGTGTTCGCGGTGCTGGTGCTGCTGTTCGCACGCGTCTTCCAGCCGCTCACGATCCTGTCGGCCCTGCCGCTCGCGATCGGCGGAGCGGCGGTGGCGCTGCTGCTCTTCAACCTGTCGTTGTCGCTGTCGGCGGTGATCGGCTTTCTGATGCTGATGGGGATCGTGGCCAAGAATTCGATCCTGCTGGTGGATTTCGCCATCGAGGAGATGCGCGCCGGCAAGGATCGCCTGAGTGCGCTCATCGAGGCGGGGCACAAGCGGGCACGGCCGATCGTGATGACGACGGTGGCCATGATCGCGGGTATGCTGCCGGTTGCCGTGCAGATCTACAGTGGCAATCAGTTCCGTGCCTCCATGGCGATCGCCGTGATCGGTGGGCTCGTGACCTCGACGGCGCTCACTTTGGTGATCGTGCCGGCGGTCTTCACCCTCATCGACGACGTGGAGCGCTGGATCGGGCCGCGTGTCGCGCACGCGCTGATGCCGGCGCCGGCGGTGCCGGCCGCAAAGCCGCAGGTCACAACGCCCGTCGCCTGAGCTCGCCATGGTGAAGGATGCACTCGCGAGCCCTGAGGGCTCCGCTCCCGAGCGCTCCGCGCCCGAGGCGCGACCCGAGCGTGCCGCCTGGTGGGTGCGCCTCGCGGCGGCGCTCCCGTGGCCGGTGCTGCACGGCCTTGCGGGCCTCCTCGCCTGGATGGCCGAGCGGGTGGGCTACGCGCGGCGGATCATCGATGAGCACCTGGCAACGGCGTTTCCGGAGCTCACGCCGCGCGAGCGGGCGCAGATTCGCCGCCGCTACTACCGCGGCTTCGCGCAGGTGCTCATCGAGGTGGTGAAGGCCACGGCACTCAGCGCCGCTCAGCTGCGCGCGCGCATCGAGATCGCGGGAGTCGCTGCGGTGCGCGAGCGGCTCGCCGCGGGACCCGTGCTCCTGGTTGCGGCGCATCAGTGCAATTGGGAATGGATGCTGCTCGGCTTGTCGCTCGAGCTCGGCTTCCCGCTCGATGCGGCCTACAAGCCCCTGGTCGACTCGTGGGCGCAGCGCGAGATGCTCAAGCTGCGCACGCGCTTTGGGGGGCGCCTGGTGCCTGCGCAGGAGCTGCTCGTCGATATCATCCGCCGCGGCCGCGCGCCCCGGGCGATCTGTATGGTCGCCGATCAGGAGCCGCGCACCAGCGAGCGAAAGCACTGGACGCGCTTCTTGAATCGCGACACCGCCTTCTTCATGGGGACCGAGGAGATCGCGCGCGTCACCCGCTTCCCGGTGTTCTTCGTCGGTATGCGGCGCATCGCGCGCAGCCGCTACGCGCTCGAGATCGAGCCGCTGGCGGATGCGGGGGAGGTGGGCCCTGCGGGCGAGCTCACCGAGCGCTACGTGCAGCGCGTGGAGCGCCAGATCCGCGAGTCTCCGCCCGACTGGCCCTGGTCGCACAAGCGCTGGAAGCTCAAGAAGTCGCTCTACGGGCGCGAGTGAGCATCGCGCGCCGCGGACAGTGCGCACCGGCGCGGGCGGGCCCTAGATGATGTGCGGTGCGCGCAGCCAGTCGAACACCGCGACGGAGGCGATGCCGAAGAGCACGTAGAGCGCGAGGTGCTGGCCGAGGCGCAGGAAGAACAGCGAGCCTCTGCCGCGACCCTTGCGCTCGAGGATGCGGCTCAGCGCACCATCCGTCAGCCAGTCACCGAGCACGCTGACCGGCAGCGCAATCAGCAGCAGCAGTGCCCAATCGAGCGGCGTGCGCGGCAGATGCGGCCAGCTGTCGACCGAGAGCGCGAGCGCACTGAAGAGCGCGACCCCGAGGTACGCAGAGAGCGCTGCGCGCGTTGGGCTGAGCCTTCCCATCCTCAGGCCGTCGCCGGCTCACCGAGCTTCTTCTGCAGATGCGCGGCGAGCTCTGCGATCGTCGGGAAGTCGAAGAGCTCGGTGAGGTCGACGGCGCCCGGATACTCGCGATCGATCTGCTCGTGGATCTCGATGAGCTTCAGGGAGCTGGCGCCGATCTCGAACAGGTTGTCGTGAATGTCGATGCGCTTGCCCTCGAGCGCCGCATCGCAGATGCCACGCAGCTTCTCCTCGAGCTGCGAGCGCGAGCCGGTGACCGGGCCGCGCCGCGCGGCGCGCAACCCCGCGAGCTCGGCGAGCTCGGCGGCGAACTCCCCGTCCTCGTAGCTGCGCTCGAGCAGGTGTCGCTGGATCTTGCCGCTCGTCGTCTTGGGGATGCGCTTGACGGGCACCACCTCGGTGACCTCGAGCCCGGTGTGCTCGTTGATGAGCCGGGCCACCTCGGTGGCAATCGGCAGAAATTCCTCCATCCCCTGCCGGTGCAGCACGAAGACAACCAGCTGATCGGTCTGTGCCCCGGGAGGGCGGGCGCCGGCTGCCACGACCTTGCCGAGCTCGAGGCCCTGCGCGCGCTGCGCGATGCTCTCGAGATCGTGCGGATAGTAGTTCTGGCCATTGACGAAGATGATCTCCTTGGCGCGTCCGGTGATGAAGAGCTCTCCGGCATCCATGACGCCGAGGTCTCCGGTGCGCAGCCAGCCATCGGCGGTGAACGCGGCGGCATTCACCTCGGGATCCTCGTAATAGCCTCGAGTGACGTTCTCGCCCGTCATCTGGATGTGCCCGACGCTGCCCTCGGGCACTTCCCGATCGGCCTCGTCGGCGAGGCGCAGGCGACTTGCCGGCAATGCACGCCCGACGGACATCAGCTCCACCGCATCGCGTGTCCGCGACTCGAGCGGCAGCGCACGCTCACCGACGCTCAGGTGATGCCGGTCGAAGGCACGCGCGCGATACAGGCGCCCGGCGGGCGGAAAGGTCATCGCGAGGGAGGCCTCGGCGAGGCCGTACACCGGGAACATCGATTCGCGCTTCAGGCGCGCGGGCGCGAGGCGCGTCAGGAACTCATCGCACAGCTCGACCGAGATGGGCTCGGCACCATTGAAGATGAGGCGCACGCTCGACAGATCGAGCCCCTCGACCGGCCGCTCGCCGAGCACCTTCAAGTAATGCCGGTAGCCGAAGTTCGGCGAGCACAGGATGCTCGCGCGCTTCTCACTCGCGAAGCTGAGCCACAGCAGCGGGCGGCGCACGAACAGCTCCGTGGGCATCAGGTGCACGTGAATGCGGCAGGCGAACATGTAGATGTGAAACCCGATCAAGCCCATGTCGTGGGTCAGCGGCATCCAGGACAAGCTGGTGTCGCGCTCGGTGAAATCGGCGAGCTCCGAGCAGTCGCGCCCGTTCGCGAGAATGTTCCGGTGCGTGAGCACCACGCCCTTGGGCTCGCTCGTCGAGCCCGAGGAGAACTGGATGAAGGCCGTGTCATCCGGCGACGGACGGTGAGGCTTGCCGGCGCGCGAGATGTCGTCGAGCTGATCGACGAGGAACACACGGCGGTTGAGCGCTGCGAAGACCGCCTGCTCGCCCGCTTCGGCCGCGAACGCTCCGATGCGCTCGAGCGAGCGCCGGTCGGTATAAAGGTAGGCATTGCCGAGCTTCTTGGCGATGCGCAGCAGCTTGTGGCGGTGCTCGTCGCTGATGCCGATCGCCACCGGCACCGGCACGATGCCCCCGTGCACCGCCGCCCAGAACGCATCGAGAAACTGCTCGTTGTCGGCGAGGAACAGGATCAGCTTGTCCCCCGGCTTGGCGCCCAGGCGCTGCAGGTGATGGAGGATGCCGAGGGAGCGCTCGTAGAGCTCGCCGAAGGGCACGTGCCGCTCGTTCTGCTCGCCGTTGAGATAGGTGATGCGGCCGGGGTAGTTACGGTTGAGCTCGAGCAGCTCGGTCAGCGTGTTGGCATTGAGCATCAGCGGCATTCCAGCCTCATGTACAGCGGCTTGCGGGTGCGAAGGTTGATCTGCGCCTCGAGCTCGATCGGCTCATCGGAGGCGCGGCTCAAGCGGTAATGGCGAGCGACCTTGTACAGGTGCACGAGCATCTCGTAAAGGGCGAGGCTCTCGCCGATGCAGTGGCGCGGACCGGCGGCGAAGGGCATGTAGGCGAAGCGTGGCCGCTGCGCCTCGTGCTCGGGGGCGAAGCGCTCGGGCACGAAGGCATCCGGGTGGTGCCAGAAGCGCGGATGCCGATGCAGCAGATAGGGGCTGACGAGAATGTCGGCGCCGGCCGGGATGGGATAGCCGGCGAGCACGTCGGGGCCGATCGTGCGGCGCGAGAGCAGCCACCCGGGCGGGTACAGCCGCAGCGCCTCGTTCACTACCTGTTGCGTAAAGGCGAGTGTCTCGACCTCGGTCAGGCTCGGCGCTTCGAGCTCGGGGGCGGCGCGCACCTCCTGGTACAGCCGCGCATCGGCCTCGGGATGCGCAGAGAGCAGGTACCAGGTCCAGTTGAGGCCGCTCGCGGTGGTCTCGTGTCCGGCGACCACGAGCGTCAAGACCTCATCGATGAGCTGCTTGTCGCTCATCGGCTCGCCGCTGTCCTTGTCGCGCGCGGCCATGAGCATGGCGACGAAGTCGACGTGCTCCTCGGGCTCGCGGCGGCGCCGCTCGAGGAGCTCGGCCACGAGCTTGGTGAGGGAGCGGAACTTGTAGGCGAACTGCAGGTTGCGCGCCTGCTCGCGCGTGACCACCTCGAAGGGATTGCCCCCCAGCTCGTGGGAGAGCCGATCGAGATCGCGCCCGAAGATCGAGCGCAGAACGATCTCGAGGGTGAGCTCGCTCATGTCGTCGGTGAGGTTGATGGGCTCACCGCGCTTGCAGGCGTCGCCCCAGCGCTCGAGGAAGCGGTCGTTGGCCGCGCCGATCAGCCGCG
The DNA here is from genome assembly GCA_035504015.1 of Steroidobacteraceae bacterium. GTDB lineage: Bacteria > Pseudomonadota > Gammaproteobacteria > Steroidobacterales > Steroidobacteraceae > JASHUC01. The sequence continues at coordinate 18,720 of DATJSR010000157.1, forward strand.
CAAACTCGGTGACGATGCGCCGGTGAAAAAGCGGCTGCATCATGTAGCGCTGCCGGCGCCACAGCTCGCCCTCGCTGGTCATGATGCCGTTGCCGAGCAGGATCTTGACCCGATCGAGGCCGATGCCCTTGGTGTAGTTGCGGTGGTTGCCGACGAGAACGCGCTTCACATCGTCCGGGTGGTTGATGACATACGTGTAGGATTTACGCCCCGGGGCGAAGACGCGGTAGATGTCCCCGAAGCGGGGCGTGAGCTCGATCAGGCGCTCGAGCGTGTCGTCGGCGGAGCCGACATCGAAAGCGATGTCGGCCTCGGGCGGTTGTCGGGGCGCCGGCTCGGGTGCTGTCATGCAGGCAAGAAGGTGGCGGTGAATGCGGCATTTTAGCGGAAGCGAGCCCGGCTCGTGGCCGGCCCTCCGCGGCGGCGCCATACGATGAGCAAGGACGACGACGGCTCGGACCTGCGCAATACGCTCTACAAGACCGTCACGCGCTCCGGGCGGCGCATGACGCTCGGGCGGCGCATCGGCTACGCGCTCGCCGTGCCCCTCATCATCGGTATCCTGCGGCTGTGGGTCGGCACGTGCCGCGTTCGCCGCGTCATCGGCGCGGAGCATTTGGCGCAGGCGCTCGCGCGCGCCCCCTCGCTGGTGCCGTGCTATTGGCATCAGCATCAGCTCCTCTGCGCCAAGTACCTGCTGGAGGAGCGGGTACGCGGACTGGCTGTGGGCTGGCTGATCAGCCCCTCGGTGGACGGGGAACTCGGCGCACGGATCGTGCGGCGGCTGCGCGGGCGGGTCATTCGCGGCTCCTCCACGCACACGGGAGCCCGCGCGTTGCGCGACTACTATCAGGCCCTGGTGCAGGAGGGCGTCTCCCCCATCGTCACGCCCGATGGACCGCGCGGCCCGCGCTTCGTGTTCAAGCCTGGGGCCATCCTGCTCGCGCAGATGTCCGGGCGACCGATGCTGCCGATGGCGTACGCCGCCTCGCGCGCCTGGCTCGTGCACTGGGACAAGTTCGTGATCCCCGTGCCCTTTGCGCGCGTAGCACTTGCGATCGGGGCCCCGCGCTACGTGCCGCGCGTGACCGATGCCCGCGGGATCGAGCAGCTGCAGCGGCAGATGGAGCAGGAGCTCAAGGCGCTGTATCGAGCTGCCCAGGCGGCGCTCGGCTCTCGGCCGCCCTAGCTCGACTTACCAGCAAATCCCGCAACGACAGTAAGTTAGCTTGTGTTCCTCAGTCGTTATGCGAGAATCGACCGCAAGTCCATGGGAGGGATAACGCCCGCTTTATGACGGGCGTCGCCGCGGATGCCGGCCTGGTGCTGTCAGACTGAGCCTTGGAGATCACGAGGGACCCCGCCCGCATGTCGAGCCTGCCGCCGGAGAAGCCAGCGGACCTGACGGCCTCCGATGTGTTTTCCCCGGAGCAGTGGGCGGGTCGCTCGGAGCCGCTGCTGACCCTCGATGTCGCCTGCACCAAGATCGTCGTCGATTTCCAGAACCTGCGCTCGGAGAGCGCGACCGACTGTATCCGGCGCTGTCTGGAGCAGCTTGCCGAGCTCACGGTAAGTGACTGCGCGTTCGTGGCGCTGCTCGATCGTGAGCGCCGCATCAACGAGGTGCACGCCGCGCGCCGCGGCTTCGGCCCCGGTCAGCCGGAGGCCCTGAAGGGCGAGTACCTCGCGAACTATCCCTGGCTCGTGTCGCGTCTCGATCACCTGCGCCTCTCGGAGCTGCGCGACACGGCCGCCCCGCGCCGGGACCAAAGCGCCGAGGCGCGCCGCTTCGCCGAGCTGCAGCTCGGTTCGGTGCTGCTCGTCGCCTTTCGCCTGCAGGGCGAGCCCGGAGGATTCCTGGCGCTCGCCCGCGCGCTGCCGCGCGGCCCCTGGGATGTGAACCTGCAATTGCTGCTCAAGGTCCTCGGCACCAGCATCGGCACCGGGCTCGAGCGGCTGCGTCTCGAGCACCGTCTGGTGAAGCTCGAGGAGCGCGTGAACATGTCCCAGGCCGCCGCGAACGACGGCCTGTGGGATTTCGACGTGGAGAGCAACGAGGTCTACTTCTCCCCGCGCTGGAAGGCCATGCTCGGCTACGGCCCCGAGGAGATCCGCGACTCCCCGGATTGGCGCAATCTCGTGCATCCGGACGACATGGCGCGCGTGCAATCGGCGATCCGGGATCACGTCGCCGGCAAGACCCCGATCTTCGAGAGCGTGCACCGCATGCGGCACCGCGGGGGAGAATGGCGCTGGGTGATGAGCCGCGCGCAGGCGCGGGTCGACACGCACGGGCGGCTGCTGCGCCTCGTGGGCGTGGAGCTCGACATCACCGAGCGCAAGCTGTACGAGGAGGCGCTCTTTCGCGAGAAGGAAAGCGCGCAGATCACGCTGCAATCGATCGGCGATGGGGTCATCACCACCGATGCGCGCTCGACCATCGACTACATCAACCCGGTGGCCGAGGAGCTCACCGGCTGGCGGCTCGAGGATGCGATGGGCCGTCCGGTCGAGGAGATCTTCCGCGCCTTCCACGAGGAAACCTGCGAGCCGCTCGAGAACCCGCTCACGGTCTCGATCCGCCGCGTGCGCCCGATCAAGAGCGTGCGCCCGATGCTGCTCATCCGCCGCGACGGCAACGAGCTCTACGTCGAGAGTACCGCCGCGCCGATCCGCGACGGCCAGGGCCATGTTTCGGGCGGCGTGCTCGTATTCCACGACGTGAGCGAGTCGCGCGAGCTCAATCGCCGCCTCTCCTATCACGCGAGCCACGACCTGCTCACCGGCCTGGTGAACCGCCGCGAGTTCGAAAGCCGCCTCGAGCGGGCGCTGAAGAGCGCCAAGGCGCGCGAGGCCTCATACGCGCTGTGCTATCTCGACATCGATCAGTTCAAGATCATCAACGACACCTGTGGCCACAGTGCGGGGGACGCCCTGCTCGGCCAGATCGGCGCGCTGCTCAAGAGCAAGGTGCGCTGGCGCGATACGCTCTCGCGCCTCGGGGGCGATGAGTTCGGCATCCTGCTCGAGAGCTGCTCGCTCGATGAGGCGATGCGCACCGCCGAGCAGCTGCGCGAGGCGCTGCGCAACTTCCGCTTCACCTGGGAGGACCGGGTCTTTCGCTTGGGCGCGAGCATCGGCGTGGTGCCGATCACCGCGGACAACGAGGATGTGGCCTCGATCCTCTCGGCGGCCGACAGCGCCTGCGCGGCGGCGAAGGAGGGCGGTCGCAACCGCGTGCACAGCTTCGCCGAGAACGACATCGAGCTGATGAAACGCCGGCGCGAGATGCAGTGGGCCGCACGCATCAACGCCGCGCTCGAGGAGGGGCGCTTCGAGCTGTTCCGCATGCAGATCCAGCCGCTGCAACGCGTGGAGCCCGGCGCGCACTACGAGCTGCTGCTGCGCCTGCGCGATGAGACCGGGCGCATCGTCTCGCCCGATAACTTCATCGCTGCCGCCGAGCGCTACGCCATCACCCCCGCCATCGACCGCTGGGTGATCGAGAATGCTTTCCGCTGGCTGGTGTCCGAGGCCGACGAGCGCGAGAAGCTGATGCTCTGCTCGATCAACCTCTCCGGACAGAGCCTGGGGGATGACAAGTTCCTGCCCTTCGTGATCGAGCAGTTCCACAAGAGCGGCCTCGATGCCTCGAAGATCTGCTTCGAGATCACCGAGACGGCGGCGGTCGCGAGCTTCTCGCAGGCGAACCGCTTCATCCAGGCGCTGAAGGAGCTCGGCTGCAAGTTCGCGCTCGATGATTTCGGCACGGGCCTGTCCTCCTTCGGCTATCTCAAACACTTCCCGGTGGACTTCCTGAAGATCGACGGCAGCTTCGTGCGCGAGATCCTGCGCGATCCGATCGATCGGGAGATGGTGCGCTCGATCAACGAGATCGGGCACCTCACCGGCAAGCAAACGATCGCCGAGTTCGCCGAGAACGCGGAGATCATTCAGATGCTGACGAGCCTCGGGGTCGACTACGCCCAGGGCTACGGTATCGCCCAGCCGCAGCGGGTCCTCAAGGCCGTCGTCGCCTAGCGCAAGCGCAACAGTCGGACTGCGGCCGGCCTCCCGGCAGGGTGCCGGGAGGCCGGCGGGCTTCTCAGGGCAGCGACTCTTGGGTGTCGGTGTTGATCGTCACGCGGGTGGCGACGATGGTCCCGGTGATCGGAGCGGGCGTAGACAGTGTCTTGCCGTCAGGATCGAGCTGGCGGATCGTGAACGTGCCCTTGTAGCTGTTCTTGTCCGAGGACAGTGTCACGTACTGCTTGATGAAGGCCGGTCCCGCAGGGACGTTGTGCACGGGGTCCCACGACAGACCGATGTGGTTGAGCTCGTAGGTCGACTCACCCGTGCGCTTCCAGATACCGAGACAGACATCGCCCGTGGCAGGAGCGCGCACGCCCGAGACGGTGTTCTCATTGCCGTCCGCGTACCAGAGCGTGTTGCCGCCGTCGAGGACCGTTCCGTCCGGGATGCCGAGCGTCGTGAGATTCCCCTTGGAGTAATACCGGAAGGCCCACAGTCCGACGATGGGGGCACGGCGCGCGTCCCATTCCCAGCTCCAGGCATCCTCGTCCGAGGCGCCCTCCTGGGTCGAGATGCGGACGATCCGCAGCGAGCCAAAGTATTCAGCTGGGGTCTGCCAGCTCACGGCCTTCGGAGCCTTGTAGTCCAGACAGCCGGCGCGAGCCGACTGCGGCAGCAGGGCTGCAGCCCCTAGTAACGCGGCGGCGGTGGCCAAGGCCATCCCCTGGCGGCGGATGATTCGCGTCAGCATGCTCATGTCCTCTCCTGATAGTTGCTTTGTGGATGGAAAGCGGCGCGATTCGCGCGGCGCCGGACGACTATAGGGGGGGACTTCTTTCCGATAGCTTTCCCACGCTGCTGCATCGCAAAATCGTGCGCTGCGCCGTGGCTGAGATTCACGTGTGCTAACGTGGGTCCCAAACAACAATCGGGAGCGAGCGTGGAGCCGCAAACTGGGAGGAACGAAGCCCCCCCGTCCCGTGCCGGGCAAGCGCGGGGGATATCCAAGATCACCATGCCGTTGCTCAGCTCGAGCTATCCACGGCGGCGTTGCTTCGCGCGGCTCGATGCATTTCGCACATCCGGGATCATCTGGGTCTCCGCGCCGGCAGGCTATGGCAAGACCACCTTGATCAGCGCCTATGTTTGCGGGCGGCACCGCCCGGCGGTCTGGTACCAGTGCGACGAGGGCGATGCCGACATCGCATCCTTCTTTCACTACGTCGCGCTGGCGCGAGGACAGCTGTGCGGTGAGGCCGCCATGCCGGCCTTCCTGCCTCAGTACCTGAGCGCTGCGCCGGTCTTCTGCCGAAACTTCTTCCGCGAGTGGTTCGGTGGCCTGCCGCCGCACACCTGGCTGGTCCTCGACAACTGGCAGGACGTGCCTGCAGGCGCCGAGCTGCGCAGCCTGTTGCCCGTCATTGCCGAGCAGCTGCCGCAGGGCGTGCAGATCGTGGTGATCAGTCGCAACGAGCCCGACGCCAGTGTGAGTCGTCTGCTGATCAGCGAGCGTCTGGCGCAACTCAATACGGAGGATCTACAGCTGACGCGAGCGGAGACCAAAGCCATCGTGCTTGCGCACGCGCGCGCCGGCGGGACGGACCTGGATGCCGAGGCTCTGTTCAGCAGGACTCAGGGCTGGCCTGCGGCAGTCACACTGCTGCTGCGCCGAGGCCGCCTGCCCGCCGCCTCGCCTCACGGCGGCCCGTGCGCGGCCTCCCAGCCGATCTTTGACTATCTCGCCGCGGAAGCCTTCGAGCGCCTGCAGCCCTCCGTGCAGGACTTTCTTCTGGCGCTTGCATGCCTGGAGCACATCGCGGTGCCGGTGGCGGAGAGGGTCACGAACTGTGCCGCGGCCGGGTCGATGCTCGAGGATCTGGCTCGCCAGAACGTCTTCACATCGTATCGCGCCAGCTCGCACAGCTACTATTTCCATCCACTGTTCCGCAGCTTTCTGCAGAGCAGGTTGCAGGCCAGCTGTTCCACGCAGTGTCAGCGCAAGCTGCTGCTCGCCGCCGCCGCGGCGCTGGTCGCCGAGGGCGAGTCCGAGGCGGGAATACAGCTGCTTCTGCAGGCGCAGATATGGCCCGAGGCAGGGCATCTCATACGCAAGGTCGCTGTTACTCTCGTCGATCAGGCGCGGCTGACGACGCTCTCTGGCTGGATCGATGCGCTGCCGGCCGCCTGGCTCGCACAGGATGCGTGGCTGCTCTACTGGCGAGGGATCTGCCGCATGACACTCGAGTTTGAGTCTGCCAGAGGCGAC
>DATJSR010000158.1:0-24792 GCA_035504015.1 Steroidobacteraceae bacterium
GAGACGCCCCTCCCCGAGCGCCTCGTCGATGAGCAGCGGCGTGCCGTCGGCGAGCCGCAAGGCCACGTGGGCATCGAGCGGATCGAGCACCGCGGTGTAGTAGAACTTGACGCGCTCCCAGGGCTGCACCTCGCCGCCGAGCACCGGGTAGGCAGGATCGGCTGCGCCGAGCACTGCAAAGTGCGACGGCTCGCGCGCATAGGCGTGCACCCCCTCGAGCGCGCTGCCGAGCAGCGGCACCCGCTGCTGCTGGGCGGCAGTGGTGCCAAGTCCCACGAGCACGCCGCCGCCGGCACGCACGTAGGCCTCGAGCCGGCTCTCCAGCGCCGGCGGCAGCGCCGCGAGATCCGCCAGGATCACGAACGCGTACGCCGACAGATCGAGCGCACCGGCGCGCTCCGGCGTCGACTGCTCGAGCTGCAGCGCGGGCTCGGACGCGGCCTGCAGCGCGGCCCCGAGATAGCGCGGCGAGCGCTCGTCCGAGAGCTCGTGGATCAGCAGCCCACGGCGCGGATCGGCGCGCTCGAGCGCAAAGCGATATTCATCGTCCTCGGGCAGCGCGTCGGCCGCATCGATGCGCACGGCGCAGCGGCTCGCGCCGTGGGGCAGCTCGATACCGTCGAAGTCGACCACGGCGCGCCCGTCAGCGGGCACCGCCACCGCGCGCGTCGCCAGCGTGCGGCCGTTGACGACGAGCGATGCGGTACGCGTGGCCGCGGGGGTGGCAAAGCCCGCGATCACCGCCTGCACGTGCAGACGGCGCGCATCCCAGAGCTGCCCGGGCGCGCTCACGCTCTCGACCGTCCAGTTCGGCAGCGCCGCGCCCTGCGAATGCAGCACCAGTTGCACCCCGGCGGGCATGGCGAGCTCGTTGAAGCTCGGCGGCAGGCTGCTCTGCTGCAGGTCGCTGAAGAGATGCAGCTCGATGTGCGGCTCGCCCCCGGCGAGCGTGCGCAGCGCCGCCGCCAGCGCGCCGAGACTCGCGTGCGCATCGCTCGGCACGATGCTGCGCACCGCGGCCCGCAGGGCGCGCTCATCGTGCGTCGGCGGGGTGAGCAGCCGCACCTGCGCGCCGAGCAGCAGCACCTGGGCCGCCTGCGATGCGGGGCGGCGCGCGAGCAGCGCGAGCGCCTCGCGCTGCGCGGCCGCCAAGCGGCCCGCCGCGCGCATGCTGAAAGAGTCGTCGATGGCGATCAGCAGGCGCGAGGGTGCGCTCACCGCCGTGCCGAAGCGCTGCACGTAGGGCTCGGCGAAGGCGAGCGCCAGCAGCAACACCACCGCCAGGCGCAGGGCGAGCAGCGGCCAGTACCGCAGCCGCCGACGCCGCAGTGCCCCCTGCGGGCGTGGCTCGAACAGCATCAGCGAGCTGAAGGGCCGCGCGCTCGCGCGCCGCCTGCGCAACAGGTGCAGATACAGCGGCAGCGCGACCGCGAGGGCGCCGAGCAGAAAGGCGGGGGTGAGAAAGCCCATGCGTGCGTGCCCCGAGCGCGCCTCAGTCGCGGCCCTGGCGCACGGCGAGGTACTCGCGCAGCGCTCCATCGAGGGGCTCGTGCGTGGGCAGCAGCCGATAGCCGATGCCGGCGGCGCGGGCGCCCGCGCGCAGCGCCTCGATATGCGCGGCGATGCGCTGCGGGTACTCCTGCCGAGCGTATTCGGCCGACACATCGAGCTGCGCCTGGGTCTCCAAATCGACCAGCACGGCGGCGTTGTCGAGCGTGGGGTGCAGCTCTTCGGGATCGAGCACGTGAAAGAGCACGAGCTCGTTACCGCGAAAGCCGAGCGGCTCGACGGCGCGCAGGATCGTCGCGGGACTTTCGTAGAAATCCGACAGCAGCACCACGATGCCGCGCCGATGCAGCAGCCCCTGAAAGCGCTCGAGCGGCGCCGCGAAGCGGGTGCGGGCGCGCGGCTCGGCGCGCTCGAGCGCGCCGAGCAGGCGTTGCAGCTGCCCCGCCCGGCTCGTGGGTGCCACCACCTCGCGCACCACGTCGTCGAAGACGATCAGACCGGCGGCATCGCGCTGGCGGCGGATCGCGAGATAGGCGAGCGCCGCAGCCGCGAAGCGCGCGTAGTCGAGCTTGCGCGTGGCGCCCGAGCCGAAGCGCATGGAGCTGCTCGCATCGAGCAGCAGCGTGAGGGCGCTGTTGGTCTCGCCGTGAAAGCGCTTGAGATAAGTGCGCTCGGTGCGCGCGAACACGTTCCAATCGACGTGCCGCAGGTCATCGCCCGGTGCGTAGGCGCGGTACTCGGCGAACTCCTGGCTGAAGCCGAAGTCCGCCGAGCGATGCAGGCCGGCCACGAAGCCATCCACCACCGTGCGTGCGATGAGCTCGAGGCTCGAGATCGCACTGAGCACGGCAGGGTCGAGCAGGCGCTGCATCAGCTGCGCGCCGGCGCGGGCAGCTGCGCAAGCAGCTGCCGCAGGATCGCATCCGCATCGATGCGGTCGGACTCGGCGTGAAAGTTGAGCAGGATGCGATGACGCAGCACCGGCAGCGCGCTCGCGAGCACGTCCTCCCAGCCCACGTGGTAGCGGCGATGCCCGAGCGCCCGCGCCTTGGCGGCGAGCACGATGAACTGCGCGGCGCGCACACTCGCGCCGTAGCTCACGTACTTCTTGACGATCGCCGGGGCATCGGGGCTCTGATGGCGCGTGGCGCGCACGAGCTCGACCACCCGGCGCGCCACGCTCGTGGCGATCGGCACCTGCCGCACCAGGTGCTGGAACTGCAGCAGCTCGGCCGCACCGGTCACCGGCTCGACGGCGATGCTGTCATCGCCCGTCGTGCGCTCGATCACCCGCAGCTCGTCCTCGGCGCTCAGGTAATCGAGCACCGCATTGAACAGGAAGCGATCGAGCTGCGCCTCCGGCAGCGGATAGGTTCCCTCGAGCTCGATCGGATTCTGGGTAGCGAGCACCAGGAACGGTCGCGGCAGCTCGTGCTGCGTACCGCGCACGGTGCAGGAGAGCTCCTGCATGGACTCGAGCAGTGCGGCCTGCGTCTTCGGCGGTGTGCGATTGATCTCGTCGGCGAGCACGATGTTGCCGAAGAGCGGACCCGGCACGAAACTCCAGCGGCGCCGCCCGGTCGCGGCATCCTCCTCGATGATGTCCGTGCCGGTGATGTCCGCGGGCATCAGATCGGGAGTGAACTGGATGCGACGGAACTCGAGCCCGAGGGTGCGCGCGAGCGTGCGCACCATCAGTGTCTTCGCCGTCCCCGGCAGCCCGGTGATCAGACAGTGCCCACCGACGAACAGCGCATCCACGATCTGCTCGAGCACCTCCTCCTGGCCGACGATCACGCGGCGCACCTGCGCGAGGATGCGCTCGCGTACCTGGTGCAGCCGCGCGAGGCGCTCCTCGAGCTGACTGGGATCCGCCTCGACTTCGCTTCGATCGTTCATGCCGGCAACTCTCCCTCAGGGTGCGTGCAGCTTGAGCAGCAGCTGCTGCGCGGGCTTGTAGTCGGGGGCGCTCTCGAGGGCGGCCAGCACCGCATCCTCGGCGCGCTCGCGCTGGCCGGCCGCCAGATACGCCTGCGCGAGCTGCAGTTGCGCCGAGGCGGTATCGAGGGGGTGCATCGCGAGCACCGCCCGGTACTCCTCGATGGCACCCGCAGCGTTGTGCTGCGCGAGCCAGAGCGCACCGAGCTCGCGGTGCAGGTCCTCGTCGAAGGCCGGGTCGATGAGATTGATGCGCGCGAGTGTGGCGGCGGCCTCGGCGCGATCCCCGAGCTCGCTCTCGAGTCGCGCGAGCAGCTTCAACGTCTGCGGCTGCCGGCCGCCGCGGCCGCGATAGTCGCGCAGCACCGCGGCGGCCCGTGCGGGCTCCCGGCGCGCGAGATAGGCCTGCGCCAGCACCTCGTAGGCATTGCCCTCGTAGACGTAGTCCGGATACAGGCGGATCACCTCCTCGGCCGTGCTCTCGGTCGCGGGATCGGAGGTGCGGGCGAGCTCGGCGAGCCGCGCGAGCTCGGCGTGCCAGCGCGCGAAGCCTGCGAGCGTGGGCGCGAGGCTCTGGTAGAGCCACGTCTGAAACTGCTGGTCGAGCTGCCCCGTGGTCAAACCAAGCTGCCCCTCGATCGCCTGCGGTGTGCTCTGCCGGGCCGCAAAGGCATGTACCAGGTCGAGGAGCTTGCCCTCGCCGAAGCGGCTTGCGATGTAGTCGCACAATCTGCCCGCCTGGAAGTAGGAGACGATCACCTGAGCGTCGTACTGCGGGCGCACGAAGCCGCGGTCGAGATCGCGCAGCGGCAGCAGCCGGTGGTCGCGCAGCGCCGCGAGGATATCCGGGGTGATGGGATCACCCCACTCCGCCGAGGCCTGCGTCTCCTCGTGCACCGCGAGCCCCTCGGTGAACCAGCGCGGCACGCGATGATGGGTGGCGGTGAGGATGAACACATGGCTCATCTCGTGGCGCAGGGTGCTCGCCCAATGGAACTCGCCGGGCTTGCGGGCCGAGGGGCTGTCCATCGCCACGCGCTCGCCGAAGGTGACACCGAGCGCCCCCAGCCCCGGCATGCCGAGCGTGCGCACCGCGAAGTCCTCGTGATCCGGGTAGACCTCCACCACCACGGGCTCGGGCAGCTGCATGCGGTACTTGCGCGTGTAGTCGGCGATATCGCGCGTGAGCTGAGCGGCGAAATAGGGGTAGAGCAGCTCGGCTTCCTTGCGATGCAGCCGCAGCACGAAGCCCGCGCCCTTCAGCGTCACGAAATTGCGCAGGCTGTCGAGCAGGCGCAGGCTGTTGACGGTGGCTGCATCGCGGTAGCCGGCCTCGTAGCAGCGCTCGAGCTGCGCGCGCGCCTCGGCGTCCGCGCCGAGGCGCATCAGATTGACCCCGAGCGCTGCGCGCGCCGACCACAGCTGCGGATCGACCTCGAGTGCCTTGCGGTAGTAGGCGATCCCCTCCGTGTAGCGCATGTTGAGAATCAGGTGCCGCGCCACGAGCGCGTAACCGTGCCCGTCGGTCGGATTGAGCGCGCGCAGCCGCGCGAACCAGTCATCGGGCGCGCGATCGGCGAGCAGCTCGATGGCCGCATGGATCGCGAGCGCATCGAGCGAGCGCGCATCGAGGGCAAGCGCCGCATCGGCCTCGCGTGCCGCCTCATCGGCGGCGGAGTCCTCGAGGGCGAGGTCCGCGAGCAGCTCGTGCGCCGGGGCGAGATGCGGATCGACCGCGAGCGCGCGCCGCGCCCACTGCGCCGCCCGCTCGTCGAACCCGGCGGCGCTCACCACGGCGAGCGCCAGCAGTGCCTGCGCATCCTTGGGTGAGCGCTCGAGCGCCTCGCGCAGCAGCTGCTCGGCATCCTGATCGTTGAAGCGCTCGTGCAGCAGCAGCGCCCAGCGCACCCGCACCGACACGCTACCCTCCTCCTGCGCCAGCGCGCGGCGAAAAGCGGCGTTTGCCTCCTGATAGCGCTCCAGCCCCCAGTAGCCCTCGGCCTGTGTGGCGGCGCTCGCCCCACTCGCCAGCAGTTCGCCGAAGCAGCTGCGGGCCTGCGCATTGCGGCCCTGCTGGCGCAGCGCCCGGCATTGCTCGGGCGTTGCACCCCGCGCCAGCGGGCCCGCGAGCACCACGAGCAGCAGCGACCCGAGCAGCAGCAGGCGGCGGACCCTCACCGATCGAGCTCCTGCTGCACACGCGCCAGCTCGAGCAGCGCGCTGGTGAGCTGCTGCCGGTACGCCTGCGGCGCCAGCGCCGCGCGCTGCAGCTTCAGGGTATCGATGCGCTGCTCCAGCTGCTCCTTGCGCACGAGCAGCGCACGCTTGGCCGGATCGGCCGCAGCCGCGCGCGCACCCCCGAAGCGCACCAGTGCGAGGCTCGCGAGCAGCCGGCCCTGCCCCTGCGCAGCGTGGCGCACCGGGGGACCACGGCCGGCATCCTCGAAGACGGCGTGCTCGGTGGCCAGGCGCTGCTGCGACTCGTAGAAGGCCGTGGTCTTGGCCACGGCGTACTCGAAAGCCTCGAGCGCGCTCACTGTCTCGTTCTTGTCCACATCGGCCGTGGGGTCCTGCAGCGCCTCGATGAAATAGCGCGCGAACACCGTGGCATTCTTCTCCGTGCCGGACTTGGTGGCGGCGATCACCGCGCGGCCGCGGCGCGCGAGCGCGCTCACCGAGCCGCCGCTCGCGCTCGTGGTGTTGACGATGAGCTGGCGCTGCGAGCGCACGCGGTTGCACAGGCTCGCGAGCTCCTGCGCCGACAGATCCGGCCCCGGCAGGTTGAACTTGTACTGCACGCCATCGAAGGAGCCGTGCCCGATCAGCACCACGACCAGATCGTCGGAGGGCCGCGCCGTCTGCGCGATCGTCTCGAGCTCGTGGCGGATGCCGGCGCGAGTGGCGGCGGCACCGGCGAGGGTCACCCGGTGGCTCGGGCCGCCGGCCACCGCGAGCGCCCGATCGAGCTCGCCGGCGAGCTCGCGGAAGCGCTGCTCGTAGTCCGGCTCACCACCGAGGCCTGCGACGGTCAGGAAGTACGTGTCCGCGCGCACGGGCAGCGCCGCTGCGAGGGCGAGCAGGCAGGCCGCGCCGCGCGCCGCGCGGCAGCTGCTGCGCGCTGGCGCAGGAGCTGCGCTCACACGATCCCCCAGCGTCGGCGCAGCAGCCATTCGGCCCCTTTGAGCAGCAGCAGCAGCGCAAAGATCGCCGGCATGTTCCACAGCTCCAGAGTCTGCTGCACGCTGATGCCGGCCTGCGAGTACGGGATCGAGGCCGGCAGAGCGGCGAGCTGCCCGAGGCTCCAGTAACGGCCTCCCGTCGCCTGCGCGAGCTCGGTGAGGAGCGCTCGATTCTGCTCGGTGTGAAAGTTCTCCGCGACACCGTCGAGGCGCTCGAAGACGCCGCTGTCGCGTCCGAGATCCTGACTGCCGCGGCGCGCCGTGATCTCGGCCACGTACATCCCCGGCGCCGGTGCCGCCCACTCCGCCTGGAATTGGCCCGGCTCATCGGCGGCGGGCCGCAGCTCGAGGGTGCGGTCCGTTCCCGGACCGGTGATGCGCGCACTGACGAGCGCATCGGGGGCGGGGCGATAGTCGCGATCGCGCACCTCGGCGGCGAGACGCAGGTGTCCGTCATCGTTGAGCTGCGAGCGCGAAAGCCGGCCGACCACCGGTCCGGGGCTCGCGCCGGCGAGCCAACGCAGCAGCTGCTGCCAGAACAGATCGTGCGAGTGGTCCCCGAGCGGCAGGCTCATCTGCCAGCGCCACGTGCCACCGGTGGCGAGCACCGCCGTGCGGCCCTCGCCGTAGCGCGCGGTGACCAGCAGCGGCAGCGTGCGCGCGCCTGCGCGCATCTGCGCGAGCACCAGCGCTCCGGCCTTGGGCGTGCCCGGATCCTGATAGTCCATGAGGTAGGGCAGACGGCTCCAGCGGGCGGCATTGGCACTGGCATCATCGAGCAGCCGACAGATGACGCTCTGCTCTCCGGCGGCCGTCAGGCTCACCGTCGCCGGGTCGCGGTGGAAGGTGCCGCCCGAGCCGGGCAGCCGCACCGGCAGCGCATCCGCGACGAGCGAGCCGCTCCACACCCCATCGGCGAGCGCCTCGCGCCCGCCGAGCAGCAGCAGCCCGCCGCCGCGCCGATCGACGAAGTCGCGAATCAGCCGCTGCTGCGCGGGCGTGAAGTAGCCGGCATCGACCGAGCCGATGATGAGCCCCTGATAGGCGAAGAGCTCCTCGGCGCGCGACGGAAAGCCGCTCGCGAGCTCGCTCGCATCCGCGATGCCCTGCCGATAGAGCTTGTTCTCCGAGATGCGCAGGATCGAGGCGAGATGCAGCATCGGATCGTCATCCGCCGCGCGGCGGATGAACTTGTATTCCCAGCGCGGCTCACCCTCGAAGTACAGCACCCGCCGGGGCTCGGGCCGCACATACAGTGCGCGGCGCTGGGCGTTGTTCGCGCGATTGCGCTCACCGGGCAGCGTCTCGAGCGCGAACTCGAGTGACTTCGGGCCTGCGGCACCTGCGTTGAACAGCACACTCTCGCTCTGGATGACCCCATCCGCGGCGAGCTCGACATCGCGCGAGCCGAGAAGCTGCGGGCCTGCGCGCACGCTGAGACGCACGTGCCGACCGGCGAAGCCCTGCTGGCGCAGCTTGACGCTCGCCGCGAGGCGCGAGCCGGCGAGTGTTTGGGCCGCCACGCTCACATCGACGAGCTCCACGTCCTGGGAGAGCTGCTCGGCGCCCAGGCCGACGGTGTGCACTGGAATGCGCCGTGCACGCAGGGCCTCCAGGAGTGCCGGATCGATGCCGCCCGCGGTATCGGCGCCATCCGAGAGCAGCACCACCGCCCCGAGGGGCAGATCGGCGCTCTCGCTCTCGAGCTGCGCAAGCGCCCCCCCGAGGTGCGTGGCGGCCCCATCCGGCGGCCCGAGCTGCTCGAGGTCCGCCACGCGCCTCACGCTGCCGTCGACGCGGTACAGGCGCGTCTGGAAGCGCCGCTGCAGCGCCGCGAGGACCCCAGACCGCAGCGCCCGCACCGCGCGCACCGCGCGGGCCGCCCCGTCCTCCACGATGCTCATGCTGCGCGACTCATCGACGAGCACGGCGACGATGTTCTGGCGCGGCTGCAGCTCGCTCACGGCGAGCGCGGGGCGCCACAGCAGCAGCAACAACACCCCGAGCACTGCGCACTGCAGCGTCCACAGCACGGCCAGCCGCAAGCCGCGCACCCCGGGGGCGCGCGCGCCGCGCTGCGCCTGCGTGAGCAGCGCCAGGCCGAGCCCCGCCACGAGCAGCAAGGCGCCGAGCACCCAGACCGGAGCGGTCCCGAGCAATACCAGCTGCCCGTGCGCGAAAGCTGCGGGTGGGTACTTGAAGAGCAGCTCGAACATGCGACTCGTCGTCCGTGCGTGTCGATGCCGCGCGGGGGCGCTAGTGCGTCATGCCGTAGATGATGTAGTTCATGCCGACGCGGAACGCCATCGAGGCGAAGCGCTCCGGGTACTCGGGCATGTCGGCCCATTCCCAGGCATCGCCCAGATGCATGTTGTGACAGATGGCCACGATGATGCGGCCCTTGCTGTCGCGGATCGCGCGCCACTTCGGCACGTAGCCGTCCTTCTCGTAGGTGCGCCCGGTCTGCACATACTGCTCCCCCGGGACCTGGAAGCGCGCGCCGAGATCGAACAGCACGTGAAAGATCTCATCGTCATCGCTCAGGTCCTCGACGGGTCGGTCCGGCAGCACCTGCCGCATTCCCGACATGAAGCGCTCCCAGTCCGCGGTACCGTGAAAGTCATCGACCATGAGAAAGCCGCCCTTCAGCAGGTACTCGCGCAGCCGCCGGGCCTGCGCATCGGTGAACGTCCAGTTCGCGACCTGCACCGCGTAGACCCAGGGATAGTTGAAGATGTCGTCGCTGTCGAGGTCGACGACCTGCTCGGTGGGGCGCATCTGGATGCGCGTGAGGCGCTTCAGGGCGAGCAGGAACTGCCGGTCGGCCTTCGGGTAGTCGCGCTCCCAGCTGGAGTAGCCGAAGCCGAAACCGAAGCCATACCCGAAGCCGTAGCTCGAGGTGCCGGCGCGGCTCGAGGTGTAGCGCAGGCGCGACCAGTAGAACTCCGCCTTCTGCTGACCGGCCGGTCCGCGCGGCAGGTCCGGCCAGCCCTGCCCCCACATGCGCTGCATGGCCTGTGCGGTGAGTGCCAGCACGAGCGCGCCGGCGAGTCCGAGCGAGACTCGCGCGAGCCACCTTGGCCGTTGCGTCCCGAGGAGCCGCATCGTTTCGTCCCCAACGTTGCGCGCGGCGCGCGCATTTTCGGCGCTGCCGGTTGACTCGACCGGCTGGCCGCGACAGTTTAGCCCTCTCCCGAAGCCCAGAAAGTCCTCTTCGCGTGAAGCGCCGAGAATTCATGATATTGGCAGCTGCCAGCGTGTGTGACAGCCGCGTCGGCCGCCCCGCCGGCGCGGAAGGCCCCGCCGATCACACCCTGCACATCGCCCCCGCTGCGCTCGAGGTCGTCCCGAGTCATTTCGTCAGCACCATCGCTTATAACGGCACGGCGCCGGGGCCGCTGCTGCGTCTGCGCGAGGGTCGCCCCGTCAGCATCGATGTGATCAACGACACTGATGCGGCGGAGCTGGTGCACTGGCACGGGCTGCTGCTGCCCTCGGAGATCGACGGTGCGCAGGAGGAAGGCACGATACCCATTCCACCCGGGCAGCGCCGCCGCTACCGTCTCATCCCGCGACCCGCCGGTACGCGCTGGTATCACTCGCACGCCATGGCACCCGACCTGCACCGCGGCACTTACACGGGGCAGTTCGGCTTCATGGTCATCGAGGCAGAGCGCGACCCGGGTCACTACGATCAGGAGCTGTTTCTCGCCCTGCGCGACTGGGAGCCCTTCTACACCGATCAGCCCATCGACACCGACGATCAGGACGTGCGCGGCCCGCAGCCCGAGAAGCCCTCCGTGCTCGACACGCGGCCAAACGGGCTCGAGGTCGCCTCGCGGCTGTTCTCGATCAACGACAAGGCGCTTGGCGCGGGTGAGCCGCTCCGCGTGCGTCCGGGCAGCCGCTTGCTGCTGCACCTGCTCAACGCGAGCGCCCTGGAGAACCGCACCATCGCGCTGCCCGGACACGAGTTCCAGGTCATCGCACTCGATGGCAATCCCGTGCCGAACCCGCGCCCGAGCCCGCTCGTGACGCTCGGTCCCGGTGAGCGCGTCGATGCGTTCGTGGAGATGAATCGGCCAGGCGTGTGGATCCTCGGTGCCACCGTGGATGTGATACGAACGGCGGGGCTGGGCATCGTGGTCGAGTACGCGAACCAGCATCGCGAGCCGCAGTGGAGCGCACCGACCGGGGCGGTGTGGGACTACACGCTCTTCGGGCACGAGCCCGCGCGGGCACCCCCGCGCCCGCGAGTCGATCACACGATCGAGATGGTCTTCGGCAAGATTCCGAGCGGTGCCGGCCGCTTCAACGTGTGGACGATCAATGGCAAGCCCTACCCGCACGAGCGCGAGTTCGTCCTGCAGCGCGGGGCGCGCTACCGCCTGGTATTCCGCAACCGCACCGACGACTCACACCCCGTGCACCTGCATCGTCATCGCTTCGAGCTGGTAGAGGTGAACGGCCGCCCGACCAGCGGGGTGGTCAAGGATACGGTGATCGTGCCGCTCTACGGGCGCGTCAGCGTCGAGTTCGTGGCCGATCAGCCCGGCCTCACGCTCTTTCACTGCCACATCCAGCAGCACATGGATTTCGGCTTCAAGGCGCTGTTCCGCTACGCTTGATCCATGCGGCGAAACTGGCCTGCCGCCGTTTCGCGGACCGGCTGCGCCACACGGCCGGCTGCGCCACCCGCGCAGTCAGGCGTGCGATGCGGAGCGCAGCAGGCCGACCAGCAGCAGCGCCACGCCGATCAGCAGCAGCAGGTGAATGGCGGCGAAGGTGATGTGCACCGCAAGCCAGAGCACGAGCCAGGCTATGATCAGCAGTATGCCAAGGCCACTCAGGATAGCTCTCATGGAAGTCTCCGATAAAGAACCGCTCAGCGGGTCCCTGCGGCCTGCAGCAAGCATCGTGCTCGGCTCGGGAGGCGCCGGCGCCCGTGCGGCAGGGGGGCCCGTTCGGCGCCAGGCGCTGCACGCGATAGCCCCGGGCAGCGGGCCGTGACGCTCGCCGAGCAGAAGATGTTCGTGACCGCGGAGTCGCTCTTGCGGGACTCCATGGAGCTCGCGATGCGCATCGTGCGCAGCGGCTTCAGGCCGACCTTTCTCGTGGCGCTGTGGCGCGGCGGCGCACCCATCGGCATCACGGTACAGGAGGTGCTCGAGTATCACGGCATCGAGACCGATCACATCGCCATCCGCACCTCCTATTACGTCGGTCCCGGGCAGCCGGGCAAGACCGTGCGCGTGCACGCCATCGACTACCTCGTCTCGCGCCTCACTCACGAGGACCGCCTGCTCATCATCGATGACATCTTTGATTCCGGGCACAGCCTGGAGGCGGTGCTCGGCGAGCTCGAGCGGCGTTGCCGCCGCAATCTGCCTGCCAGCATTCGCATCGCCACCGTCTACTATCGGGAGGCGCGCAACCTCGGGCCGCTGCGTCCGGATTACTTCGTGCGCACCACCGACCGCTGGCTCGTGTTCCCACACGAGCTTCACGGCCTCACGCACGAGGAGATCCTGCAGCACAAGCCCGTAGATGCCGGATTCTTCGATCCCGCACCTCGCCCCGAATAGCCCGAATGAGCGCCCGGTTCGCGCTACTGCCCCTGGGCTTCGCCGCAGGGTGCGAGCCGGGCAGGTTGCCTCCGCCTGCGCGCCGGTGCCTAATGAGGCGCAATAAAGGGCTCGCGCAGCCGGTCTCATGGGTGTCACCGTCCACTCGACCAGGCGCGAGGCGCCGCAGGCAGCTTCGCGCCAATCAATCAGGGGAGCTCTCATGAGGTTCATCGTCCGTTCGCTGATCGACTGGCCCGAGGGTGTGGCTCGCCATCTTGCGTGGCTCGCACCGCTTTTCGCGCGCATCGTCGTCGGCTATGTGTTCCTGCTGAGCGGCTGGGGCAAGCTGCACGCTCTGCCCCAGGTCACGCAGAACTTCATCGGCTGGGGGATTCCCTTCCCGCACGTGCTCACGCCATTCGTCTCGGGCGTCGAGTTCTTCGGCGGCCTGTTTCTGCTGCTCGGGCTGTTCACGCGCCTCTCCGCCGGCGCGCTCGGGGTGGTCATGATCGTGGCGATCCGCTCGGCCAAATGGGCCGATGTCGACTCGCTCGAGACGCTGCTCGGCTTCGATGAGACCGAGTATCTGGCGCTCTTTGCGTGGCTCGCGATCGCAGGGGCGGGTGCGCTCTCGCTCGATCGTCTGCTGCAGCGCCTGCTCGGACACCCATCGCCGGCGTATGGCGCGGTGGCGATCGCCGCAGCTCCCCCGCCAGGCTGAGCGCCCCCGAGCGGATGATCCTCGCCGTCGCCCTGGGCGCCGCCCTGGGTGCTCTGCTGCGCTGGTGGTTCGGGACGAAGCTCAACACCTACTTCCCCGGGATTCCACCGGGCACGATTGCGGCCAATCTGCTCGGGGCGTACGTCATCGGCGCAGCGGTCGGTGTGTTCGCGACCTGGCCGGCGCTCGCTCCGGAGTGGCGCCTGTTCGTCATCACGGGCTTCTGCGGCGGGCTCACGACGTTCTCGACCTTCTCCGCGGAGATCGTCACGCTGCTGCAGCAGGGGCGGACCCTGCTCGCCTGCGGCGCCATCGCGGCCCACGTGGGCGGCTCGGTGCTCATGACTTTCGCGGGCATCGGTACCATCGCGTGGCTGCGCAGCTAATGTGAAGCCGCGGGAGGCACACCCGTGTGCCTTCTTTCATCGGGCTGCGCGCTCGCACGGAGGTTGTCCATGCAAGGCTCGTTCTTGAGGTTCTATGTTCACGAAGGCGAGCGCCATCACGGGCAGCTCGTCTGGGAATGGCTGCTGACGCAGGCGAACCAGCTCGGCGTCCGAGGCGGATCGGCCTTTCGCGCGATGGCCGGCTTCGGGCGTCACCACGTGCTGCGGGAGGCGAGCTTCTTCGAGCTCGCCGGCAGCTGCGCCGTGGAGCTGGAGTTCATCGTCAGCGACGAGGAGGCGCGGCAGCTGCTCGCGCTCCTGCAGCGCGAGAAACTGCGCCTCTTCTATGCGCGGATCCCGGCGACCTTCGGGGTCATCGACCCGGAGCAGCCGGCGACTCTATGATGCGAGCGCGGTGCGGCCCCTGTGCACCGCCGGAGGGTCCCTGCGTTTCTAAGCGCTAACCGGCGCTGCTGCGCCACCACAACTTCGAAACTTCGCAACGAGGTAGGCATGAATCCGATCAGCTCTGGAGCCCGAAACATTGCGCTGGCACTGGCGCTGGCATTGGCGCTCGGCAGCGCCCTGAGCGGCTGCGTGGTCACGGCCACTCCCTACGGGGTGTATGCGGGACCCGGCATCGCGGTCGCCCCGCCGGCGGTGCAGGTGGAGACCTACGGCCCGGCGCCCTATCCGGGGTACTTCTGGGTAGGGGGCTACTGGAACTGGGTCGGCGGGCGTTATGTTTGGGTCGGCGGCCACTGGCAGGCTCCGCGCCCCGGCTACCGCTGGGCGCCGCACGCGTGGGTGCGTGGCGCAGACGGCTGGCACATGCGCCCGGGCAGGTGGGTGCGACGCTGACCCGCGGCTCGGACGAGCGCCCTTTGTGCTGCGGGCGCCGTCCTACTCCGCCCGCCATATCCGCGCTGCCACAGGGGCTTGCAGCGCGCAGCTACCGTGACGCGTGTGGTTGACCGCAACGCCTGCCCTGAGCGAGGCTTGCGGCCAAAACCGCAAAACTCGGGCGCGTAGCGCCCGAGCGGCGGCAGGAGGCTCCCCGTCATGGCTGCTCGCTCGATCGCCTCGCTCACCATCTCCTTCGGCCTGGTCGCAATTCCCGTGAAACTGTACTCGGCCGTGCAGACCGCCGCGGCAATCCGCTTCAATCTGCTGCACAAGAAGGACGGCTCGCGCCTGAAGCAGCAGTACGTCTGCCTGAAAGAGGAAAAGGTCGTGAGCCGCGACGAGATCGTGAAGGGCTACGAGTTCGCGAAGGACCGCTACGTCATGTTCACCGAGGAGGAGATCCGGGCGCTCGAGGAGGCGGGCACGCAGACGATCGAGCTCACCGAATTCGTGCCCCTCGCCTCCGTCGACCCGGTGTACTTCGACCGCACCTACTACCTCGCGCCGGACAAGGGCGGCGCCAAGCCCTACACGCTGTTCACGCATGCGCTGCGCGACACCTCGCGCTGCGCGGTCGGCCGCTGGGCCACGCGCGGTCGCGATCATGTGGTGGTGCTGCGCGCCATGGAGCAGGGCCTGGCACTGCATCAGCTGCATTTCGCCGCCGAGGTGCGCCCGATCGCGGAGCTCGAGATCGGCGATGCCAGCGTGCGCGAGCCGGAGCTCAAGCTCGCAAAGCAGCTCATCGAGCAGCAGGCGGCCGCTCATTTCGACCCGAGCGCCTATACCGATGAGGTGCGCGGACGCATCGAGGCGGCCATACAGCGCAAGGTCGAGGGCGAGGAGATCGCGGTGAGCGAGCTGCGTCCCGCCGCCGCCAAGAGCAACGTCATCGATCTCATGGACGCGCTGCGAGCCAGTCTCGATCGCAGCCGCGAGGCGCGCGGGGATACCGAGCGCCTCGGCGAGCGCAAGCCGGCCAAGCGCGCGCACCGCAAGTCCCCCGCCGCACGTCGCTCTTCCGGCCGCTAGCGCTCCCGCGTCACAATGGGGCCATGCAGTGGTACGGTCTCAAGGATGTGGAGCGCATGCTGCGCCTCTCGCGCGGCACGATTCGCGGGCTCGTCGCGCGCGGCTTCATCGCGCCCACCCGCGGACCGCGGCGCGAGCTGCGCTTCTCGTTCCAGGACCTGATCCTGCTGCGCGCCGCGCGCGCGTTGGCCCAGGCGAAGGTACCGAGCCGGCGCATCAGCCGCTCGCTCACGGAGCTGCGACGCAAGCTGCCCGACTCGCTGCCGCTCTCGGGTCTGAACATCTGCGCCATCGGCGAGCGCGTGGTGGTGCGCCGGGGTAACCGGCACTGGAACGCGGAGTCCGGGCAGTATCTGCTCGCGCTCGATGTGAGCCTCGAGGAGGGATCGCTGCGCATCCTCGAGGTGAGCCCCACACCGGCGCCACAGCCGCCTTCACGGCTCGAGGGTGGCACTGCCGAGAGCTGGTTCGATCACGCCCTGGGCATCGAGGAAGCCGATCCGGCGGCGGCCATCGAGGCCTACCGGCGCTGCTGCGAGCTCGATGCCACGCACACCGCCGCGCAGGTCAATCTCGGGCGACTGCTGCACGCGGGCGGAGAGCTGGCGGAGGCCGAGCGTGTATACCGCACTGCCTTGAGCCGCGCCGAGCCTTCGGCCCTGCTGCTCTTCAATTTCGGCGTGCTGCTCGAGGACAGCGGCCGCAGGCAGGAGGCGCTCGAGCATTATCTGCGCGCGATCACGGCCGACCCGGACCTCGCCGATGCGCACTTCAATCTCGCCCGGCTGTACGAGCTTCAGGGCAAGCCGCAGCACGCCATCCGCCACCTCGGCTGCTATCGCAAGCTCACCCAGCCATGACGCCGGAGCTGCACCTCGCCGCGCGCCTCGGCCTCGCGCTCGGCATGGCGCTGTTCATGGGGCTCGCCTTCGAAGGCGTCTACAAGCGCGATGTGCGCACCAGCCCCGGCGGCATTCGTACCTTTCCGCTGCTCGCCCTGGTCGGCTCGCTTCTCTACCAGCTCTCGCCGAGCTCCCCGCTGCCCTTCACCGTGGGGCTCGCGGCCGTGGGCGCCTGGCTCTACGCCCACCAACGAGCCGAAGCGCGCGCAGCCCTTGCGCCTTCGAGCGGCAGCGACAGCACCGCCACTGCCAGCCTGGTCGTACCGACCGCCAATCTGCTCGCCTATTGTCTCGGTCCGATCTCGCTCACCCAGCCCGCCTGGGTCAGCGTGGCCGCCACCGTGATCGCGGTGCTGCTGCTGGAGAGCCGCACTGCCTTGCACCGGCTGGTATTTCAGGTCCCGGCCGATGAGGTCTTCACGCTCGGCAAGTTCCTCATCCTGGTCGGCATCATTCTGCCGCTGCTGCCAAACCATCCCGTGGTGCCCTGGACGCCGATCACCCCGTTCCAGGTGTGGCTGGCGCTCGTGGCCATCTCCTCGCTCTCGTACGCGAGCTACCTGCTGCAGCGCTACCTGCCCAGCTCCGGTGCACTCTGGCCCGCGGTGCTGGGCGGCGCCTACTCCTCCACCGCCACCACGGTGGCGCTCGCGCGCGAGCAGTCCCAGCTCGGCGCCCCGCGCGGCGATCTCGCCGCCGGCATCATCGTCGCCACCGCCGTGATGTACCTGCGCATCGAGGTGATCGTCGCCATCTTCAATGCCCCGCTCGCCGTGCTGCTGGCGCCCGCACTGCTCGGGCAGTGCGTCCTCGCAGTGCTCGTCGCCGTGTGGCTTTGGTATTCGAGCGAGAAGGGCGCGGCGTCATCCACCTCGCTGCCGGCCGTCAATCCGCTGCAGCTCGGCACGGCGGCCACCTTCGCCGTGCTCTTCGTGCTGCTCGCGCTCGCCTCCAACTGGATGCGAGACAGCTTCGGCCGCGAGGGTGTCTATGCGCTCTCGCTGCTCACCGGCCTCACCGACGTGGCGCCCTTCATCATCAATCTGGCGCAGGGCGGTGTCGCCGACATGTCCTTGCGGGCGATCGGCGCCGCCGTGCTGCTCTCGGCCGCATCCAACAACGTAGTGAAGGGCTTCTATGCGCTGTCCTTCGGCGGCAGGCGTGCCTGCCTGCGCCCGGCGATCGCGCTGCTCGCGCTCGGGCTCATCGGCCTGCTGGTGCCGCTCGCCTACGTGCGCTAGGGAGTGGCTGCCGGCGCCGCCCCGGCCGGGACCGCGGTCGGCGAGGGTGCCGCGGGCGCTGCCGCCGCAGGCGGCGTCGCTTGCGCAGCGGTCGCGGCGAGCGTGGGGGGCAGGGGCGCTGCATCCTGGCCCGGTGCAGGATCGACCGTCCTCGAGAGCACCACGATGCTGATCCGGCGGTTGATCGGACTCTGCGGGTGCTCCCGGTCGAAGAGCACGGAGGAGGACAGCCCGACGACCCGCGCGATCTTCTCACTCGCGAGCCCGCCCTCCTCGAGGGCGCGGCGTGCCGCATTCGCCCGGTCGGCCGAGAGCTCCCAGTTGCTGTAGCCGCCGCGCCCGACATAGGGCTTCACGTCGGTGTGGCCGCTCAGGCTGATGCGATTGGGCACGGTGTTCAGGTAGTGCGCGAGCTCGTGCAGGATCGCGCTGGTGTAGTCCTTCAGGCGCGAGCTGCCGAGATCGAACATGGCGCGATTCTGCGCATCGACGATCTGGATGCGCAGCCCCTCGGAGGTGATGTCGAGCAGCAGCTGGTCCTTGAAGGGCCGCAGCGCCTGGCTCTCCTCGATCGCCTTGCGCAGATCCTCCATCAGCGATTCGAGTCGCCGATGCTCGCTGGCATCGGGTGTCTCGACCAGCACCACCTTGCCCGGCGTCGCATTCGCGGCGGCCGAGGCGGGCTGGGGCGAGGGACTGGGGTTGGGCGAGGTGCTCGGGGACTGTACCGGCGTCAGCAGCGCGCTGCGCGGTAACAGCACGCGGGGGGACTCGAGTCCGCCATGCAGGTTGATCGGGCTGGTGCTCGCGCCCCCGGGCCCGGTCTGGCCGGGAGCGGGCTTGACGCTGTGGCCAGGCTCCATGCTCGGATTCTTGAAGTAGTCGAAGATCGCGGCGCGCTGCTCCTTGGAAACGGAGGTGACGAGCCACATCACCAGAAAGAAGGCCATCATCGCCGTCACGAAATCGGCGTACGCGACCTTCCAGGCGCCCCCGTGATGGGGCTGTTCCTGCTGGCGGTTGCGCCGCAAGATGATGATGGGTCTGTCGTTCGCGTTCGCCATGACGCTGCCTTAGCGGCTGCCCTTCAGGTGCTGCTCGAGATCGGCGAAGGTGGGCCGCACTTCGGTGAACAGCAGCTTGCGCGCGAACTCGATCGCCACCTGCGGGGCGTAGCCGCGCACGCTCGCCACAAAGGCCATCTTCACCAGCTCGTAGGCCTTGCCTTCCTCGCGCGCACGGTGCTCCATGGCCGAGGCGATCGGGCCGACGAAGCCGTAGGCCACCAGGATGCCGAGGAAAGTGCCGACGAGCGCCGCGGCCACGTTGTGGCCGATGGTGGCGGTATCCGCGCCCGCGATCGAGGCCATCGTGCTCACGATGCCGAGCACGGCGGCGACGATGCCGAAGCCCGGCAACGCATCCGAGACCTTCTGCATCGCGTGCGCGGGCTCTGCCGCCTCCTTGTGATGGGTCTCGAGCTCGTACTCGAGCAGGCTCTCGAGCTCGTGCGGGTCGAGATTGCCACCGACCATGAGGCGCAGGCAGTCGGTGATGAACTCCACCATGTGGTGATCTTCCAGAATGCGCGGGTAGCGCTGGAAGATGGCGCTCGAGTGCGGGTCCTCCGCGTGCGACTCGATCGCCATCATGCCTTCCTTGCGCGCCTTCAGGAGCAGGTCATAGATGAGCTTGAAGAGGTCGACATAATCCGCGCGCTGGTAGCGTGGCCCGTGCAGCAGCGCCAGCATGCCGCCGCCTGCCGCCTTCACCACCTTGGGGGGATTGCTCATGACGAAGGCGCCTGCGGCCGCCCCGCAGATGATGAGGACCTCGGTCGGGTGCCACAGCAGCAGCAGGTGGCCGCCGCCGAGCAGGAAGCCCACTACCACGCTCAGCAGGACAACGATCGAGCCCGCAATCAAAAACACGTAATCGCTCTCCCTGGGCGATCGGCACGCCTTCCCTTCGGACCGATCGAAGCGTCCAATGAATATCGGCAACGGGCAGTGTGACTTGAGCGCCAGCGCGTCGCCCTTTAGTGCTTCTACCTATGCGCCCGTGCGCAGTTCGCAGCTTTCGCCACCCGCACTGCGGCGCGCGGCCCGGGGCGGCAAGTCCTTGCCGCAGGCCGGTTAGCTGCGCGTCGAGTTCGCAATTTTCACTTGCCCGGCGCCTCCTCACATAAGACCATCCGCAGCCCGCATGAGAACGCGCTTCCTGCAAAACGCCCTGACCCTCGGGCTGCTCTCGGCCATCGGTCCCTTCGCGATCGATATGTACCTGCCGGCGCTGCCCTCGATCGGACGCAGCCTGGGTGCCGGCGGCAGCCCCGTGCAGATGACCCTGACCATCTTCTTCATCGCGCTCGCCGCCGGTCAACCGCTGTGCGGACCGCTCTCGGATCGCTTCGGGCGCAAACCCCCGCTGTATGCGGGGCTCGCCCTGTTCGCGGCAGGCAGCCTCGGCTGCGCCCTCGCCGCAAATATCGGCACGCTCATCGCCTTTCGCTTCTTGCAGGGCCTGGGCGCATGTGCCGGCATGGTCATTCCGCGCGCCGTGGTACGCGATCTGCACACGGGCGTCGACGCCGCACGCCTCATGTCGCTGCTCATGCTCGTCTTCAGCATCTCGCCGATCCTCGCGCCCCTCACGGGCAGCTTCGTCATCGAGGCGTGGGGCTGGCGGGCGGTGTTCTGGAGCGTGCTCGCGGCAGCGCTGCTCGGCATGGCGATCCTTGCCACCCTGCGCGAGACGCGCTCGGCGCGCGAGCGGGCGAGCAGCAGCCTCGCGGGCGCCTGGCGCGCGTACCGGACGTTGCTCCGCGACCGCAGCTTTCTCGCCCTCACCTTCGTCGGTGCGAGCGGCATCGCCAGCTTCTTCATCTATCTGTCCAACTCGCCATTCGTGCTGATCGAGCACTACCGGCTCTCGCCACGGCTCTACAGCGTGCTCTTCTCCCTCAACGCCGCAGCCTTCTTCGCCGTCGCGCAGCTCAACGGCTGGCTCGCGCTGCGCTTTGGCCTGCGCCGCCTGGTGCGGGGAGCGGCGACGGGCTTCGCCGCCGCGCTGTTGCTGCTGCTGGGGCTGGTCTGCGCAGGTGTGGAGCGCCTCGAGGTGCTCGTTGCGCTGCTGTTCATCGGCTTTGGCTTTCTCGGGCTGGTCTTGCCGACCTCCGCCGTGCTCGCGCTCGAGGAGCACGGCAGCATTGCCGGCACCGCCTCGGCCCTCATGGGCACGGTGCAGTTCGCCTTGGGCTCGGCCGTGATGCTGTTGGTGGGCAGCCTCGCAAGCACCAGACCCCTACCCATGGTGGCCGGGATCGCCGGCTGTGCGCTGCTCGCGGCGACATTGGCGCACGCGAGCCTGCGCAGCACCCGCGGCGCCGCGGCTCGACTGAGCGCTCAGCAGTTCTGACGCCGTGCCTGCTGGCGCGCGGTGATGCAGGAGATGAAGGCGGCGTAGCTCCAGGCCAGATGCTTGGCGGAGGTCTGCTCGCCGGTACGCCGATCGAACTGCTCCGAGAGGTCCCCGCTCTGGGGGGTGAAGGCACGGACCGTCTCGAGAAAGGCATCCCCGCGGCGCACGAGCTCACACGCCGCGGCCGCGCCGCAAGCGGCTCGATAGCACAGCTCCGCGGCGGCGAGCGTGGAGAAGTAATAGGCGCCCCCCGAGTAGTAGACATCGCCCGGATAGCGCCCGAGGGCTGCTTCGCGCTCCGCCGGCAGATCGCGATTGATCGCATACTCCGTGCGAAACAGCGCGCACAGGCGATCGAGGGTTGCCAGCACGCGAGCATCCCTGACGCCGTGCGCGAGCGGCTGTGCATCCGCCGCCCCCTCCGCGCTATGCACCACGGCGAGGATCACCGCAATGTCGAGCTCCTTGGGGCTGCGTCTGCCGCCCGGCAGGATGCGCGAGCGATAGTGACCTGCCTCGGGCAGCCAGTAATCATCGAGAAGCGCGCGCAGGTGGGCGGCAGCGGCGCGGCTCGCCTGCGCCTCCTGCTCGAGGGCTCGGGCGGCGAGCCAGGCGGCCCCTTGCTCGAGGGCCTCGGTGCCGACGCGCAGCGTGTAGTAGTGCTGCCCCAGCTCCTCCTCCCAGATGTCGTAGCAGGGCTCGCAGGCGTAGCGGCGCACGTAGGCGAGATCGGCACGCAGCAGCCTCGCAAGCGCCTCGCCCTCGGCCGTCGTGCCCGGGGTGGCGTGCGCCGTGCTGGCCTGCCGCGACCAACGCAGCAGCGTGAGCGCGCGGCTCGCGATGCCATCGTGCTGGGGGCGCGCCCAGCTCGAGATGTCGAGGCTGCCGTCGGCGTTGACGCGCGTGTCGGCATACACCGCATCGCCATGCACGCTCGCGAGATCCGCCTCGGTGCGCAGGAAGCGTGCGAAATCGGGCTGAACATGCCGGCGCCACTCGGGGGCAGCGACCAGTGTGCGGCCATCAAGGGGCGCGAGAGACAGGCTGAAATCCACGAACTCCGCGAAGCGGGTGCGCGCCTCGGCCGCGACGCTGCCCTCGGCGAGCACGAGCCGCAGCGCATCCATCACGATCGCCGAGTCGCGGTACCAGTGGAAGAAATAATCCGGATCCGGATCGTAGGATGCGAGCACCGCCGAGGCGACGACGCTGCCGGCCTTGGGGGAGATCGTCTGGCCGAAGCCGGGCCGGTGCTTGATGATGCCGAGCGGTGAGATGCACGTGAGCAGGCAGCGCGCCGCGTGCCGGTACTCGCGCTCGATCCAGCCCTCGAGCGTACCCATCAGGGCGGCGCGCTCGCGAGCTGCGGGCTCGAGAAGCCGAGCCGGCGCAGTCCGAGCTGCACCTCCGGAGCACTCATGAGCAATCTCCAGAGCAAGCCGCTGCGGTAGTTCTCGATCATGAGGATGATCGGTCCCTGATCGATCGCCAGATAGCTGTCAGCGAACCAGCCCTGCGACTCGCAGAACGCATCGATGAAGCCGAAGCGATCCCAGAGCCGCTCGCCATGCGCCCCGAGGAAATGGCGCAGCGCACGCATCGCCTCTGCAGGCGCGTACGGAAAGCTCGACAGCGCCGCGGTCGGCGAGATCGTACCGTTGTCCTGATCGGGTGCGTGCGCCGCATAGCCGCCAGGATCATCGCTCGCGGTGAGCCCCCAGCAGGCATCGCTCAGGCCCCGATGAGCGTTCGGGTTCGCCGCGCAGTAGGCGTGATTGATGCGCACGTGGCGCACGTTCTGCTCCCAGTAGTCGGCATAGCGGTCCTCGAGGCCGCGCGGATCGAGGCCACAGAAAGAGTAGTGGGCGAAGAACAGCGGCCCGCCATAAGGCATGCCGAGCGGCAGCTCGATGCCGCAGTACGTACGGCCGTTCAGGAATTCGCGCCCGCCGGCGAAGCCACGATGATAGACGAGCGGATCGATCGGATAGCGCGGCGCGCCGGCGGCGAGCACGTAGGTGATCAGACACTCGTTCCAGCCGCGGATCTCCTGATCGAGCGCCCAGCCGTTGGTCGGGCTCCAGTGCCAGTAGAGCACCTTGCGCCCCTGCGTGTACCAGCTCCACTCGACCTCCTCGTAGAGCCAGCTGATACGCTCGCGAATGCGCCGCTCGCGCGCAGCGGCCCCGCTGAAGTACTGCCGCGCACACAGCAGGCCCATGTGCGCGAGCGAGGTCTCCACCAGATCCCCGCCGTCGTCCTTGCGCGAGAACGGCAGCGTGGCGCCGGTGCGGCCGTGCATGAAGTGCGGCCATGCCCCGTGGTAGCAGGTGGCGCGCTCGAGCACTGCGAGCATCGCCTCCAGGCGCTCGAGGGCTGCCTCGCGCGCCACCCAGCCGCGTTCGCTCGCCACCAGCAGGGCCATGATGCCGAAGCCGCTGCCGCCGAGCGCCACGAGCTCGTCCTGATCGGGCCCGTGGCGCGTGCGCCGATCGGGAGCGAGACCGCTCACCGGGTGGGCTCCTTCCCAGAAGAAGCGCCAGGTCTGGCGCTGCACCTCATCGAGCAGCGCCTCATCGGCAAGGCTCGCGAGCTGCGCCGGACCGCGTGCGGCTGCGGCGGCGGGGCTCATTCGCCGACCGCCGCGCGGCGCAGGGGCGCCGCCTCTGGCTCGGCGCCGGCGCCCGTGCGCGGCAGGCGTCGCAGCTCCGGATCGCGCCGCAGGTGCGCGATACGCGAGTCGAAAATGTCGCGCGCGGTGCTGTGGGTGAGGTGGATGATGCCGGTACGCTTCAGTGGCTGCTCGAAGATCCGCTTCACGCGCGCGAGTGTGTCTGCCTCGAGCGGCTCGAGCAAGTCATCGATCAGTATCCACGCCGGCGCGTGCAGCACGGCGCGAGCGAAGGCGAGGCTTTGCTGCTCATCCTCGCTCAGCTGCTGATCCCAGCGGGCGTCCTCGTCGAGCTGCCCCACGAGGCGCTCGAGTCCCATGGCCTCGAGCGCGGGTGCAAAGGCACCCGTCTCGAAGCTCTGCACCGCGCGCGGATAGGCGAGCACCTCGCGCAAGGTGCCCGGCGGCACGTAGGGCACGCGCGCCACGTACAGAATCTCCTCCTTCGCAGCACGCTCGATGCGCCCGCTGCCCCAGGGCCACAGTCCCGAGAGGGCGCGAAACAGCAGTGTCTTGTCCTCGCCGCGCTCGCCGAGGATGAGAACGTGATCGCCGCGCGCCATCTCGACTTCAGGCTCCTGCAGTCGCAGGCAGCCGCCGGGCGAGGCGATCTCCAGGTGCGAGAGGCGGATCCGCCCCGGGGCGCCGTCGATGAGCTGGATGCGGCTCTCCTGCGTATGCAGCGTCTCGGTGCTGAGCACCGCGCGGCGGAAGTTCGCGACCCGCAGCAGCGTCGCGCGCCAGTCGGCGATGGTACTGAAGTTATCCACAAACCAGCGCAACGAGCTTTGGACCTGATTGAAGGCGCCGGCCGCCATCATCAGGCCGCCGAAGGAGAGGTTGCCCATGAAGTACAGCGGCGCCGCGGCGATGATCGGCGCCACGAGCGTGAACCAGCCGTACCCGGCGGTCACCCACGTGAGCTCGGTGAGCCCGGTCACGAGCTTGCGCATCGCGGCGAGTACCGCCCCCAGATCGAGCTCGAGCCGACGTGCCGCCTCCGCTTCCCCGCCTGCGAGCGCGATGGCATCGATGTGCTCGTTCACCCGCACCAGCGAGAAGCGCAGGTCCGCTTCCTGCGCGTAGCGCTCGGCATTTCTCGGGATGAGGCTGCGGCCCACAAAGTAGCTCATGAGCGAACCGATGCCCGCATAGATGATCGCCGCCCACACCATATAACCGGGGATGGCGTAGTCATGGTCGGCAAGGCGCAGCACGAACGGACTGGAGATCACCCACAGCACTCCGACAAAAGTGACCAGCAGAATCGAGGACTGCAGCAGACCCGCGCCCAGATCGGCCGACAGCTCACACAGATGG
>DATJSR010000159.1:0-13691 GCA_035504015.1 Steroidobacteraceae bacterium
GAGCCGACTATTCTTCTTCGGAGGTCACCCCGTGAACGCTTCGCTCGCCTCGATTGCTCCGCAGCCCGAGCCCTCAGCGGCTGTCGCCCGTTTCCTCAAGCGCCAGCACCGCCTGCTCATCGGCGGGGAGTGGGTCGAGTCCAAATCCGCTAAACGCATCCCCGTGACCGATCCGGCCACCGGGCGCGAGATCGCCTCGGTACCGGATGCCTCGGCGGCCGACATCGACCGCGCCGTGGCGGCCGCGCGCCAGGCCTTCGAGAAGGGCCCATGGGCCGATATGCTGCCTGCCCAGCGCGAGGCGCTGCTCTGGAAGCTCGCCGATCTCATCGACAAGCATTCGGACGAGCTCGCCGAGCTCGAGAGCCTGAACAACGGCAAGACCAAGTTCATGGCCACCATCATCGATGTGGCCGGCACGCGCGATTACTTCCGCTACATGGCGGGCTGGGCCACCAAGGTGACGGGGGAGACCTTCAGCACCTCCATTCACGGACCCCCCGGTGTCAAGTTCCACACCTACACGGCGCGCGAGCCCGTCGGCGTCGTCGCGCAGATCGTGCCGTGGAATTTCCCGCTCGCGATGGCGGCGTGGAAGCTCGGTCCGGCACTTGCCACTGGCTGCACCAGCGTGCTCAAGCCCGCCGAGCAGACCCCGCTCACGGCGCTGCGCCTGGGGGAGCTGATTCTCGAGGCAGGCTTTCCGCCGGGCGTGGTGAACATCGTGACGGGCTACGGCGAGACCGCCGGGGCGGCGCTCGTGGCGCACCCGGATGTCGACAAGGTCGCCTTCACCGGCTCCACCGAGGTGGGCAAGATCATCAACAAGGCAGCCACCGATACGCTGAAGCGCGTCTCGCTCGAGCTCGGCGGCAAGTCACCCGTGATCGTGCTGCCCGATGCGGATGTGAGTTCGGTGGTCGGCGGCGCGGCCAACGCCATCTTCTTCAACTCCGGCCAGGTCTGCACGGCCGGCTCGCGTCTTTACGCCCATCGCACAGTGTTCGATCAGGTGGTCGAGGGTGTCAGTGCGGCGGCCGCCAAGATCCGCCTCGGACCCGGCCTCGATCCGAAGACGGAAATGGGACCGCTGGTCTCAAAAGAGCAGCAGTCGCGGGTGCTGGGCTACATCGACTCGGGACGCAAGGAAGGCGCCAAGGTGATGGTCGGCGGCGAGGCGCCCTCGAGCGAGGGCTTCTTCGTGAAGCCGACGATTCTTGCGAACGTACGCCCGGACATGAAGGTGGTGCGCGAGGAGATCTTCGGGCCGGTGCTCGTGGCACAACGCTTCGATGACCTCGATGAGATTGCGAAGCTCGCCAACGACACCCCCTACGGCCTCGCCGCGAGTGTGTGGTCCAAGGACGTGAGTGCCGTGCATCGCATCGTGCCGAAGATCAAGGCGGGCACCGTCTGGGTCAACTGCCACAACTTCGTGGACCCGGCCATGCCCTTTGGCGGCTTCAAGCAGTCGGGATACGGGCGCGAGCACGGGCGGGCCGGAATCGAGCTGTACACCGAGCTCAAGTCCGTCTGCATCGCGATCTGACGTTTGCACCGACCCGCACTCTTTATCTGCCTGATGCTTGCCGCGTGCGCTCGGGAGGGCTCTCCCCCGAGCGCACCGGCCGCACCTGCCGCGCCCACTCGCATCGCCGCCGTGGATGCGGCGCGCCTGCTCGCGGCGGATCAGGAGCCCGGCAGCTGGATGAGCTACGGGCGCACCTACGATGAGCAGCGCTTCAGCCCGCTCAAGCAGATCACGGCGCAGAACGTCGGGCAATTGAAGCTCGCCTGGCACTACGACCTGCCCGTCGATCGGCGCGCGCAGGAGTCCACCGGGCTGGTCATCGACGGTGTGCTCTACATCACGGGCGCCTGGAGCACGGTGTTCGCCCTCAATCCGCTCACGGGCCAGGAGCTGTGGCGCTTCGACCCCAAGGTGCCGCGGGCGACCGACGTCAACGCCTGCTGCGATGCCGTCAATCGCGGCGTGGCCGCCTGGAAGGGGCGGCTGTATCTCGGCACGCTCGATGGGCGGCTGATCGCGCTCGATGCGGCAACCGGCAAGCCGGTGTGGGAAGTGCGCACCACGCCGCAGGGCTCGCGCTACACGATCACCGGTGCCCCGCGTGTGATCAAGGACAAGGTGATCATCGGCAACAGCGGCGGCGAGATGGCCGTGCGTGGCTACGTGTCCGCCTACGATGCGGCGAGCGGCAAGCTCGCATGGCGCTTCTACACGGTGCCGGGCGAACCGGGCAAGCCCGATGGGGCAGCCTCGGATCAGGTCCTGCAGTCGAAGGCGCTGCCGACCTGGACCGGGGAGTGGTGGAAGGTCGGCGGCGGCGGCACCGTCTGGGACGCGCTCGCCTACGATCCCAAGCTCGATCTACTGTACGTCGGCACCGACAACGGCAGTCCCTGGAATCGCAGATTTCGCTCACCGCACGATCGGGACAATCTCTTCATCTCCTCGATCCTCGCGCTGCGGCCGGAGACGGGCGAGTACGTGTGGCACTTTCAGACGACGCCCGGGGAGATGTGGGACTACAGCTCGACCCAGCACCTCGTGCTTGCCGACCTCACGATCGCGGGACAACCGCGCCAGGTCATCATGCAGGCGCCGAAGAACGGCTTCTTCTACGTGCTCGATCGCGCAAGCGGTGCCTTGA
Source organism: Steroidobacteraceae bacterium (assembly GCA_035504015.1). GTDB lineage: Bacteria > Pseudomonadota > Gammaproteobacteria > Steroidobacterales > Steroidobacteraceae > JASHUC01. The sequence continues at coordinate 2,676 of DATJSR010000159.1, forward strand.
TCAGCGTGCATCAGTACGTCGACACCCAGAACTGGGCACGCGCCATCGATGCGAAGACCGGCCGCCCGACCCTCACCGCCGCGGCCGACTATTCCGACTCCGGCAAGCCCTTCATCGCCGCGCCCGGACCGCTCGGCGCGCACAACTGGGAGCCCGGCGCCTACAGCCCGCTCACGCACCTGCTCTACTTCCCCGTGAGCGAGATGTCCTTTCCGATGATTCCGGCGAGAAGCTTCAAATGGAACGCGCTCGCCTGGAACGTGGGTCTCGACTTCGATGCAGGCAGCCTGCCACAGCAGGCGGCGATCAAGGCCGCCGCGAAGAAAGGACTCAAGGGCCACCTCGTTGCCTGGGATCCGGTGCAGCAGAAGGAAGTCTGGCGGGTCGAGGCCGGCCATCCCTGGAACGGCGGCGTGCTCGCCACCGCCGGTGGCTTGGTGTTCGAGGGCGATGCCATGGGGCAGTTCCACGCCTACGACGCCGCGAACGGCGCGCAGCTCTGGAGCGCTCCCACCCAGACGGGCATCCTCGCGCCGCCGATCAGCTATGAGATCGGAGGGCAGCAATTCGTGCTGATCGAGACGGGCTGGGGAGGCGCATTCGGGCTCGCGGCGGGGGAGCTCGCGCGCGATGCGCACACCGACGAGGGCAACGTGCCGCGCGTGCTGGCCTATGCGCTGCGCGGCACCGATGAGCTGCCGCCCGCGCACGCTGTGCAGAGCGAGCCTCTGCGGCCGCGGCCGGAAATCGCCGGCAGTGCCGGCATCACCGAGGGCAAGCGCATCTATCATCGCTACTGCGGCACCTGTCACGGGGATGCGGCCGTCAGCGGCGGCGTGCTGCCCGATCTGCGCTATTCGGCCGCCGTCGGCGATGCCCAGCTGTGGCAGAGCATCGTGCACGATGGCGCGCTGCAGGCCGGCGGCATGGTCGCCTTCGGCAGCGAGCTCGATGCCAGGCAGGTGGAGGCGGTGCGCGCCTACATCGTGCGTCGCATCGATGAGAGCGTCGCCGAGCAGCAGGGCCTCAAGGGTGCGGGCAGCACCGCCGGCGGGGGCGCGGTGCCGCACGGGTGAAGGAGATGCGTATGCGGATGGGTGGGCTCGTGGCACTGGCGCTGGGCGCAATCGCAACCGGCGCACTCGCCGCACCGCCGCCGCTCGTGACGCCGAGCGGTCGTCTGCAGGGCACGGCTCACGAGGGTGTGGTCGCCTATCTCGGCATCCCCTACGCGCAAGCGCCCGTGGGGGAGCTGCGCTGGCGCGCGCCGCAAGCCCTGGGGCACTGGAGCGGCGTGCGCGCTGCACAGGCCTTCGGCAGCGACTGCATGCAGCCGCGTCGCCCGGGCGGCGCCGATGCGCGGCCGATGAGCGAGGACTGCCTCTACCTCAACGTGTGGACTGCGGCGCACAGCGCTGCCGCACGACTGCCGGTCATGGTGTGGGTGCACGGCGGGGCCTTCATGCTCGGCGCGAGCAGTCAGCCGCTCTACGAGGGCAGCGCGCTCGCGCGCCGCGGCGTGGTGCTCGTCACGCTCAACTACCGCCTGGGCCGCTTCGGCTTCTTCGCGCACCCGGCGCTCACGCGCGAGAGTCCGCAGGGACCGCTCGGCAACTACGGCCTGCTCGATCAGATGGCGGCGCTACGCTGGGTGCAGCGGAACATTCGCGCTTTCGGTGGAGATCCGCACAACGTCACGCTCTTCGGCCAGTCCGCAGGCGGTGCCTCGGTCGCCGACCTGATGGTCTCGCCGCTGGCGCGCGGCCTGTATCAGAAGGCGATCATCGAGTCGGGCATCTTCCGCCAGCCGCTGCCCTCGCTTGCCGAGGCCGAGCGGGCCGGTGCGACGGCCGCCGCGAGCTGGGGGGCTGCGGATGCCGATGCGCAGGCGCTGCGGGCACTGCCAGCAGCCACGGTGCTCGGCGCCGGTCCACCGCTTGCCGCGCGCGCCGGACCGATGCTCGATGGAAAGGTTCTGCCCGAGGAGGTGGCGAGCGCCTTCGATGCCGGGCACGTCGCGCACGTGCCGCTCATCATCGGCTCGAACAACGACGAGGCGCTGTTCTTCCCCGACCAGGCCCACGGTCTTGCACAGCGCTATGCCGCGCAGTGGCCGGCGATCTCGAGCGCCTTCGACGGCTACGGCACGCATCAGACGGCCGCCATCGAGAGCGAGCTCGCGACCGATATGCTGATCACCGCGCCCACCTGGCACGTGGCACGTGCGGCGGCACGCCACGGCCTGCCCACCTATCTGTACTACTACTCCTACGTACGGCCCGCCCAGCGCGGGCACGCGCCGGGGGCCTCGCATATCGATGAGGTGTATGCCGTGTTCGATCGCTTCAGCGGCGCCGATGGCGCCGACACTCAGCCGATCGTCGAGGCGCTGCAATCGCGCTGGGTACGCTTCGCGACGACCGGCCGGCCCGGTACTCACGATGCGCCCTGGCCGCCGCTCGGTGCCGGCGCCGTGCGGCTGCTCGAGTTCACCGATGCGGGGCCGCGGGTGCGCGCGGACTTCGCCCAGGAGCGTCTGCAGCTGGCCGAGCGCATCGCCGCCGCGCACTGATTGAATTGGCCAAAACAGGCCTCGGAGGCCGTTTTGGCGGACTCACTCCGTTGACCGGCGGCCAAAGGCGTGACTGCGCCTGCGCTATTTGATCATCGCGCGCCGCTCGCTCGTCATGCGCTCGAGCATCCACCCCGGGTACTCCGGCGGCAGCGCCGATACCTGCGCGAGCGCAGCGAGCTCGGCATCGCTCAGCGGCAGCTTGGCCGCCTCGAGGTTGTCGAGGAGCTGCTCGCGGGTCTTGGCGCCGATGATGACCGAGGTGACCGCGGGCTGGTGCAGCAGCCAGGCGAGCGCCACGCGTGCGACCGAGCACTCGTGCGCGTGAGCAATGGGGCGCATCGCATCGATGATGCGGAAGGCGCGCTCGCGATCGACCGGCGGAAAATCGAAGCTCGTGCGGCGGGCGCCCTCGGGGCCCTTGCCCTCGCGCGGGAACTTGCCGCTGAGCAGTCCCCCCGCGAGCGGGCTCCACGGCAGTATGCCGAGCTGCCGTGCGCCCGCGAGCGGCACGATCTCGCGCTCGATGTCGCGGCCGGCGAGGGAGTAGTAGGCCTGGATGCTCTCGAAGCGCGCGAAGCCGCGCCGCTCGCTGATGCCGAGCGCGGTGGCGATCTGCCAGGCTGCGAGGTTGCTCACCCCGAGGTAGCGCACCTTGCCGGCGCGCACGCAGTCGTTGAGCGCCTCGAGCGTCTCCTCGAGCGGGGTGAGCGGATCGACGCCGTGGATTTGATACAGGTCGACGTGATCGAGCTGCAGGCGCTTCAGGCTCGCATCGAGCGCCTGCAAGATGTGATAGCGCGACAGCCCGAGCTGATTCGGCCCCGCTCCCGTGCGCCCGAGCACTTTGGTGGCGAGCACGAACTGATCGCGCGCCACGCCGAGGTTGCGGAACGCCTGGCCGAGCAGGCTCTCCGAGCGCCCGGCCGAGTACACGTCGGCGGTGTCGAAGAAGTTGACGCCCTGCTCGAGCGAGTGCTTCACCAGCTCATCGGCCGTGCCCTGATCCATCTTGCCGATGGCGCTCCACATGCCCTCGCCACTGGCGAAGGTCATGGCACCGAGACAGATCTCCGAGACGAGCAGGCCGGTGTTGCCGAGCTTTCTCATGCGCATGGGATTCTCCGCAGCCTTCTGCTGCCGCCGTTACAGCACCGCGTAGTAACGAAACAGGGAGTGGTCGGGGTTCGTGCGCCGCTCCCCGCCGCCCACGATGACCGTGCGGTTGAGCCACTCGTGCGGGCCCTGTGGTGCGCGAAAGTAGGGGGTGCAGCGGAAATAGCCGGCGCGGGGTGCCGAGCCGGCCCCGGTGGCTGTCGGGCCGGCTGCGGCTGCCGAGCCAGGTCCCGTGAGAGGTGCCGCGCCATACACGTAGCCCAGATTGCGGATGTAGATGAGCGTGCCATCACTCGCCTCGAGCAGGTAGTGGGCGTTGAGCTCGACGACACCATCGGTTCGCACCGTCGCCCAGTCGGCCCCGCTGTAGTCGACGACGCGGCCGCTCAGGCGCGGACCCTCCACGATGCCGCTCTTCACCGAGGTATAGCCCTGGGTCGCGCCGCCGGATACCGGCCCAAAGAGGCGCCGCTCGTGAAAATCGATGCGCACGTCGAACACGTGCTCGAGTCTGAGTGAGACGCTGGTGTCCATGGGCGCTCGCCTTGAGTCGGTGGGGAGGTGGCCATAGCCTATAGTGCCTCCATGAACTTCGACTACATCGTGGTCGGGGCTGGCTCGGCGGGCTGCGTCCTTGCGAGCCGGCTCTCCCAGGAGCCCGAGCACTCGGTGCTGCTCATCGAGGCCGGCGGCTCGGAGCGCGGGCACTGGCGCATGCGCATGCCGCTCGCCTGGCGTGACACCTTCATGGACCCACGCCTCGGCTGGGGCTACAGCAGCGAGCCGGAGCCGCATGCCGACGGACGGCGCATCCCCGTGCCGCGCGGCAAGGTGCTCGGCGGCTCCTCCTCCGTGAACGGCATGATGTATTCGCGTGGGCACGCGGCCGACTACGACGAGTGGTCGGCGCTTGGCGCAAGCGGCTGGAGCTATGCGCAGGTGCTGCCGTACTTTCGCCGCGCCGAGGCGAGCTGGCGTGGTGAGTCGGCCTTTCACGGCGGCTCAGGACCGCTCACCGTGGCGCGCCATTTGACCGATCGGGTGATCTACCCGCGGCTCATCGCCACCGCCGAGGCACTCGGCTATCGCCACCTGGAGGACTTCCACGGCGAGGACGTGGAGGGCTTCAGCGCCCCGGAGTTCAACGTGCACCGGGGCCGGCGGGCGAGCACCGCCTCACGCTACCTGCGCCCAGCCATGGGTCGCAGCAACTTGCGCGTGGAGTGCGGGGCGCTTGCCTGTCGCATCCTCTTCGAGGGCGAGCGTGCGGCGGGCATCGAGTATGAGCAGGCGGGCAAGCGTGTGCAGGCCTTCGCCGACATCGAGGTGATCGTCGCCGCCGGCACTTTCAACTCCCCGCAGCTGCTGCTGCTCTCGGGCATCGGTCCGGCACGCGAGCTCGAGCCGCTCGGCATCCGCGTGCGCGAGGATCTGCCCGGAGTCGGCAAGCAGCTGCAGGATCATCAATCCATCGGCGTGGTGTATGCCGCGCGCGATGCCATCACCTTCGAGTCGCGGCTGCGCGCGGACCGCCTCGGGCTCGCGCTGCTGCGCTGGCAGCTCACCGGCACGGGAGCGGTGGCGGGGCTGCCGGTGGGCGCACAGGGCTTTCTGCGCTTTCGCCCGCAGACGCGCGGCGCCGACGTGCAGTTTCTGGTGAGTCCGATATCGATGGCGGCGCGCGCGTGGTTTCCCGGCTGGCGCCGCGGCGCGGGGCACGTCTTCTCGATGGCGAACGTGCTGCTGCATCCGGCGAGCCGCGGCGAGGTAACGCTGCGCTCGGATCGGCCGCGCGATCCACCCCGCATCCGTTTCAATCTGCTCGAGGCGCCGGAGGATCGCGCGCTGCTGCGCGAGATGGTGCGCTTCGTGCGGCGCTTCTTTGCGACCGCGCCGGCCTCGGAGCTGGTGCGCGCGGAGCTGACGCCCGGTGCCGGCGTCGCGAGCGATGAGCAGCTCGATGCCTACCTGCGCCGCGCGGTCGGCACCGCCATGCACCCGACGAGCACCTGCGCGATGGGCGCCGATGCGAGCGCCGTCCTCGATGCGCAGCTGCGCGTGCGCGGCGTGCAGGGCCTGCGGGTGGTCGATGCCTCGGTGATGCCGCGCATTGTGGGTGGCAACACCAATGCCCCGGTGATCATGATCGCGGAGAAGGCCTCGGACATGATCCTGCGCCGCTCACCGCTGCCAGCGGTCACCGCACAGGCACCAGCACCGGCTCTCCCGTCACCGGATGGGGATAGTGGAAGGGCATGATGAAGGTATCGGGCCAGCTGGGCGGCATCTCGCGCAGCTCATCCGGTCCGCGCGGGTTCTCCGGGAAGGTGCTCTGGTAGGGCGCGACCATGAGCGGCTCGCGTCCCGAGCGCGCCCAACCCTCCTCGAAGCGCGCCTGATAGACGATGCGATAGTTGAACAGCTTGATCCTCCAGATGCCGTCCTGCTGCGCGTACTCGTTCTCGTAGATGCCCGCCTCCAGGAACTGCGCCGGGATGCGCGCCGGCGCATCCTGCTTGCTCTGATGGACTCCGCCCTGCAGGAAGCAGCGGAAGCGGCCGCGCGCGCTGCGCCGGTCGGGGGCCACATCGACGATGTCCTGCGCAATGATGTGCTCGAAGAGCATCCCATACGCAGGGCCATTGAGACCGGAGGCGCCACCGTAGAGACGCCGCGCGCCCGCTTTGCCGCGAAAGATGCCGTTGAGGAAATACAGTACCGCATCCTCGGCGAACAGCTCGACGATCGCGCCGAAGAGGCACTTGTCCATGTAGTAGCCGTACTTGAACTGCAGCGTGCGCACCGCCTGAACGTCCGCGTGGATGCCCACCTGCTGCTCGAGGGCCTGCAGCCGGCGCTGCAGCGCTTCGAGGCGCTCCTCGAGGCTCATCGGCGCGGCTCCGCGGCTGCGCCCCGCAGCGTCTCGGCGCGCAGCGCATCGATGTCGTCATCGAGCTCGAGGTAGCGTCCGCTCAGCGCATCGTAGCGGCCCGAGGCGAGATCGACGCAGCGCTGCGTGCAGCGTGCGAGGTCGGCATCGCGTGCGGGCGAGTCCTTGCGCTGGCGGATGCGCCCGACCATGCCCGGCAGCCAGCGCTGCGCGTCGGGGGAGTTCATGGTCTCCTCGGCGATGCCGGTGAACACGAATCCCGGATCGATGGCGAAGACGCCGACACCGAGATCGCGAGCCTCGGCGGCCGCCTGTGCAGCGAGGCGCGTCTGGGCGATCTTGCCGACGCAGTATGCGGATAGATACGCCGCGACCATGCGGCTCGCGATCGCCGAGACGATGATGACGCGGCCGGCGCGCCGTGCTGTCATGCCGGGCAGCACGCGCTGCAGATACAGGAACGGCGCGCGGATGTGTACCTGCTGGGCGGCCCACCAGGCCTCGGGGTCCACACTCCAGATCGGGCCGAAGGGCCCGGGCACACCGGCATTGCTCACCAGCAGCGACACCGGGCCGAACGCTCGCTCGGTCTCGTCGATGACCCGCTTCACATCGGCAGCGCGCGTGACATCGCCCGCGACGGCGAGCGCGCGCGCACCGGATGCGCGAATCTCGCTCGCTACCGCCTCGACCTGGTCGGTGCTGCGCGCCGTGACGGTGACGGCCGCGCCCTCGCGAGCGAAGCGCTCTGCGATCGCCTTGCCGAATCCGCGGCCCCCGCCGGTCACGACGGCCACCGCACCTTCGAGCTCGCCCATGAGCGAAGTCTATGCCAGTCGGGCGGCCTCAGGGGATCTGCTAGAGTCGGGCGCACCGCGCGCGCAAGCGAGGAGAGTCCCGTGAGCAGCACCGAGGAGCTCGCCGCCCTGCGGCGACAGCTCGATGAGTTGACGAGCGAGGTCGCGCTGCTGCGCGATGCGCAGGCCATTCGGCGTGTGCAGTTCGCCTACGGCTACTACATGGACAAGGGGCTCTACCAGGAGGTGGTGGACCTGTTCGCCGAGGCCGGGGAGGTGCGCTTCATGGGCGGGGTGTTCCGCGGCCGCGATGCCGGTGTGCGGCGGCTGTACATCGAGCGCTTTCGCAACACCTTCACCCGGGGACACAACGGGCCCGTGTACGGCCTGATGCTCGAGCACGTGCAGCTGCAGGACATCGTCGATGTGGCGGCCGACCGGCGCAGCGCACACGGTCGCTTTCGCGCCTTCATGCAGGCCGGCAGCCACGTGAGCAACACGCAGCGTCCGCCGGGCATCCCCTTACAGTGGTGGGAGGCGGGCGTCTACGAGAACACCTACGTGCGCGAGGCCGGGGTATGGAAGATCCAGGTCCTCAACTACTGCCTCTCGTGGCAGGCGGACTACGAGCAGGGCTGGGCGCACAGCAAGCCCTACACCGGCGCGTTCTTCCAGAGGACCTATCCGCAGGACCCGCGCGGGCCGGACGAGATCCTGCCCGAGCGGCCCGCATTCTGGCCCGAGACGGCGCTCGTGCCGTTTCATTTCCCGCACCCCGTCACCGGCAAGCCTCATCCGCTGCCCCCGCCCGGCTCGGCGCCCGCACCCCAGGCGTAGCGGCGCACCCTCTGGGGCTCGGGCGCGAGATTTGGAAAGACCGTGTGCCGCTCGATGAGGCACTCGAAGCGCATCCCGGATTTCTCGAGCACGCGGGCCGAGACCGCGTGCGCGTGATGGCAGTGGGCCTCGATGCGCGAAAGGCGCAGCTCTGCGCCGAGCCGCAGCATGGCGCGGCAGGCCTCGGTCGCGTAGCCCCTACCCCAGGCCTGGGGCAGCAGGATGTAGCCCGTAATCGCCGTGGACGGATCGCGCAGCTCGAGTCCGGTGGAGCCGAGCACCGCTCCGTCACGCTCGATGAGATAGGCGCCGATGCCGTGCTCGGCCCACTCGCCGAGGGCGAATGCGAGGAATGACCGGCTGTCCTCGATGCCGCGGTGCATGGGCCAGCCCATGAGGCGCGTGGCCTCAGGATCGCCGGCGTAGGCGAACACGGCCGCGGCATCCTCGAGCCTCGGGCGACGTAGCGCCAGGCGCTCGGTGGTAAGGGCGGTGGGGGCGGGCAGCATCTGGCCACTGTAGTCTCTGCCGCGCTGTCCGTGCCCCCCTGTGCCGCCGCAGGGGTTAACATCTGCCGCATGTACACCACCAGCACCGCGATCCTCGAGGCTCTGCGCGAGGCGGGCATCGAGTATCTCTTCGCCAACCTCGGCAGTGACCACAGCGGGTTCATCGAGAGCCTGGCGGCAGCTGCCGACGCGGGCGAGGAGCAGCGCTTCCCGAAGCTCATCACCTGCCCGCACGAGATGGTGGCGTTGAGCGCGGCCCACGGCTATGCGCAGGCGAGCGGGCGTGCGCAGGCGGTGCTCGTGCACGTCGAGTGCGGTACGCAGAACCTCGGCGGCGCCGTGCACAACGCGGCCAAAGGCCGTGTCCCCGTCATCATACTTGCCGGCACCTCCCCTGCGACGCAGGAGGGCGAGGCGCCCGGCAGCCGCAACGAGTTCATCCACTGGATCCAGGATGTCTACGACCAGCGCGGCATCGTGCGCGGCTACGTACGCTACGAGAACGAGATCCGGGTGGGCGCCAACGCCAAGCAGATCGTGCGCCGGGCGCTGCAATTTGCGACGAGCGAGCCGCAGGGCCCGGTGTACGTGACTGCGGCGCGCGAGATCCTCGAGGCCGAGGTGCCGCGTACGCAGCTCGATCCCGAGCAGTGGCCGAGCCTCGCGCCCGGTGCGCTCTCGGGTGAGGATGCCGCACTCATCGCGCGGGCGCTCGCCACTGCCCGGCGGCCGCTCATCGTGACCTCCTACCTCGGACGCCGCCGCGAGGCAGTCGCGCCGCTCGAGCGGCTGTGCACCCGGCTCGGCATCGGGGTGCTCGAGTCGGTGCCGAACCACGTCAACTTCCCGCGCGACCACCCGCTGTATCAGGGCAGTCAGTGGAACGAGAAGCAGCAGAACACGGCGCTCGCCGAGGCCGACACCATCCTCGTCATCGACAGCGACGTGCCGTGGATTCCGCAGCTGAACCATCCGCGCGCGGACGCGCGCATCCTGCACATCGACATCGATCCGCTCAAAGCCCAGATGCCGCTGTGGTACATCCACGCACGCCACGCCTGTCGAGCCGATGCGGCCACGGCGCTGCGACAGATCGAGCAGCAGCTCGATGGGCTCGACGTCGATGCCGCCGCGGTGCGCGAGCGCACCGCGCATTATGGTAAGCGGCATGCGCAGCGCGCAGAGGCGCTGCGCCGCGCCGAGCAGGCCTCGCACAGCGAGCTCGGCGTGGAATTTCTCACCGCGGCCATTCGCGAGGCCATCGGCCCCGAGGCGGTGGTGCTCAGCGAGGGCGTCACCAACTTCCACCACATCATCGATCACATCGGCCGGGTGAATCCCGGCACGCTTTTTTCGAGCGGCGGGGGCTCGCTCGGCTGGAACGGCGGCGCGGCCGTGGGCGCCAAGCTCGCGCTTCCCGAGCAGCTGGTGGTGGCGCTCACGGGCGATGGCTCCTACCTCTTCTCCGTCCCCGCCAGCGTGCACTGGATGGCAAAGCGCTATCGCACGCCCTTCCTGCAGGTGATCTACAACAATCAAGGCTGGCGCGCCCCGAAGTTCTCCACCCTCGGCGTGCACCCGCACGGGCACGCGAGCCGTGCCGCGCAGCTCGGCGTCAGCTTCGACCCGCCTCCCGATTACGCGGGCATCGCCGCCGCAGCCGGGGGCGCGCTGGCGCTCAGCGTCAAGCGGCCCGAGGAGCTCGAGCCCGCTCTCGAGCGCGCGCTGCACGCCGTGCGCCACGAGAGCCGCTGTGCGGTGATCGACGCGTGGCTGCCGCATCTGTAGTCCCCACACCGGTACGGATTGCATGAGCAAATACGAGCCGAGGCTCGATCTCGAGAAGCTGCGCGCCATCGACGTGCACACGCACGCGAACATCTCCGGACGCGAGCCGCGCGATCCGTGTGCGCGCGATTTTGACGAGGCGATGGCGAAGTATTTCCGCTCGGGCAGGCCGCCCACGCCCACCGAGGTCGCGCAGTACTACCGCGAGCGGCAGATGGCCGCCGTCATCTTCACTGTCGATGCGGAGGCGGCCGCCGGCCACTGGCGCATTCCCAACGAGGAGGTGGCGGAGGTCGCGGCCGAGAACAACGATGTGCTGATCCCCTTTGCGAGTATCGATCCGGCGCGCGGCAAGATGGGCGTGCGCGAGGCCCGCCGCCTCATCGAGGACTACGGGGTTCGCGGCTTCAAGTTTCACCCCTCCATGCAGGCGTTCTATCCGAACGACCCCAAGGCATACGGGCTCTACGAGGTGATCGCGGCAGCGGGCCTGCCGGCGCTGTTCCA
>DATJSR010000160.1:0-3913 GCA_035504015.1 Steroidobacteraceae bacterium
GGGCGCGAGCTCGCCGTGCTGCGCGAGTCGGACAAGTCGTACTATCTGCGCGAGGAGCGCCTGGGGTGGATTCTCGGACCCTACGAGCACGGCGCGCCGGCCCGCTTCGCCGACGGCGTACCCGATTGGTTCGGCAAGAGCCTCTTCGAGGGCGACCTCGAGCGGCTGCTGCCGCACGTGGAGGCCGCGCAGCGCCGCGTGCCGGCGCTCGAGAACTGCGGCATCAAGGACATCGTCAACGGACCGATCGCCTACACGCCCGACGGCAGCCCGCTCATCGGGCCGGCCTGGAACGTGCGCAACGTGTGGCTCAACGAGGGTCACAGCTTCGGCATCACGGCCGCGGGTGGCGCGGGCTGGCAGCTCGCCGAATGGATCGTCGAGGGCGAGCCGGGCATCGACATGCTGGCGGTGGATCCGCGCCGCTTCGGCAGCTACGCAGGACGCAACTTTCTCGTCGCCAAGAACGAGGAAGCCTATCGCGAGGTCTTCACGATCCATTTCCCGGACGAGGAGCGCACCGCCGCGCGACCGGCCAAGACGAGCGCGGTGTACGACCAGCTCGATCGCCTGGGGGCTGTCTGGGGCCAACGCTACGGGTGGGAGCGGGCCAACTGGTTTGCACCGCCCGGCGTCGAGCGCCGCGACCGCTGGAGCTTTCGCCGCTCGAACTACTTCGAGCACGTCGGCAACGAGGCGCGCCGCATGCGCGAGCAGGTGGGCATCATCGACCTGACGCCCTTCACCAAGCACGAGGTCAGCGGCGCAGGCGCGGAAGCCTGGCTCAATCAGCTGGTAGCCAATCGCGTGCCGACGCGCACCGGCCGCCTCGCACTCACCCATGCGCTCACACCGCGCGGCGGCATCCGCTCGGAGTTCACCATCACGCGCCTCGCGCCCGATCACTTCTACGTCGTGAGCGCAGGCGCCGCCGAGCGCTACGACAGCGACTATCTTCGCAAGCACCTGCCGAGCGACGCCTCCGTGCACCTGAGCAACATCACGGGTGCGCGCGGCTGCTTCGTCGTGGCCGGGCCGCGCTCGCGGCAGCTGCTGCAGAAGCTCACGCCCGCGGCGCTCGACAATCAGGCCTTCCCCTGGCTCACCGCGCAGATCGTGGAGGTGGGCCTCGCCACGAACGTGTACGCGCTGCGCGTCAACTTCGTGGGCGCGCTCGGCTGGGAGCTGCACTTTCCCATCGAGTATGCCCATCACTTGCTCGCGACGCTGCTCGAGGCGGGCGCCGAGCACGGCATCGGCATGGTGGGCATGCGCGCGATGGAGTCGCTGCGCATGGAGAAGTCCTACCGCATGTGGGGCAGCGATCTGACGCGCGATTACACCCCCTTCGAGGCCGGGCTCGAGCGCTTCGTGCGCCTCGACAAGGGCGACTTCATCGGCAAGGCCGCGCTGCTCAAGCAGCAGGCGCAGGGCGTGCCGCATCGCTTCGCCACGCTCGAGGTGCATGAGGTTCGCGATGCGGACCCCCTGGGGAACGAGCCGCTGTTCGCGCCAGGCGGCGCGCTGGTCGGACGCACCACCTCGGGCTATTACGGTCACACGCTGCGCAAGAGCCTCGCCATCGGCTACCTCGAGCCCGAGTTCGCAGCGGTCGGCACCCGGCTCGAGATCGAGGTCCTGGGCGAGCGCAAGCCGGCGACCGTCTTGCCGGATTCGCCCTACGACCCCGAAAACCGCGATTTGCGGGCCTGAAGACCGCGCCGGCCAGGAGCTTTGCCATGGATCAACAGCCCGAGCTCTCTCAGCCATCCGAGCCAGCCCACCGGGCCCGACGCCCGAGCGGCCGCGAGGCCAAGCGTGCGGCGCGTACGGCGCGAGCGACCTCCACGGTACCCTACATCACGCGCAAGATCCCGATATACGAGGTGCTCGGGCCCGAGGGGCTCGCGCTGCTCGAGAGCAATGCCGACACCATCCTCGAAGAGATCGGCATCGACTTTCGCGAGGATCCCGAGGTTCTCGGCATCTGGAAGCAGGCCGGGGCGGACGTGCAGGGCGAGCGCGTGCGCATGCCGCGGGGGCTGTGCCGGCACATCATCCAGCGCTCGGCGCCGGCGCAGTTCACGCAGGTGGCGCGCAATCCCGCGCGCAACGTCGAGATCGGCGGACCGAACACGGTGTTCGCCCCTGCCTACGGATCACCTTTCGTGCGCAATCTCGATGAAGGCCGGCGGTATGCGCGCATCGAGGACTTTCGCAATTTCGTGAAGCTCGCCTACATGGCGAGCTCGCTGCACCACTCGGGCGGCACCATCTGCGAGCCGGTCGATCTGCCGGTGAACAAGCGCCACCTCGACATGGTGTACAGCCACATCAAGTACAGCGACAAGCCCTTCATGGGATCGGTCACGCATCCGGAGCGCGCGCAGGACACGGTCGAGATGGCGCGCATCCTGTTCGGCGAGGATTTCATCGACCCCGCCACCGGCCGGCCGCGCACGGCGATCGTGAGCCTCATCAACGCCAACTCGCCGATGACCTTCGACGCCACCATGCTCGGAGCGCTGAAGGTGTACGCGCGCGCCAATCAGGCGTGCATCGTCACGCCCTTCATCCTCGCCGGCGCGATGTCGCCGGTCACGGTTGCCGGCACCGTTGCGCAGACACTCGCCGAGGCACTGGCGGGCTTGGCCCTCATCCAGCTGCTCAATGCCGGCGCGCCGATGATCCTCGGCAGCTTCGCCTCATCGCTCTCGATGCAGTCGGGCGCGCCCACCTTCGGCACTCCCGAGCCCGCGCTGGTGCTCTATGTGATGGCCGCGCTCGCGCGGCGGCTCAAGGTGCCCTTCCGCTCGGGCGGTGCGCTCTGCGCATCGAAGATTGCGGACGCGCAGGCGGCGTACGAATCGGCCAATACGCTACTGCCCACCTGCCTCGGCGGCGTCAACTTCGTGCTGCACACCGCGGGCTGGCTCGAAGGCGGTCTCGCGATGGGCTACGAGAAGTTCGTCATGGACTGCGACCAGGCCGGCATGATGCACACCCTGCTCGCGGGGGTGGATCTCACCGAGAACGGGCAGGCGCTCGATGCCATCCGCGAGGTCGGTCCGGGCAAGCATTTCCTCGGCTGCGCGCACACCCAGGCCAATTTCCAGAGCGCCTTCTATCGCTCCCCGCTCGCCGACAACAACAGCTTCGAGCAGTGGGAGGCCGAAGGCGCGCAGGACATGGCCAAGCGCGCCAATGCCTTCTACAAGAGTCAGCTCGCGGCGTACGAGCCGCCGCCGCTCGATCCTGCCGTCGACGAGGCGCTGCAGGACTACATGAATCGCCGCAAGGCCGCCTTCCCGGACTCCAACGTCTGAATAGACGACCACACGCCGGGCTCGGGCGCAGCCCCCCCCTTTGCCACGCACGCGCACGAGCTGCGCTGCTCGCGGGGCTCGGCGCCGCAATGCTCCTCGCACCGCTCGAGCGAGGCTCCCGGGCGCTGGCCGAAGAGATCCCCAGCGTCCCGGAGATCGATGCGCCCGAGCTCGCGCGACTGGGCCCTTACGGGGTGGGCTATCGCACGCTCACCCTCGAGCAGCCCGGCCAGATCGACGTGCTCGCGATCGATCCGGTCACCGGAAAGGCGCTGCGCGTCACCCGTCGCCTCATCATCGATCTGTGGTACCCGGCCCGATCGTCCAGCCCGGCCAGCGCCGCGAGCGAAACGGCGGCGCCTCGCATTCAGTATCAGGGGGAGATGCCGAGCGAGCCTCCGCGTACGCCGGCACGGTTCAGCGTACCCGGCATCGCGATGGCCGATGCACCCCCGGCGCCACTCTCTGGCGCCCCGCTCGTCATCGTCTCGCACGGCTACAGCAACGTCACGGCGGCGCTCAGCTGGGTCACCGAGAACCTCGCCTCCAAGGGCTACGTGGTAGCCGCCATCCGTCATCAAGACCCT
>DATJSR010000161.1:0-11327 GCA_035504015.1 Steroidobacteraceae bacterium
GAAACTAACCCGTGCACCGGCTCGCCTCGCGGGAAGACGTATCCAGGGACAACCCAGGTACGTGAGGGACGAGCCCGGATCACAACAAAGAGGGCGGCGTGGACCGCTCTGGGAGGAAATTCAAGTGACGTCTCACAGCTATATTGCGCGCGCGGTGCGGATCGTGCTCGCGACGGGCGCCGTTGCCTTCTGCGGCAGCGTCGTAACTGCGCAGGCACAAGCCGAACCGCAAGTCGCCTCGGCGCCGACCACCAATTCGACGCCGACTACATCGACGAACCCCGCGCCGAGCGCAGCGAATCCGGCGCAGTCAAAGAGTGCATCGCTCCTCGTCGCGCAGAATGCCACGCCGGCCGCGAATCAAGCGGCCGCGCAAAATGCTCAGAGCACCGGCGCTGCGCCCCAAGGCGAGACCACCACCGCGCCCCTCGAGACGGTGACGGTTACGGGCTCGCTCATCAAGAGAGCGAATGCCGAAACCGCCGAGGCCATCACGATCCTCAAGACGGACGTTCTCAAGGACGAAGGCATCACCAACGTGGAGTCGGCGCTGAACACGCTGACCCAGAACGTCCCGTCGCTCAACACCGCCTCGGCCGTCGGCACGTTTTCCGGAGGCGGTACCTACGCCAACCTGCGCGGCCTGGGCCAAGGCCGCACCCTGGTGCTCCTCGATGGCCAGCGGCTCGCCCCCAATGCGTTCACGGGCGATGCGGTCGACCTGGGCGGTATTCCGTTCGGGGCCATCGACAGCGTCCAGGCGCTTCGGGAAGGCGCCTCATCGCTCTACGGCTCGGATGCGATCGCGGGCGTGATCAACTTCATCACCAAGAAGAATTACCAGGGGCTCGAAGTCGAGACGACTCTCAACCGCCCGCAGCGGAACGGCGGCGCCTCGGGCCTGGCGGATTTCAGCTTCGGACACGGGGATCTGACGAACGACGGCTATAACTTCATGCTCACGGGAAGTTACAACAAGCAGGAGGAGCTGCGCGCGGATCAGCGGCCGTTTTCCGATCAAGGTTTCGATCCCTCCCGGGGTGTGTTCGCCACCAACGATCCGGGAACCTGGCCCGGCTCTTTCATCGATGGAAACGGCAGCCTTTATCAGCTGGGCTATCCGGGCTGCGAGAGCAACAATTACCTGACCACCTATTTTGGGAACTGCGCCTACCGATATGCGGCGGCGACGGATCTGCTCCCGCAGTCAGGGCAATATTCCGGGATGGCGCAGCTCACCAAGACGCTGCCGGCCAACAACCAGGTGCAGGCGCAGTACTTCTATACCTACTCGACCCTGACCGCCTGGTCAGGTCCGATGTTCTATCTGTTCCCGATGGACCCGGCGAGCCCCTACTACCCGACGGCTGCGCAGCTCGCCACCGCGCCGTGCTGGCAGGGTCCCTGCACGGGGCCGCCCAATCTGGTCGGCGGCGCCGCAGTGTGGAGCGATCCCTTCAACAACCGCTACAGTGGCAACATCAATAAAGAGCAAAGAATTCTCTTGACGTTCTCCGGCACCAATCTCGGTTGGGACTACAAGCTGGTGGGCGATTGGAGTCAGAACAAGAACGACAATCGCAATCAAGCGGACTATCCCAATGAGTTCACTGTGGGCATTCCGGGTCACCCCGCGCTCGCCCCCGGTGGCGTATTGAGCGACCTGATCAATCCCTTCGGTCCGCAGACCCCGGCCGGTCAGGCGTTGATCAACGAGTCGTATATCAACGGCGTATACCAGCTCGGCGAGGACAAGCGGTGGAGCTTCGAAGGCACTGCCAGCCACCAACTGGGCGATCTTTTCAATTCGGGCACTCCGGCAACCGTGGCGATCGGCGGAAATTTCGGAGGCGAACACTTCCAAAATGGAACCACTCCCTATAACGCCATCGTGCAGCCCGCTACGGGCCTGAGTACGGTCTTCGCCGAAGGCAGCCGCACGACCCAGGCGCTGTTCGCCGAGCTGGACGTGCCGATGACCAACAAGCTGGAAATGGACCTGTCGGATCGCTGGGACCGCTACAGCGACTTCGGCACGACGCAGAACGGGAAGGTATCGCTGCTGTACCAGCCGCTGCCCGGCGTGCTCTCCCTTAGGGGAACCGCCTCCACCGGCTTTCGCGCACCGACCCTGTTCGATCTGTATGAGGTGAATACTCTCGCCGCGTCGACCGGCGGCACCATGGGAACGGGCAACCCGTTCTGCACGCCAGCCACGTACACCCCACCGCTATGGACGGCAGCTGACTGCAATACGCAGGGACTGGGGATCACGGGCGGAAACCGGAAGCTGACGCCCGAGACATCGCAAAACTTCAATTTCGGTGTCATCCTCTCGCCGATCACCGACCTGGGCATCACCTTGGACTACTACCGGATAGTCCTGAAGAACACCATCTCCGCCATTCCGGCCCAGGCCATCTACGACGATCCCACGGAGTATGCGCAATACATCGTGCCCAACAGCTCCGGAACGCTGACCCCCTCGATTGCATCGGGTCTGGATTGCATCCCGTACACGGCACCGACCTGCGGCTACGTCGTGACGACCCTCCAGAATACGGGTCATGTCACGACTGACGGGTTCGACCTCAGTGTCCAGGACCGCCAGCGGACTCCCTTCGGAACGTTCCACGAGGACCTGGAAGGGACCTCCGTCACGCAGATGCGGGTACAGCAGTTCAACGGCGGCCCGACTGTCAATCTCGTGGGTTGGTTCAACACGTTGAATCCGGCTTACCGGTGGCAGCATTTGCTGAGGTTCGATTGGGAGAGCCCGGAGCACATGTTCGGTGCTGGACTCTTGAACCGCTTCTACTCGGAGTACATCGACGAGTTCCCGGACGGCGCCGGCGATACACGGCACGTCGGCAGCTGGTCGACCTGGGATGCCTACGCGACCTACAACCCGCTGCAGAATCTGCAACTGTTGTTCGGTATCAAGAACATCCTGGACCACGAGCCGCCGTATACGAACGCATCGCCGGCGAACGGCAACTTTACGTTCGGCTACAACATCTTCACGGTGGACCCGAACCTGCGGACTTTCTATATCAACGTGAAATACACGCTGAAATAACCTCCGCGCGAAAAAGTAGATTTGAAGCCCCGCCTCGTGCGGGGCTTTTTTTTGGGGGGGCGCGACTAGGGGCCGCGGATGTTGAGGGTGGGGTCGAGCGTGCTCAGCGCCGAACCCGTAGTCGTATCTCCGTAGCGATGCAGGTCGTCGCGCGTGTACGTGTTCCCGAACGCGCCGCATTTGCTCGGGTTTGACAGCATCCACCCATTACTGGCGACGCACCCCGGCGGGGGTCTCACCGCGGCCGTCTTCGCGGCAAGGGCAGGCGCACTCGGTGTGCTCACGCACGCGGCGAGGCACGTCGCGGCACAGAGGACGAGAACTGACTTGTGCAGCATGTGCAGCATGGTATCCCTCATGTGCAGCATGTGATGGGCTCTTGGCGATGGTAGGCCTGACGCTCGCAGGCTTCAAGTTTGCGCCTCCGTGCCCCCCGTGCGATCGGGCTGTTCTTCAGCCTCGGCGCGCGGTTCGGGTTCTGATTCGGCTTCAAGGGCGGCCGCGCGCGAGCGCGGCCGTCTCGAGCGTGGGCAGGAGGCGCGGCACCGGCGCGAGCGGCTGACCGGCAGACTCGAACGCGAAGCCGCAGCCGAGCAGCATGGCTTCCGACCAGGCAGGCCCGATGAAGGAGAGCCCGACCGGCAGACCCCGCACCTCGCCCATCGGCACGGTGAGGTGGGGATACCCTGCGACGGCGGGCAGCGTGGTGGAGCTGTCCGCACTCGGGTCGCCGTTCACCGAGTCGACACGCCAGGCGGGAACCGTGGTCGGCGCCACGAGCAGATCGAGATGCCAAGCGGCGAGCATCCGATCGAGGCCCTCCTCGCGCGCGAGGCGACGCGCCGTCACGAGTGCGGGCGCGTAGGCAGGATCGGCGATGCCACCCGTCGCCTGCGCCTGCTCGAGCAGATCCTGGCCGAAGATCGCGAGCTCCTCGGCCGAGTCGCGATCGAAGCTGATGAGCTGCGCGAGGCTGCGGGTTCGTACCGCCGGCGGCGTCAGCGCCAGATAGCGATCGAGATCGGTCTTGAACTCCGACAGCAGCACCTTGAGCTCGACCTCGCTCAACGCGCTGGTGTCTGGCATCGGTACCTCGATGAGCTGCGCGCCGGCACTGCGCAGCCGAGCCAGGGCACGCTCGTACACGATGTCCAGCTGCGGCGGGTGGCTCGCGGGCTTAAAGCGCAGCACGCCGATGCGCTTGCCGGCGAGCGCGTGCCCATCGAGCGCGGCCGCATAGTCGGGCGCTGGGCACGGACCCGGGCCGGATTGCCCGGCGGCACGACAGCGCTGCGCCGGATCCACCAGTGCGGAGAGCAATACCGCCACGTCCCGAACCCCCGTCGCCATCGGACCCGCCGTGTCCTGACTGTGGGAGATCGGAATGATCCCCTGCTGGGAGATGAGTCCTACGGTCGGCTTCAAACCCACGATGCCGTTCATCGCCGACGGACAGACGATCGAGCCGTCCGTCTCGGTTCCTACCGCGAGCGGTGCCAGACCTGCGGCGACGGCGACCGCGCTGCCTGCGCTCGAGCCGCACGCGCTGCGATCGAGCACATGAGGATTGCGGGTGAGGCCACCGAGCGCGCTCCAGCCGCTGATCGAGTGGCTCGAGCGGAAGTTCGCCCACTCGCTGAGATTGGTCTTGCCGAGGATGATCGCGCCGGCCGCGCGCAGTCCCGCAACGAGCGGGGCGTCCTCGAGCGCGAAGTTCTCCCGCAGCGCGAGCGAGCCGGCGGTCGTGGGCATGCGATCGGCGGTATCGATGTTGTCCTTGATGAGCACCGGAATACCGTGCAAAGGCCCGAGCGCCCCGTGATCGCGCCGCTCACGATCGAGCGTGCGGGCCATCTTCAAGGCGTCGGGATTGATGCTGATCAGCGCGTGCAGCTGCGGTCCGGCACGCTCGAGCGCGGCGATGCGCGCCAGACAGGCGCGCACCACGGACTCGGCGGAGCGCCGCCCCGCCGCGAGCTCCTGCTGCAGCACCGCCAGGGAGGGCAAGCTCGGCGCCGCAGCCGTGGGCAAGCGCGCCTCTGGAGCAGCGCGGGCCTCGGCGCCGCTCGCGGCAGAACCCGCGGCAGAACACAGAGGTAGAAGCAGGAGGACCGGGAGTGCCGCAGCGAGCGGGCGCCTCACTCCTCGTCCTTTCGCGGACGCCACTGCAGCGCGAGCTCCTGCTGCTTGCGGGGCGGCACGGGCTCGTAGTGACTGAGATCCATGGTGTAGGAGCCCTCACCGCCGGTCAGCGATTTCAGTCGCGACTGGTAGTCGGTGAGCTCCGCGAGCGGCACGAGCGCGACCACGGCCGCACGCTGACCGGGCAGCGCTTGGTTTCCGCTGATGCGCGCGCGCTTGGTCGCAAGATCTCCGGTGATGTCGCCGATGGCGCGCGCGGGCGCGGCAATCTCGATGCGCACGACGGGCTCGAGAACGATCGGATTCGCCTTCTGCAGGGCATCCAGAAATGCCTTGCGCCCGGCCGCGACGAAGGCGACTTCCTTGGAGTCGACCGAGTGATGCTTGCCGTCGTAGACCGTGACGCGCACGTCCTGGATGGGAAAGCCGGCAATGGCGCCTTCGGCCAGCACCTGCCGCACACCCTTCTCCACGGCCGGGATGAACTGTCCGGGAATCGCTCCGCCGACCACATCGTCGACGAACTCGAAGCCGGCACCGCGATCGAGCGCCTCGATGCGCAGGAACACCTCGCCGAACTGACCGGCGCCGCCCGTTTGCTTCTTGTGGCGGCAGTGCCCCTCGGCCGCGCGCACCACCGTCTCGCGATAGGGAATGCTGGGCGGCCGCGTCTTGATGTGCACCCCATAGCGCTCGGTCATGCGCTCGAGCAGCACCCGCAGATGCAGCTCCCCCATGCCGTAGAGCACGGTCTCGTTGAGCGCTGCGTGGCTCTCGACGCGCAGGCAGGGATCCTCGGCCAGCAGCTTGTGCAGCGTATCCGCAAGCCGCTGCTCGTCGCCGCGGCGCTCGGGCTCGATGGCAATGCCGAGCATGGGCGGGGGATAGCGCACGGTCTTCAGGTGATAGTGATCCTCCTCGTGCGAGTCGTGCAGCACGGCATCGAGGTGCAGCTCCTCCACCTTCGCCACCGCGCAGATGTCACCGGGGACGGCCTGACTCACCTCCAGGGACTCTTTGCCCATCAGGCGGTACAGATGCGCGACCTTGAAGGGCTTACGCCCGTCGCCGACGAACAGCTGACTGCCCGCACGCACCGTGCCCTGGTGCACGCGGAAGATGCCGAGCTTGCCCACGTAGGGATCGACGGTGACCTTGAAGACGTGCGCGATGACGTGCCGCTCGGGGTCGGGCACGACTTGCACGCGCTCGACGGCATCGAGAGGACCTTTGAGGAAGGGCGGCGGATTGCCTTCGGCCGGATTCGGCATCAGCCGCTCGAGCACTTCGAGCAGCTCCGGGATGCCGGCGCCGGTGTCGGCGGAGACGAAGCACACGGGGATCAGATGGCCCTCGCGGAGGGCCCGTTCAAAAGGGTCGTGCAGTTGCTCCGGGGAAAGCTCCTCGCCCTGCTCCAGGTACAGTGCCATCAGATGCTCGTCGAGCTCGACGACCTGATCGAGGATCTGCGTGTGGGCAGACTCCACCGAGGAGAAATCGGCGGCGCGCTGCGCGCGATCGGGCCTGAAGAAGCAGTCCACGACGCCCGCCCCACCCCCGGCGGGCAGGTTGATCGGCAGGCATTCGGGACCGAACTCCGCGCGCACCTGCTCGAGCAGCGCCTGCGGATGCGCATCCTTGGCGTCGATCTTGTTGATGATGACGAGCCGGCACAGGCCGCGCTCGCGCGCCACCTCCATGAGGCGCCTCGCCAGCGAGTCGACACTGCCCGCGGCGCTCAGCACCACGGCGGCCGACTCGACGGCCTCGAGCACGCTCAGCGCGCGGCCGAGAAAATCCGGATAGCCGGGCGTGTCGATGAGGTTGAGGTGCGTGCTGCGGTGGTCGATGCCGCAGATGGCGCTGTCGAGGGAGTGCAGGAGCCGGCGCTCCTGGGGATCGAAATCGCAGACGGTGGTGCCGCGCTGCAGGCTGCCCTTGGCGCGGATCGCCCCTGCCTGCAGCAGCAGCGCCTCGGTGAGCAGTGTCTTGCCCGCACCCGCCTGCCCCACGAAGGCGACGTTGCGAATGCCCTGGGTGGTGTAGCTCATGCAGCATGCTCCCGGCCGTCAGGCATCCAGGAAGCCTACTCCTGCCCCCCGGCCGCTCGCCAGTCCGCCCCTGTCGGGTCGTCGGACGGCTCCGACACCGGTCCGGTCTCCGGACTGACAGGATCTCAGTCCGCGGCCGGACAGCCCCTCGCGCAGGCGTGGCGTAGGGTCCGGACATGAGACAGGAAACGCCGTCATTCGATCCACCGCCGGCACCCGCGCCAGCGCGGCCCCAGACACCCGATCCCCAACCGGCAACGCCCACGCCAGGCGGCCAGCCCGCGCACGATGTCCCGCTCTCACCCGAGCACGACGCGGCGGCGGTGGCCGCAGGATCCGCACCCGAGGATGAGGCGCTCGAGCAGAAGGAACTCGATGAGGCGCTTGCGGCCAGCTTCCCGGCAAGCGATCCGGTGTCGAGTATCTCAGGAGGCCGATAGCTCGAGCGGCGCTCCGTTCTGATCGATGGTGCGCAGGCTGACCGGGCGGCGCCAGACACGGCGCACGTACTCGAGGACCTTTCGGCTGCGCTCCAGATCGAGTCCACGGCCGTCGGTCCCGGTATCGTGAACCAGCTCGAGCGTGCCTTCGGTGCGCACGTGCCCGACGGAGATGCTCGGCGCACCGAAATTGTACTTGGGCGCGAGCAGCGCCTCGTGCAGGGAGCTCAGATCCTGCTCGAGCACCTTGATCTGCCCGTCGCTGCGCGCGTTGAAGCGAAACAGGTCGAGCTCCTCGGCGAGCTCGCGGGTCAGGTGATTGCGCACGAAGCTGAAGTCATCGTCCTGCTGCATGATCTGGCGTGCGCTCTCGAGACCGCCCGCCTCGATGATCTTCTCCCACATGGAGAAGCCGAGGTGGTACGGGTTGACGGCGAGCGCCACCTGCTGACCCGCCGCCACCGGGCGCACGACATCGGAGTGGCACTTGATGGCGTCGAGGTAGGCCTGCTGAGGAACGAAATCCGCCTCGCGCAGGAGGCGCGCATGCCAGTACGAGGCCCAGCCCTCGTTCATGATCTGCGTGGCGAACACGGGGTAGAAGTAGAAGGACTCCTCGCGCACGGCGAGGAAGACATCGCGCTCCCAGCTCTCCATCTCGGGCGCGTAGTTGGCGATGAACCACAGCAGGTCCCGCTCCGGGTGCGGGGGGATCGGGGCGCGCTTGCGAGTCTCGAACACCCCGGCTGCTGCCGCGGGGTCGAGCGAGGTGAAGCGGCGCCGGAACTCATCGTCCACCAGCGCCTTCGGATCGGGTAAATACTCCGGATAGCGATCCCGGCGCAGCCGCCGGTCGATATCGATGTGCTGCTCGAGTGCCAGAGCGGCATCGAGCACCGCCTCCACGCGCTGCATGCCGTGGGTCTCGATGGCCTGCTGGATCTGGCGGGCGTGGCTCGCCGCATGCTCGACGATGTGCTCGCTCACCTGCTCCTGGCAGCGCAGGAACATCATATTGTTGCGCGAGAAGTCGGCGTGTCCGAGCACGTGCGCCGTCACGAGCACGTTCTCGGCGAGACCGTTGCTCGAGGCGAGGTAGGCATGACCGGGATTACCCGGGAACACCACCTCGAACACCCGCGAGTGGCCCATGTGACGCTGGATCAGCTGATAGATGTAGCGGACGCCGAAGGACCAATGCGGCATGCGCACCGGCAGTCCGTACACGGCGATCTCCATCATGAAGGAATCGGGGACCGCCTCGAACTCGACGGGGTGAAACGACAGGCCGTTCTTGAGGGCGAGCTCCTGCAGCCGTCCTACATAGCTCTGCCAGTCATCACTCATGCAGGCCCCTCGAGCGCCTTCTGCTCGGCCGTGAAAAAGTGCCGCACGGCGCCCCACACATCGTCGAAGTCGTTGACGACGAAGCTGCCTGCGGGCTCGCCGCGAGCAGCCACCTCGCCGAACAGCCGGCCGGTCTCGGTGGCCAGCTGCCGCGACAGGCCGGAGGCCACCTCGACATAGCCGCAGTAGCAGGCCTTCTGCACGATGTCCGTGAGCCCGGTGTGCGCCTCCGCGTGATCGCCGACGGAGTTGTCCCCGTCCGAGGCGTAGAAGAGGTAGATGTTGTGGCGCGCCGGATTGAAGCGCGCGTCGATGATCTCGCGCACCTTGTTGAAGCCGGTCGAGGCCACCGTGCCGCCGGTGCCGGTGACCTGGAAGAAATCCGCCTCGGGAAATTCCCAGGCCTCGGTGGTGTGCGCGACGAAGACGGTCTCCAGCGAGCGGTACTCGCGCCGCAGTCCCTGCACCACCCAGAAGAAGAAGGTCTTGGCGAGCTTGCGATCGCGGTCCGACATGCTCCCCGAGACGTCGAGCACGAAGAACACCACCGCATGAATGGCCGGCTGGCGGCGCCTGGCCAACTGGCGAAAGCGCAGATCATCGTCGGTGAAGCTCGGCGTGCCGGGTTGGTTGCCGCGACGCTTGACGAGCTCCTTGAAGGAGCGGCGGCGGTCGAGCCGCGAGCGCGCGCCGCGGCGATCCCAGCCCTCGCGCACCCAGTCGGTGTTGTCGGAGGGTCCGATGCGCGCCTTCAAGTTCGGCAGCTGCATCTCCTCCCACAGCCAGTCGACGATGTCGTCGATCTTGATCTCCAGCATCAGCTGGATCTCGCCCTGATCCTGGCCCCCCTGGCCCTTCTCGCGCGAGCCCTGGTCCGAGCTCGGATCGGCCAGCACGTCACCGGGCTTGGCCTTGCCCTGGCCTACGCCCTGGGACTCTCCCGGCCGGCGCAGCCGGAAGTGGTAGTGCTCGAGCATGCGCACGGGAACCCGCACGGTGCGCGCGCTTTCGTTGATGACCTCGCCCCCGGCGATGATCTGCGGCAGGTGCTCGCGCACCGACTCGCGTACCTTCTCATCGTGGCGCAGCCAATCGCGCGCGCCGCGGGAGAACAGGTCGTACCACTTCGCCAGCCCCAGGCTGCCGGATTCCTCGCTGCTCTCGCTCATGGCGCCGGTATCCTCCTTCTGACGCGTTGCGCTACTCCTGCGCGAGCAATGTGGTGACGTAGCTCAGGGCCTCTTTGGCGCTGTGCTCGTCGTAACCGTACTCCTTGACGAGGCGCTCCTGCGCTACCGAGATCTTCTGCCTCGCTTCGTCGTCCGGCCGGGCCGTGGAGGTCACCAGGCGCAGCACGTCGCGGCGCTCCTCGAACAGGTATTGCTCGATGGCCTCGCGCATGCGCGCATGGCTCGAGAGCTTGAACTTCTCCCCGGCCTTGAACGCCACCATCGCCTTGCGCACGACCTCCTGGCGGAAGGACAGCTTGCCGGAGTCGGACACCTTGATCTTCTCCTCGACGGAGCGCAGGAAGCGCTCATCGGCCGGGCGTGTCTCGCCGGTGATGGGATCGGTGACCTGGCGGTGATCGAGGGATGCCTCGACCTCGTCGAGATATTTCTCGAGCAGCTGCTGAGCCTCGTCCTCGAAGGAGGCGAACATCGCGCGCTGCACGTCCTCCTTGACCCAACGGTTGTAGAACTCCTTGCGCGCGGTGACCAGATGGTCGACCCAGGATTTCTTCTGCTTCGCATCGATGCGCGCGTCGCTGTCGATCGCATCCTTGAGCGCGAGCAGCAGCTCCATACTGGTAAGGCTATGGGTGTTGCCGCGCGTGATGGCGTTGGAGATGGCGTTGATCACGAAGCGCGGGCTGACCCCCGTCAGGCCCTCGTCGGGCACTTCGGCGCGCATCCGGGTCGTCTCGCTCTCGGGAACGCCCTCGACCGCCTCGCCGGCGTACAGGCGCAGCTTCTTCGGCAGGTCGAGGCCCTCGCGCTCGGGCTTGGCGAGACGCGTGAGAATGGCGAAGACCGCCGCAAGGTCGAGCACATGCGGGTCGAGGTGCACGTTGCGGAAAGCGGGCGCGCCCGAGACGAGCTTGTGGTAGATGCGGGCCTCGTCGTCGTAGGAGAGCGCATAGGGGACCTTGATGATCACCATGCGATCGAGCAGCGCCTCGTTCTCCTTCTCCTGCAGGAACTTGTGGAACTCCGCGAGATTGGTGTGCGCGAGGATGGTCTCATCCAGGTAGATGAGCGGAAAGCG
>DATJSR010000162.1:0-22644 GCA_035504015.1 Steroidobacteraceae bacterium
GTATACGCCCAACCCCGAGCGCCTGGCGGAGTTCGCGACCGAGGCGCAGCAGTCCCTCGAGCAGCAGCGCGCGCTCGAGGCGGCCGAGCAGGAGCCCTTCGAGCAGTATCTTGCGCGCTACTTCGCCGATTAGATTGGCGCCAGCCGGCCCGCCGGCGGTTTGCGCCTTTGCCAAGGGGGGCGAGTTTCCCCGCCCGCGGCGTGCTAGATGGCGATTTCGTGGCGCCCGCGCTCATCGCGCGCGCCGCGGAACATCGTCTCGCTCGAGAAATCGAGCACGATCTGCCCTGCGGCGTCGACGGCGATGATGCCGCCCTCGCCACCCAGCGTGCGGATGCGCTCGTGCAGCACTTCGTGCACCGCCTGCGCGAGCGAGAGACCGCGGCATTGCACCGACAGGCACACGTGGTAGGCGGCCACCGCGCGAATGAAATATTCCCCGTGACCCGTGGCCGACACCGCGCAGACGCCGTTACGCGCGTAGGTGCCGGCGCCGACGAGGGGGGAATCGCCGACGCGTCCATGACGCTTGGCCGTCATGCCGCCGGTGGAGGTCGCGGCGGCGAGATCTCCGCGGGCATCGCAGGCTACCGCGCCCACCGTGCCCTGCGCGACCAGCTCGGAGACCGTCGCGCCCTGCACGAGCTGCAGCAGCTGCTGCTGGCGCTCGGGGGTGCGAAAGAAGGTGTTCGGCACGAGCGCCAGGCCTTCCTCGAGGGCAAACTCCTCGGCACCGGCACCGACCAGCAGCACGTGGCGGGACTTTTCCATCACGCGCCGTGCGAGCTCGACCGGATGACGTATGTGACGCACGGCGGCGACCGCTCCGGCTCGTTGCAGTCTGCCTTCCATCACGCACGCGTCGAGCTCGGCGGCGCCCTCGCGCGTGAGCGCGGCGCCGCGGCCGGCGTTGAACAGCGGATCGTCCTCCAGCACGCGGACCGCAGAGGTGACTGCATCGAGGCTCGCGCCCCCGCGCTCGAGGATCTGCCAGCCCGCCTGCAGGGCCGCCTCGAGCCCTTCGCGATAGCGCGCCTGTTGAGGCGCGCTCAAGGGGATCTTCGGCGCAGCGCCCGCTCCGCCATGCACCGCCAGGGCGAGCATACGGATGCCTTATTTAACTTATTGCGCTCGCGAGAGCATGCCTCAGTGTAGCGCGGGCAGTGCTGCTGCGGCGCAATATAGCGACGCAACATGGCGTTCCGCGACCTATGGCGCAGCAGATGTCCCTTGTCGGACATAGCATGAGCGCTCATAAGTCGAGGCCGGGATTCAACAGGCTTTGGACAGCTTCAGAAACCGGATCCTGACCGCGGTGCTCGCGCTGCTGGTGCTGGTACAGGCGGCAACGACCGTCGCGGTGCTCGAGCGCGCCGGTGCCGAGCTGCAGTCCCTCACGGCCACCAATCTTCGCACGCGCGTTGGCGCGCTGCGTCAGAGGCTCGCCACGCGCTTCGAGGTGGCCCGCACGCACCTGACCGGGCTTGCGGCGCAGCCGCTCTTCCAGGCGCGGCTGGCCGCCGCCGATGTTCCTGCGCTCGACGCCCTCATGCGCGCCGACAGCGGCGTCGGCGCGGCGCAGCTCGACTTCCTCATCGACTCGCGCGGGGCGTTGCTCGCCTGCTCGGGGGTGGACTGCTCCGACGCCGTGCGCGCCGAGCTCGATGTGGTC
Source organism: Steroidobacteraceae bacterium (assembly GCA_035504015.1). GTDB lineage: Bacteria > Pseudomonadota > Gammaproteobacteria > Steroidobacterales > Steroidobacteraceae > JASHUC01. Next base: position 1,673 of record DATJSR010000162.1, read on the forward strand.
GCGAGCACCGCGCTTGCGCATCACGGCGAGGGGGCGCTCGATGTACTCGCCGTGCTCGACGGCCGGCCCTATCGGATCGTGCTCGTGCGCCTGCCCGGTGATCGGCCCGGTTGGTTCGGTGGCGGCTATCTGCTCGATCAGCGCGCGATCGAGGCTTTGGGTAGCCGCAGCGATGTGGATGTGACGCTGCTCGCGCGCGATCCCAACGGCACGCACTTCTCGGCGACCACACTGCCGCGCGCGCTCAAGCCGTGGCTCGGCGTGCTCGAGCAGACACCGCTCGCGGCCGAGGCGACCCAGACGCTGCCGATGGGCGATGCGCCCTATCTCACGACGCTGCTGCCGATGGCGCCACTGCGCGGTGAGATCCGCCTCATCGTCCAGCTGTCCCTCGCCGACACGCAGGCGCGCCTCGCGCACCTGCGCGAGCAGGTGCTCGCGATCTCCGGCGCTGCGCTGGTCGGGGCGGCGCTGCTGTTGCTGCTGCTGACGCGCCGTGCGCTGCGCCCCATCGACGAGTTGGTACGCGCCGCACAGCGCATCGAGCGCGGTGACTACGGCGAGCGGCTGACGGTCGGTGGCGGCCGCGAGTTCGCCCGCCTGGCAGCGGTCTTCGACAGCATGCAGCAGCGCATCGCGGAGCGCGAGTCGCGCATCGTGCATCAAGCGCGTCACGACGTGCTGACCGGGCTGCCCAATCGCGTCGCCGCGCACAGCCGTCTCAAGCGTCTGCTGCGCGGTGCTGCCCCGGTCGGGGTGGTGCTGGTCGATCTGCGCGACTTCAAGCATCTCAATGCCTCCTTCGGGCACGAGCTCGGCGATCAGGTGTTGCAGGAGGTGGCACGGCGGCTCGCCGCCGCGCTGCGCTCGGGCGACTATCTCGCGCGGCTCGGTACCGATCAGTTCCTGCTGCTGCTGCCGGGCAACGGCACCGAGCAGTCGCAGGCGACCGCGGGGCAGGTCGTGCGCGGCATTCGGCAGAACCTGCTGCTGGGATCGATCGAGGTGCATCTGGATGCCTCTGCCGGTGTCTGCTCGTCACCTGCCGATGGCACGGAGGCCGAGGAGCTGTTGCGGCGCGCAGATCTCGCGCTGCAGGAGGCCAAGCGCTCCGGTGAGCCCACCTGCTCCTACCAATCCGAGCACGACGACCGGCACCGCAAGCGCCTGCGGCTGCTGACCGACCTGCATGGCGCGATCGCCTCCGATCAGCTGCACCTGGTGTATCAGCCCAAGGTGCTGATGTCCGACCGCCGGGTGCGCAGTCTCGAGGCGCTCGTGCGCTGGAACCATCCGCAGCTCGGCCCGGTGCCTCCGGGGGAATTCGTGCCGCTCGCCGAGCAGACCGGCAGCATGGCGCAGCTCACCCGTTGGGTGCTGCGCAGTGCGATCGCGCAGCTCGGTCACTGGCGGCGCGAGGGCTTCGCCTCGGAGATCGCCGTCAACGTGTCCGCGAGCGACGTGGTCGACGCTCGCCTGCCGGATGAGATCCTGGCACTACTCAAGCAGCACCAGGTGCGGCCCGAGCAGCTGCTGCTCGAGATCACCGAGAGCGCGGTCATGCAGGACCTCGAGCAGGCGATCCGCGGCATGCGTCGGCTGCGCGCAGCCGGTGTGCGCTTTGCCATCGATGACTTCGGCACCGGCCACTCCTCGCTGGCGCAGCTCAAGGCACTGCCGGTCGATGAGCTCAAGATCGATCGCACGTTCGTGCGCGATCTGCAGCCGGGCACCCGCGACGATGCGATCGTGCGCTCCGCGGTGGAGCTCGCGCACGTGCTCGGGTTGAAGGTCGTGGCCGAGGGCATCGAGACCGCGGCCGCCTGGACTGCGCTGCTGCGGCTCGGCTGCGATTACGCCCAGGGCTACTTCATCAGTCCGCCGATCGCGCCCGAGCACGTCGGTGAGTGGATCCAGGAGATCAACACACGCCTCTCGGCCGCCGAGTCCGGAACGGCACAGATTCGCGTGCTCACCGAGCTTCGCACCAACCGCCGCCCCTGAAGCAAGCGGTGGCGCGCGGCTCCCCCGAGTGCGCACCAGCGCAGGGCGCGTACTTCGACGCAGTGCTCCAGGATAGTGCGGCGGGGAAGTCTCGTCGCCCGCTGAGTACTTGAAAGCGCAGTGTTTTCCGCACGAATCGCATGACGTGCTCAGTCGTGGCACGAAAGCTGCAAATTTGCTCAGGCCTGCGTAACATGCAGCGAACCGCTTCCGCGACGGGGTAGGACAACATGAAATTGGTCACCGCGATCATCAAGCCCTTCAAGCTCGACGATGTGCGCGCGGCGCTCTCGGAGATCGGCGTCTCGGGGATGACCGTCACGGAAGTCAAGGGCTTCGGTCGTCAGCGTGGTCACACCGAGCTCTACCGCGGCGCTGAGTACGTGGTGGATTTCGTGCCGAAGACACGCATCGAGGTCGCCGTGCGCAGCGACCTGCTCGATCAGGTGGTGGAGGCGATCCTCAAGTCGGCAAAGACCGGCAAGGTCGGCGACGGCAAGATCTTCATCACCGACATTCAGCGCGTGATCCGCATCCGTACCGGCGAGACCGACGACGCGGCTCTTTGAATGCGGCTCGGCTCGCACAATCCCGGTGGCTGATCAACAGCTGCACGATGCCGCCGAGCGCGTGAAGCTCGGCCACATGCGCCGGCACATTTTCTTGTGCACCGGCGGCAAGTGTGCACCGCCCGAGCAACAGTCGCAGTCCTGGGAGTTCCTCAAGCGCCGGCTGCGCGAGCTGCGGCTCGACGCCGAGCAGGGGGTCCTGCGCAGCCGCGCCGACTGTCTGCGAATCTGCGTCGGCGGGCCGATCGCCGTCGTTTATCCCGACGGCATCTGGTACCACAGCTGCACGCCGGAGAATCTCGAGCGCATCCTCGTCGAGCACCTGATCGGAGGCCGACCGGTGAGCGCCCTGCAGTTTGCTGAGGCACCGCTCGGCTCTCTCGCGCCGCCCGGCGCGGGTTGAGAGCGCGGCACGCGGCTGCCTTCAGGGCCCGGCGGCTACCGCAACGGCTGCGGCGGGCTCGATCGATCCGCTGTCTTCGGCGACGCTTGCCGACTGCTCGCCCTTGGCAGCACTCTCGCCCTTGGCAGGACTCTCGCTCGTTGCGGGACTCTCCTGCCGCACTGTCTCGGCGCGCTCCTCGGCCTGCGCGGGCGCAGCGTCGCGTGCTGCCGATCCCGGCAGCTCCTCGGCGAGCGGCTCGGCAGCTGCCGGACTTTCTCCCTCGGGAACCTCCGGAACGATGACCGGCACGAGACTCGAGCTCGCGTGCGGCTCCTCGCTCATCGGCTCGAACACGCTGCCGAGCGGCATGGGCTGACCGAAGAGGAAGCCCTGCGCGCGGTCGATGCCGAGCTCTCCCAGGCGCTGACGCACGACCTCGGTCTCGACGCATTCGGCGACGGTCTCGATGCCCATGCTGTGGCACAGCTGCGCGATGCCCCGCACGAGCGCCTCCGACCGCGGGTCGGTGAGCAGATCGCGCGTGAAGGAGCCGTCGAGCTTCATCATGCTCACATCGAAGGCTTTGAGATAGGCGAACGAGCTCACGCCCGTGCCGAAGTCGTCGAGGGCGAACTGTGCGCCCCGTGCGCGCAGATGCCGGATGAGGGTCTGCGTCTGCGCGACATTCGCAACGGCCGCCGTCTCGGTGATCTCGAACTGCAGCCATTCGCCGGGAACCGAGCTGGCGCTGATGTTCGAGCTCAGCCACTCGAGAAAATCCGGATTGCCGATGCTCGGCCCGGAGAGGTTGATGGAGAAGCGCAGGCCGCGCTCGCGCACGATCGCCTCGGCAGCCTTCAGCCGCTCGAAGACTCTCATGAGCATCACCCGATCGAGGTCGATCAGCATCTGATAGCGCGTCGCCGCGGACATGAAGCTCGCAGGCGAGACGAACGAGCCGCTGTCGCTCAGCATGCGCACCAGCAGCTCGTAGCACGGCCCCGCGGGCTTGCCGTTGAGCGGCACCAGCGGCTGGGCGACGATACCGATGCGCTCGGTCTCGAGCGCCTTGCGCAGCCGGCTCGCGATCACCACGTCGTCGTTGCGCTGGATGATGCTGAGATCGGCGTCCTGATAGACCTCGACCCGGCCGCGACCGCGATCCTTGGCTGCGCGGCAGGCGGCCTCGGCGGCGGCGACGGCCTGCGTGAGCTCCGTGTCGTTCGCCGGCACGCTCGCGACGCCGAAGGAGATCGACAGTCGCGTGCGCAGACCGCCGATGTTGGCGCAGCGCTCGGTGATGCTGCGGCAGAGCTGCTCGGCGATGCGCCGGCCCTGACTGAGCGAGGTCTTCGGCAGATAGACCGCAAAGCGATCGCCCGAGATGTGGCAGACCCCGGCACTCTGCGGCAGGATCTCGTCCTGCAGCGCTGCGCCCACTGCCGCGATCGCCTGATCGCCGGCGGTGAGACCCGCGAGCTTGTTGAGCACGTGCAGCTGATCGACGTTGCCGTAGAGAATGCACCCTGGGGCCGTGCCCGCAACGCTCTCGTGCGAGCGCGCCCGCTCCTGGAACGCCGCCCAGCTGAGCAGGCCCGTGTCGGGCGGGGCGAGCAGATCGGCGATCTCGATCGCGAAGTCGCTGATGCGCTGCGTCTCGCGCGGTCCGACCTTGTCCTGCTCGACGGTGCGTGCCGCGATCATCACGCCGATGAGGGCACCGCTCGAGTCCTGCACGGGCGCTGCCACCAAGCGCCCGCATACCGGGCCGTCGTTCTGGCCCCGCAGGCGGTTCGTGCCGATCGGGCCTTTGGCGACCCGCACCTGCTCGAGAAGCGCGCGGGCGCCGTGACGCCAGATGTCCTCGAGCAGGCGCGCCCCGGGGACGGGGCGTGTGACGCTGCGCGAGATACGGCCCTCCTGCGCATGCAGGGCCACGAAGGCGGCATCGAGATTGCTCTGAGCGCGGCGCAGCACCTCATCGACCGCGGTGGCGGAGGGCACGGGCCGCTGCGGCGCCGGTGCGGGGGTCGAGGAGAGGGACGCCGGACGCGACATCTGCGCGATTTGCCCTAAAACGAGGTGAAATCACTCTATTCCCGCAGCGCGGGCGGGCCCGGAACCGGTTCGCAGCCCCGCTGCGAGACCGTATGATGGCGGGCCCTTTCCGGCCGGTTTTGTGACCGAGGTCTCAGCTTATGCCTAAAGCGGTGCGCGTCCATCGGTACGGCGGCCCCGAGGTGATGCAGCTGGAGGAGCTCGATACCGGGCCCCCCGGCCCCCGGCAGGTGCAGATTCGACATACTGCAATCGGGGTCAACTACATCGACGTCTACGACCGAACGGGTCTGTATCCCCTCGAGCTGCCCGGTGGCCTCGGGCGCGAGGCCGCAGGCATCGTCACGGCGCTCGGCCGTGGCGTCACGGGCCTGCGCCGCGGGGATCGCGTCGCATACGTGCACTCCCAGCCCGGTGCCTACAGCGAGCTGCGCAACGTACCGGCCGAGCGAGTGGTCAAGGTGCCCGCGGGCATCTCGGACGCGCAGGCTGCGGCGCTCATGCTGAAGGGTCTGACCGCGCAGTATCTGCTGCGCCGTACGTATCGCGTGCAGCGCGGCGATCCGATCCTGGTGCACGCGGCCGCAGGGGGCGTGGGCCTCATCCTGTGCCAGTGGGCGCGCGCGCTCGGGGCCAAGGTCATCGGCGTGGTAGGGAGCGAGGCGAAGGCGGAGCTCGCGCGCAAGCATGGCTGCCGCACGGTGCTCATCTCCGGGCGTGACGAGCTGGTTCCCGGGGTGAAGGCCGCCACGCGCAAGCTCGGAGTGGCCGTCGTCTACGACGCCGTGGGCAAGGATACCTTCATGGATTCGCTCGACTGTCTGCGCCCGCTCGGCATGATGGTGAGCTACGGCAACGCCTCTGGGCCCCCGCCGGCGATCAATCCCCTCGAGCTCTCCAAGCGTGGATCGCTGTTCCTTACCCGCCCGACACTCTTCACCTATATCTCGACGCGCGAGGCGCTCGTGGCCGCGGCGCGCGAGCTGTTCGCGATCGTCAGGAGCGGCAAGGTGCGCGTGCGCATCGGGCAGACTTATCCGCTCGCGGAAGTCGCGCGCGCACACGAAGATCTCGAGGCGCGCCGCACCACCGGCCAGACGGTGCTGATTCCTTAGCGCCCCTCGCTCAGCGGCGCGACGGTGCCGGCGACGCTGGTGATCACCGCCGCGAGCTCCTCGGGCTCGACCGGCTTGGCGATGTGGTTCTGGAAACCTGCGTGCAGCGCGCGCAGCCGGTCCTGCGCGGTGGCATAACCGGTGACGGCGATCGCCGGCACCCGCCCTCCGAGCTGTGGATCGAGCGCGCGTACCTGCTCGATCAGCGCGTAGCCATCCATGTCCGGCATTGCAAGGTCTGCAAGGAGCACGTGCGGACGCCGCTCGAAGAGCAGGTTGAGCGCGGCGGGCCCGGAGCTGGCGAGGCTCACGCGAGCACCAAAGCCGGCGAGGATGCTGGCGATGAGCTCGCGGGCGCCGGGGTCGTCGTCGACCACCAGAACGTGCAGCCCGGAGAGCCGCGGGCCGCGCGCCATCGGCATCACGGGGGCCGCCGGCTGGGGCGTCTCGCGGATCGGCACGCGCACGCTGAACGTGGCGCCACGACCCTCACCCGCGCTCGCCGCTTGCACCGTGCCGCCGTGCAGCTCGACCAGGTGGCGCACGATGGCGAGACCCAGCCCCAGGCCGCCATGGCGGCGGCTGATCGAGCCGTCCTCCTGGCGAAAGCGATCGAAGACGTAGGGCAGAAACTCCGCCTTGATGCCCTGGCCGTTGTCGCCGACGGTGATCTCGGCCTGTCCCGCGCGGCGTTGCAGCGCTACCTCGACGCGGCCTCCGATGGGGGTGAACTTGATGGCGTTCGACAGCAGGTTGCAAACCACCTGCTGCAGACGCGCGGAGTCCCCGCGCAGCACGCCCACGCCCGCATCGAGCTGCGCCGCCAGATGCACACCCTTGGCCTCCGCCGCCGGCTGCATGGTCTCGAGCGCCGCCTCGATGACGCGGCGCGGATCGATGACCGAGAGCTCCAGGGTCACCTTGCCGGTAACGATGCGCGAGACATCGAGCAGATCGTCGATGAGGCGCTTTTGTGTGCGCGCGTTGCGCTCGATCGTCTCGAGGGCGCGCGCCGCGGTCGGCTCGTCGAGTCGTCCGCTACGCAGCAGCGTAATCCAGCCGAAGATGGCATTGAGGGGCGTGCGCAGCTCGTGCGACATGGTGGCGAGAAACTCGTCCTTGAGGCGCGAGAGCTCCTCCGCCTCGGTGCGCAGCAGCTGCTCGCGAGCGAGCAGCTGCTGCAGCTCCACGAATACACGCACCTTGGCCTGCAGCACCTCGGGCACCAGGGGCGCGAGCACGACATCCACCGCACCCAGGCGCGAGGGCTGGCCGCCCTGCAGCTCCTGCGGTGCGACATCGAAGAAGATCATCGGGGTGCGCTCCGCACCGGGCTCGCGGCGCAGCAGCGCGGCGCTCTCCAGCGCCTCGCCGATCGCGTGCGCATCGATGAGGATGACGGCGAACTCCTGCGCGCCGACGTGCTGTCGCGCCTCGTCCGCCGAGCGCGCCACCACGAGCTGCACATCGAGCTCGGCGAGCGCAGCCACGCAGCTCGCGAGCGGTGCCGCCCGAGCCTCGATGATGAGCACGCGCGCAGGCTGCACGCGTGTCAGCTCCGCGCGCGCGGCGGCAGATCGCGACCTCCGCGCCCCATGCCGAGCGCACCGCTGCGCACCACCTCGAGCAGCTCTGCGCGCGCGGTGAGCGCCTCGATGAACGCGTTGATCTCCGCCTCGCTCGCCGTGAGCTCGACGATGAAGCAATCGAGGCCGGGATCGAGAACGCGCCCGCCCGCGCGTACCACGTAGCCGCGCAGCGCGTCGGTCGCCTGCGGCAGCACGCGCAGCTTCAGCAGCACGAGCTCGCGCTCGAGGTGCTCCCCGGGGGTGAGGTCGCGCACGCTCACCACGTCGATGAGCTTGTTCAGCTGATTGGCGATCTGCTGGATCACGGCATCCGAGCCGCTGGTGACGAGTGTCACCCGCGACACCGTGGGGTCATCCGTCGGTGCGACCGAGAGCGACTCGATGTTGTACCCGCGCGTGGAGAACAGGCCCGCGACGCGCGAGAGCGCGCCGGCCTCGTTCTGCAGCAGGATGGCGATGATGTGTCGCATGCGGTGCCAGTGATCGACTCTAGCGCCGAGGATACCGTAGCCGGGCACCGGCGGCAGACGCCGCCCGGCCACCCCGGCAAAGGGCGGGTAGCCGGGGCCTGCCGCCCCTGTAGCCGTGCGCCGGGTACGCCTGCTAGGCTTTCCGGTCCCCATGAGCGATACCGCACTCATCAGCCGCCCCACGCCTCGGCACCCGCTCGCCGGTCAACGCATGACCGGCGCGCAGATGATCGTGCAGGTGCTCGCCGATGAGGGTGTGCGCGCCATCTTCGGCTACAGTGGCGGCGCCATCCTGCCTACCTATGATGCGGTGTTCCTTTATAACGAGCGCCAGAGCGCGAGCGGTCGTGCGCCCATCCCGCTCATCGTACCCGCCAACGAGCAGGGCGCGGGCTTCATGGCCGCAGGCTATGCCCGTGCGAGCGGCGAGGTCGGCGTCTGCATCGTCACCTCCGGGCCCGGAGCCACCAACACGGTGACGCCGGTGCGCGACAGCATGGCCGACTCGGTGCCGATCGTCGTCATCTGCGGTCAGGTGGCGCGGGCCTCCATCGGCACCGACGCTTTCCAGGAAGCACCCGTGCCGGCACTCATGGGGGCGGTGGCGAAGCACATCTTTCTGGTGACGGACCCGACGAAGCTCGAAGCCACGGTGCGCACCGCGTTCGAGATCGCGCGCACCGGTCGCCCCGGCCCGGTCGTCGTCGATGTGCCCAAGGACGTGCAGAACTGGGAGGGCTCGTACGAGGGCCACGGCACTCTGCCCATCCCCGGATATCGCGCGCGCATGCTCGAGCTCGCGCGCGAGAGTGTGAGCGCCGAGGCCGCCGGGCGCTTCTTCGACATGCTGCGCGAGGCGCGCCGCCCGCTCATCTACGCCGGTGGCGGCGTCATCAATGCGGGTGCGGCCGATGCGCTGGCACAGCTCTCGCTCGGCTTCGGCATCCCGGTCGTCACCACGCTCATGGGCATCGGTGCGCTCGACACCACCCATCCGCTCGCGCTGCGCATGCTCGGCATGCACGGCGCCGCGTTCGCCAACTACGCGCTCGATGATTGCGATTTCCTGATTGCCGTGGGCGCGCGCTTCGATGATCGCGTCGCCACGGTGCCGACGAAGTTCGCGCGCAACGCCCGCCGTATCGTGCATCTCGACATCGACAGAGCCGAGATCAACAAGGTGAAGCGCGTCGAGTGGAGCCACGTGGGGCAGCTCGCCGCGGCGCTGCGCGAGCTCACCGCCTTCGGCCAGCGCGTTGCGTTCGCACCCGACTATGCCGCATGGCATGCCGAGCTCGCCGAGCTCAAGCGCGTGCATGCCATGAACTACGATCGGACGAGCCCGCTCATCCAGCCGCACTACGTGCTCGAGGAGCTCAACCGCCACATGCGCGGAGAGGCGATCGTCAGCACCGGTGTCGGACAGCACCAGATGTGGGCCGCGCAGTACTGCGATTTCCGCCACCCCAGGCTCTGGCTCACCTCCGGCAGCATGGGCACGATGGGCTTCGGCTTGCCCGCGGCCATCGGTGCCCAGGTGGCGCGCCCCGAGCGGCTGGTGCTCGACATCGACGGGGATGCCAGCATCCGCATGAACATCGGCGAGCTCGAGACCGCGACTACCTACGATCTGCCGGTGAAGGTGGTGGTGCTCAACAATTTCGGCGATGGCATGGTGAAGCAGTGGCAGAAGCTGTTCTTCAAGGGGCGGCTCTCGGCGAGCGACAAGTCGCTGCACAAGAAGGACTTCGTGAAGGCTGCGCAGGCGGACGGCTTCGCCTACGCCGTGCGGCTCTCGAGCAAGCAGGACGTGCCGCGCGTTATCGCCGAGTTCATCCACTTCCCGGGCCCGGCCTTTCTCGAGGTGCTCATCGATCCGGATGCGGGCGTGTACCCGATGGTCAGTCCCGGGCAAGCCTACGATGAGATGATCACCGGGGAGTTCATCGCCTCGCGCCATCGCGTGAAGATCAAGACCCCCGGACCCTCGGAGATGTTTTGAGGTCGTCATGAAATACCTGCATACCATGGTGCGAGTGGCCGATATCGACAGCTCGCTGCGCTTCTACCGCGATGCGCTCGGCCTCGAGGAAGTCACCCGCAAGGACTACCCGCAGGGTCGCTTCACGCTCGTGTACCTTGCCGCGCCGGGCGATGCGTCCGCGCAGGTCGAGCTCACCTACAACTGGGATCCGGAGAGCTACGGCGGCGGCCGCAACTTCGGACACATCGCCTATGCGGTGACGGACATCTACGCCACCTGCAAGCGCCTCATGGATCACGGCGTCACGATCAATCGCCCGCCCCGGGATGGCCGCATGGCCTTCGTGCGCTCCCCGGACAACATCTCGATCGAGCTGCTGCAGCAGGGCGAGGCGCTCGCGCCCGCAGAGCCCTGGAAGTCGATGCCGAACGTCGGCCAGTGGTGAGCTGATGCCGAGCGTGCTCGTGACCGGCGCGAGCCGCGGCATCGGGCTCGAGCTCGCGCGGCAGTACGCCGCCGACGACTGGCAGGTGATCGCCTGCGCGCGCGCGCCGGAGCGCGCCCACGAGCTGCAGCAGCTGGCGAGCCACTCGCGCGGGGAGCTTCGGGTCGAGGCCCTCGACGTCACGGATTTCGTCGCCATCGATGCGCTGGCGAAGCGGCTCGCGGGCCGCACCATCGATGTGCTGATCAATTGCGCCGGCAGCATGGGGCAGGGCAGCAGCGGCTGGAGCGGCTTCGGCAAGAGCGACTTAGCGCTGTGGGATGGGATGTTCCGCCTCAACACCTACGCGCCGCTCAAGATGGCGGAGGCGCTCGTCACGCACGTGGCCGCGAGCGGGCAGAAGAAGATCATCAACCTCAGCACCGTGATGGCCTCGCTCGCCCGCAACACCTTGGGCGGGTTCTATGCATACCGTGCCAGCAAGGCGGCGCTCAATGCCATCACCGTGAGCCTCGCCGTCGACCTCGGTCGACGGCACGGCATCCTCGCAGCCGCACTGCATCCGGGCTGGGTGCGCACCGACATGGGAGGGCCGCGCGCCGAGATCGATGCGCGCACCAGCGTGACGGGGCTGCGGCAGGTGATCGCCGCGCTCGATCGCGCTCGCTCGGGGCGCTTCTGGTCCTACGACGGCACCGAGCTGCCCTGGTGAGCATCGCCGAGATCGAGCGCTATCTGCACTCGAGCGTGCCGCTGTGTCGGGCGATGGGTGTCAGCGTGCGCGAGGCGAGCCCGGCACGCGTGCGGCTTGCCGCGCCCCTGGCGCCGAACCTCAATCCGCATGCCAGCGTCTTCGGCGGCAGCGCGGTGGCGATCGCGATCCTGGCGGCATGGACGCTGCTCACCGTACGTGAGCGCGCGGCGGGCTACGGCGCCGGCCTCATCATCCAGCGCAGCAGCATGCGCTACGAGCGTCCCATCACCGCCGATTTCGAGGCGCTCTGCGAGCTCACCGACGAGGCGCGCTACGCGCGCTTTCGAGCCCTACTCGAGCGACGGGGGCGGGCTCGGATCACGCTCACCGCATGGCTGCAGCAGGATACGGTGCGCGCGGCCTCATTCGAGGGAGATTTCGTGGGCCTGCGCGCGCGCGAGCGCCCTCGCTAGGAGCAGGCGGCACGGGAGCGCAGGCGCGATCCGCGCAAGCGCCGCAGGCGACTTTCGCCGATTGTCAGAGTCGACTGGCGTTAGAGAGCTGCCACAGGCCGGCACCCTTCTCGCAGGCGGTCGCATGGCGCTTGGATTTGCCGGTGTTCGCCACGGCGAGCAGCTTGAAGCGACGGCACAGCCCACCGATCTCTTCATGCTCGCGGGCCGGGGTGACTTCGTAGTGGACGCCGGTCGCGAGGTTGTCCCACATTACACGCCGACCGGCACGGCCGATCTCCAGCACCTCTCCGAGACAGGCACGATCGCCGCCGTCGAGGTCATAGCCGAGCTTGCCCGCAACCAGATCGTCGATGGTGGCCCCGATCAGCATGGCCGCACCGCGATTGTCGCGATCCTCCGCTCCGAGCAAGGTGTAGTTGACGGTGCGCGTGCTGATCGCCGCACGATCGCAGTGGCCCTTGTGGATGCCGAAGTCCTGTGTCCAGCGGATCCCCGAGACGCCCGGATAAAGCGGCGGCGGCTTCGCCGCTCGCGAGGCGCACCCGAGCAGCGCCGTGCCGGCGGCGGCGAGCAGCACGATCAGGGTGGGCAAGCGATGGCGCATGTGAGCTCCTCGAGGCACGGGCGGCCGGCGACGCACGTAGCCGTGCGAGTGTGCACCGTTCCTGTGGGAGTGTCGCGCGGATCAGGCGCGGCGGCTGCGCGCGGTGCGCGCGGATGCGACACAGTTCACGGTCGGCTATTTACAGCGGGCGCGTTGAGTGCAGAATGGCGCGGGCGCTGCTGCGCGTGCTGGCCAGCGCGTGCGCTGCGAGCAGGGCAGGCAACAAGAGCACTCAAGTCACGGGGAGATGCGCGATGACGGCCGATGTTCATGGCAAGTTTGTCTGGCACGATCTGGTGACGACCGATCCGGCCGCGGCGGCGTCTTTCTACGACAAGGTGCTCGGCTGGCGCGCCGCGCCGTGGGAGGTCGACCCCTCCTACCTCATGCTGAGCGGCGCGCACGGTCCTGCCGCGGGTATCGCCAGACTGCCGCCCGACATGCAGGCCTCCGGTGCCGCACCGCACTGGCTCAGTCACGTGGGCGTCAGCGATCTGCAGGCGGCACTCGATACCGCACAGCGCCTGGGCGGCCGCGTGCTCAAGGCCATCACCGCCATCGGTGAGTACGGTCATTACGCGATCGTCGCCGATCCGCACGGTGCCGCCTTCGGCGTGGTCACTCCGCGCTCCGCGGATGCGGGCGGTCAGATGCAAAGCGAATTCAGCTGGCACGAGCTCGCGAGCCCCGACCACAAGGCCACGCTGCGCTTCTACCACGAGCTGCTCGGGTGGGAGCAGATCCGCGTCCACGACATGGGAGCCATGGGCGAGTACCTGCTCTTCGGGCGCAACGGCCAGGAAATGGGCGGGATGTTCACGCGCTCCGCCGGCGGCGGGGGACCGGCGAGCCACTGGCTCGCCTATGTGCGTGTCGGCAGCGCCTCCGGGGCTGCCGAGGCTGCGAAGGCGGCGGGCGGCCGCATCGTCAGCGGCCCCGTGGTGGTGCCCGGTGGCAGCTGGGTCGCTCAGCTGCTCGATCCGCAGGGCGCCGCCATTGCGGTGCACGAGCCCCAGAGCGCCGCAGCGCAAAGCGCGCCCAAGCGCCGCGCGCCGGCCGCTGCCAAGCCGTCGGCGGCTGCGAGCACGTCCGCGGCTGGCAGCTCACGTGCCCGCGCTGCACCGCACGCCAAGCGCCCGGCCCGCAAGGCCGCCACCCGGCGCGCAACCGCCAAGCGCACGCCGGCCAAGGCCGCGAAGCGCGGCGCCGCCCGCAAGACCAGCGCTCGGCGGACACCCGCGCGCTCGGGCGCCAAGCGCGTTGCCGCCAAGCGCGCGACCGCCCGGGGTGCGGCCAAGAAGAAGACGCCAGCGCGCAAGAGCGCCAAACCCTCGAGCCGCAGTGCGCCACGGCGCGCCGCGCGCGGGGCTCGGCGTCACCGGTAGTGGAAGGCTATTGCGCGGAGGCCTCGGCGTCGGCGCGATGCTGCGCGTCGACGCGCATCGCTTCCTCGACTTGGCGGCGCACCCGATCCTCGGTGGCTTTGGCCTGCTGAGCCTGCTGCACGGCGCTAGCCCCGCCCGCGGCGGCGGCGGCTCCCGTTTCAGCGAGGCCGCAGCCGGCAAGTGATCCGGTGCAGCCGAGTGCGATGAGCAGGCACAGCAGGATGTGACCGCCGCGGCGGTCCGTGGGGTGGGTCAGCATGCAGAACTCCTCGGCGAGCTTAGCTGCCGGAGTGTCGGGAATGGGTTGAGCCGGCGGTGCGATCGCCGGCGGTGAGCCCCGAGTGGGTGCCCAGGGCATGACGCCTGTAGTCGGCGGGAATCTCGAAGGCAGTGACCGGCACTGGCTCGACGCGCAGCCCGGTGAGTCGAAACTCGACGACGGCGTGGCCGCCCTGGAAGAGGCGCGTGAGCAGGGGCACCCCGTCGATAGCCTGCAGGCCGACCCAACAGCCGGCGATACCCTCGCGGCTTGCCCCGCTCAGGTGCTCGAGGGCCCGCGCGAGTCGCATCCCGACCGCACGCATCGTGCTCTGCAGTTCCGCCCCATCGGGCAAGGCACTCGCCGCTACGACGCACCACTCCTGCTCCTTCTCCCCGTCGCGCCCCAGCTCGAAGATGCGACAGGTCCGACCGTCGACGGTTTCCGTGCGGGCGGTGGGCTCGAGTCCGCCGATGCCGCCTGGAGCGGCCGCCTCGCTCGAGCGGCCGAAGTTGGCGAGTACCGCGGTGGCCGCGGCTCGCGGACTGGCTCCAGGGGTCGGTGCGGTGGCGGCATCCGCCAGCGTAAAGCTTGCGCCCCCGCCCGCTCTGCCCCCCTCGAGCACCGTATAGCGCTTCTGCTGGGGCTCGATCAGGTAGAGCGTCTCATCTTTGAAGATTTCGACGGCATCGGCGCGCTCGTTCTCGATGCGCAGCTGGCCGGCGTCGAACCAGAGCTTTTGCGTCTCCGGCGCCCGCAGCAGATTGACGAGGTCGGTGCGCGAGAATTCCACGAAGGTGCCGGCGCGGGCGGACACGCAGGCGAGCAGCAGCAGGACACCCGAGGCGAGGGGCTTAGTCATCCCAATCGATTCGTTAATATTGTGGAACGCGCGCGAATATGCTTGCAGCCAGCGCGTGAAGTCAACGCCGCGCGCGTCGCAACGGAGAGGGGCATGGCCAAGGCAATCGACAGGAACCGCGCGGCGCCCGCGGAGGCGCGCGTGCGACGCGGCTACTTCGAGTGCCGCTTCGGCCAACTGCATGTGCACAATGCGATTCCGCCGGGGGGTGGGTTCGATGAGGCGACCGCGCTCGTGTGCGTGCATCCGACCCCACAGACGGGCCGCATTTTCGACAGGCTCTCCCGAATGCTCGGCAAGGATCGCTCGGTCTACGCGCCCGATCTGCCCGGCTTCGGCGAGTCGGATGCGCCGCCCTCGCGAGCCGGCATCGCCGACTACGCCGGTGCGCTCGCCGATTTCTGCGACAGCATGCGCTTTCGCCAGATCGACGTCCTCGGGGCTCACAGCGGCTCCTTCGTGGCGGCCGAGCTCGCCCTGGTGCGCTCCTCGCTGGTGCGGCGCCTGGTGTGCATCGGCATGCCTCTGGCAAGCGATGCGGAGCGCGAGGCATTTCGCCGCGCACCCTGGCCGCTGCCGACGGCCGAGGACGGCAGCCACCTGTTGATCGAATGGCAGCGCACCTTGCAAGGCCGGCGCCCGGGAGAATCCCTCGAGGAGTCGGCGCGGGCCCTCGCCGAGAAGCTCGGCAATGGCCCCCACGCCTGGTGGGGACTCGCAGCCGCCCTGGAGTATCCCGCGCGCGAGCGCCTCGGTCGCCTGACGCAGCCCACGATGCTGGTGCGGCTCAGGGACGAGTGGTGGGAGGCAACGCACCGGGCCCGCGAGCTGCTGCCGCGCGCCCGGCTCCTCGAGCTGCCCGAGCTCGGCACCGAGGCCCTGGCGCTGCCGCCCGCAACACTCGCAAACGCGCTGCGCGACTTTCTTCGCTAGCGATGTTGTAAGGGCGCAACACTCCGGTCGCCCGCGCTGAGTGCCGGCATTTCTACGGCCTGAATGGCCGCCGTGCGGTCGACAGGCCGTGCCGTGAGCCGCCTCCGGAAGGCGCGATGCGAGCGATTGCGAAGCGGCGCACAGCAAATGTCCTGTCGGCTCCCTGAATGAAATCGGCGCGCTACACTCTCTGGCAAAACGCCTCTGGAGCGTGCGGGATGAGCGTCCCGAGTCCGACAGTTCCGAGTTCTGCCTCGCTGGTCAGCCCGGTCGACGAGACCACGGCCGAGCTGCCGGCACTCGATGTGGCGGAGTACGAAGCCCGGCTCGAACGCGACCGGCTCAATAACACCGATACCTGGGCATCCTCGCCTGCCGCCCCGGCCGATCCGGTAGCGGTGCTCCCGGTGCCGGCAGCCAGCAGCGGCGAGCAGCGCACTCGGCTCGAGGAGGATCTGCGCACGCTCACCGCGAGTCTGCGCGAGCTCGAGCAGCGCCTCGCTGCGCGGGGCGAGCGGCTGCGGGTCCTCGAGGGAGAGGTCAAGAGCGCTCGGGAGGCGCGGTCGGCGGCCGAGCAGCGCGCAAGCACGGCCGAGCGCGACCTTGCCGAGGCGCGCACCGCGCTCGAGACGGCACGCGCCCGCGGCACCGAGCTCAGCACCCAGCTGTCGACGCTCGAAGCTGCGGTGCGCTCGGCGCAGGAGCGCGCCACCCACCTTGCCACCGAGCTCGCCGCGCGCGAGCGCGCGCTCGCGAGCGCGCAGCGCTCGCTCGAGCAGCTGCAGCAGCAGACGGCCGCACAACAGGAGCTGCTGCAGCACCAGGAGAGCCGGCGCAACCTGTTCGAGACGCAGCTGCGCGCGCTCGAGAGCGAGCTCGGCGAGCGCGACACGCGCTTGAGTGCGCTGGAGCGCGATCTGGCGGTGCGCGGCGACCGCAGTCGCGACCTCGAGGCGCGCGCGAGCACTGCCGAGGAGCGTGTCGCGAAGTTGCAGGCCGAGGCCGTGGCACGCTCCGAGGCGCATGTGAAGGAGCTGCAGTCCGTCGCGGGACGTCAGCGCACGCTCGAGGAGCAGTTCGCCACCGAGCGGCGCACGCGCGAGGAGGAGCAGGCCACTCGCGAGCGCGTGCGGGCGGACGAGCAGGCGAGCCGCGAGCGCGCCCGCGAGGAAGAGCTGCAGACGCGCCTGCGCTCCCTCGCCGACGACTATGCCGCGCGCGAGCGCAAGCTTGCGCAGGAACACGCCGAGCGGCTGCAGACCCTCGAGCGCGAGCTCGTGGCACAGGCGCAGACGGTGCACGGCGAGCGTACCCACTCGCGTGCGCGCATCGAGCAGCTGGAGAGCGAGCTCGGGCAGACACGCTCGCAGCTCGGCGAGCGCAGCAGCGCCCTGGAGAGCGCACACCGCGACCACGCCGAGCGCCTCACCTCGCTTGGCGCCAGCGAGACTCGCGTGCGCGAGCTGACCGCCGCGCTCGAGCAGCAGCAGCAGACACAGAAGGCGCTGGAGCAGCAGCTGCGCGACAGCGAGGCGCGCGTCGCGAGCCTCGAGGAAGACCTGCGCGCGGCCGAGGCGGCGGTCCACCGAATCGAGGGGGAGCTGCGCCTGAAGAATGCGCATGCCGAGGAGCTCAACGCGGCGAACGAGGCATGGCGCAGCACGCTCGAGGCGGCGCATCAGTCGATCGAGCAGCGCGATACGCTCATCCAGCGCCTCGAGACCGAGGCCGCCCAGGGCACTGTGCTGCTCGAGAACATCCAGCGCAGCATGCGGCTGTTCGATCCGACCGGCAGCCATCCGGAGCTTCCGAGCGAGCCGGCCGTCACGCGGCTCTTGATCCGCGCCGAGGGCGACAGCGAGATCGTGCACGTGCTCGGGCGCAAGACCAGCATCGGCCGCACACCGGACAACGACCTGCAGATCGACACCAAGTTCATCAGCCGCCACCACGCGGTGATCCTCGCCGGACAGCACACGGTTCTCGAGGACCTGAACAGCACCAACGGCGTGATGGTCAACGGCAAGAAGGTGACGCGGCACGTGCTCAAGGACGGTGACAACCTCACCGTCGGCAGGACCAGCTTCCGCTACGCGGTGCGCCCGGCCGCCGAGCGGCGCGCCGGCTGAGCCTCAGAGGGCGCGCAGAAAGCCGATTGCGTGCAGCAGGCGCGCGAGCTGCAGCACGGACTGCTCGTCGAGCCCGGGCGTGAGCTCGCGCAGCCGGAAGCGCTGCCGCTCACAAATGCCACGCAGCGCCGCGCCCATCGGGCCCGGGAAATGATAGCTGCGCCTCTCGAAGCCCAACACCACGCGCTCTTCGGCGAGCGCGAGCTGATACTCCTCGTGCAGCGGCGCAGCGAGCTCGGAGTCGAGCGAGAGCACGCTGACCTGCGCGCGGAATGGCGGCTGCGAGCGGCGCTTGAAGCCGCGCACGCGCTGCGCAAGCTGATCGAAGAGCCTGCCCGCCTGCGTCTGCCAGGGCGTTCCGGCGAGCAGCCGCTCGAGCTGCTGCACCACCGGCGCGCGCAGCAACGCCTGGCTCGCGAATCCGGGTGGCAGCGCCCGGCGCAGCGCCGGCACGTCGGCGGCGCCGGCCATGACCTCCGCCACGCAGTCGACCCAAGAGTAGACGTTGATCCCGACGGTCACGTGGGCGGAGAAGCTCTCCGCGGTGATCGTCGAATGCACCAAGCCTCGGGGCAGATACAGCAGATCACCGGCTTCGAGATCGACCTCCATCACTCGCGCGCCGCCGGTGAAGGTCTCGGGATTGAACACCTGGCTATCATGGGGCAATGTGATCATGGGCTCGTCGATCAGCCAGCGCTTCCTGCCGCCGATCTGCAGCACGAGCACGTCATGGCAATCGTAGTGCGGCGGGAAGCCGCTGCTGCGACCCGGCGTGAGGTAGGCATTGGCATGCAGCGAGTGATCGATGCCGTCCTCGATGCAGGCGCACAGCTCGCTGATCGGCTGCCAGCTGCGGTGCAGGGCCGGAAACGTGATGCTGGCGCCGCTGCCGTACAGCTCGGCTATCTTCCAGCGATCCGCAGCCGCCCGGAAGGTGCACATGCCGACCTCGACGTCGGTGGTAAAGGCTTCGGGCGGATAAAAGCGACCGTCCTTGGCCAGCTTGATGGCCGGATAGCGCAAGTCGGAATTTGAGATGAGCTCTTCCAGAGCCTGACTGGTGAGCAGTCGAGCGTAGCGAGCGCGATCCTTGGATTTGACGACGAGGGGCTGCTTTTCCCAGTATTCGGCGAAGAACTCGGTCAGGGAGATCGGCTCCAGCAGTGAGCTCAGCTCGCGCATCCAGGGATCCATTGCAGAATTGTGATGATGCATTGTGAACGTACCTTTAAATGAATGACCGCCTCGCCAGCCACGCGCGAACGCGCCGGAGGAACGCCGTGCATTACCTGCTGTTCTACGACTTCGTGCCCGATTACCTGCAGCGCCGCCCCGCCTTCCGCGCAACACACCTGGGGCTGGCCTGGCAGGCCCACGAGCGCGGCGAGCTGTTGCTCGGCGGCGCACTCGCCGATCCGTCCGACCAGGGCGTGCTGCTGTTCCAAGGCGACTCGCCGGAGGTGGCCGAGCGCTTCGCGGCGGCGGATCCTTATGTGCGCAACGGCCTGGTGCTCCGCTGGCGGGTGCGGCCGTGGTCGACGGTGGTAGGCGAGGGAGCGGCGACTCCGGTCAGGGGCTGAGCGCGCGAGTACGCGATTCTGTCATCCGTGCTTGATGGTGCTCGCGGCCATGGCGAGCTGGCGCGCATCGCTGCATTGACAGCGGTCCGCCGCTCGAGTCTCGGGCGCTGATGCGGGCGGCATCGAGTGCCCGCCCACTACGCTTGCCATCCAAGTGTCATCTTCGACGCATACGATTTCCGACCTCGGCAGTCGCATCAGGATCCTGGGCAACAGTACTATGATGACTGCACAGGATTGCGGTCCTGGAGATCAAAAAACTACCATCGCCAAGCCGAGGACCGCCCCTTGACGATCGAGCCTGACGACGCTGCGCCCTTGTGAGTCGCCGTGGTAAGCAACGATCAAGCCTTCCGCCTGTCGCAGTTGGGCCCGGCTCTACGTCGCCGCTGGTTGGCGGCGTCCGCTGCCTTCTTCGGCGTATTCGCCATCTCGGTCGCGGTGGCCTGGCTGTGGCCACCCACGTATAGCTCGAGCGGCACCATCCTCATCGAGCAGCAGGAGCTGCCTACGGATCTGGTTCGCTCGACGGTGTCGACCTATGCCTCGCAGCGCGTCCAGGTGATCTCGCAGCGGGTGATGACGACCGATAACCTGACGGGCATCATCGCGCGCTACAACCTCTACGCCGATTTGCGTGGACGCAAGCCCCGCGAGGAGATCATCGCGAAGATGCGCCACGCCGTGAACCTGCAGATGATCAGCGCGGATGTGATCGATCCGCGCGACGGTCGGCCGACCAAGGCGACGATCGCCTTCTCGGTGGCGTTCCGGGATCGCTCCGCGCAGCGCGCCGCGGAGGTGGCGAACGAGCTGGTATCGCTGTACCTGCAGCAGAACATCGAGCAGCGGCAGAAGTCCGCGCACGATGCCGTTGCATTCCTCGATGGCGAGCAGGCGCGGCTGGCCGGAGAGATCGACGCCTTGCAGGCCAAGCTCGCCACTTTCAAGGCCAAACACGAGAACGAGCTGCCGGAGGAGAACCAGCTCAACCTCACGCTGTTTCACCGGATGGAGGATGACATCCGTGACACGGACACGCAGCTGCAGTCGCTCGAGCAACAGCGATTGTTTCTGGAGTCGCAGCTCGCGGTCATCAATCCGACCGCCCAGATCTATGCCTCGACCGGGGAACGCGTGCAATCGCCCGCCGACCTGCTCAAGCAGGTGCGTGCCGAGTATGCTCGGGCCACGGCGCTCTACGCCCCCGATCATCCCGATGTGGTGCGTCTCAAACGCGAGCTGCAGGGCCTCGAGGCGAGCGTCGCCGCCGATGACTCGAAGAGCCTCGACACCAGCGCCAACGATGCCCGGCGCCAGCTGGAGCAGGCACAGCGCGACCTTGCGGCCGCCCGCCAGCGCTACTCCGAGGACCATCCGGACGTGATCCGCCTGCGCCGGCTCGTCGATTCGCTGCAGCGGCAGGTC